>JAAWSG010000036.1 GCA_022801435.1 Lawsonibacter sp.
ACAGGCGGCTTCTCCGGCTCCAACGGCCATCCCAGCCAGCCGCGCACTTGCTCCAGAGAGAACAAGCCGTAAAAGGGGCCGGCTCCGCCATCGCCTGCCTGGAGGAGAAAGTCGCGGTAGCCCTCCGGCAGAGTGACCCCGAGATCCCGCTCAAATGCTTCAACCTCTGCCAAAGCTGCCGGCGGGTTCCATTGGTACTGATGGTCCTTCGCGCCAAATTGTTTCAGTTCAGCGTCTGCTGTCCGTGCCTTCTCCAGCAGCTGGCGCAATTCTTCTAATGTATCTGTCATCATATGATCACCTCGGTGGCCCAACAAATTTCTTCGGAGTTCCTCTTTGCAGCAGCACGATGGTCTCCACATGTGCGGTCCGCGGGAAGAGGTCCACTCCCTGAGCCTTCACGGTGTGGTAACCCAGCTCCTCCAGGCGCTTGAGGTCTCTGGCCAGGGTTGCCGGGTCGCAGGAGACATACACGATGCGCTCCGGGCCCATGGCGCTCAGGATGGCGGGGACCTCGGGAGCCAGCCCCTTTCTAGGCGGGTCCACACAGACCGTCTGGGGACGGACGCCCTCCTGGGACAGCTTCTCCGCCACCGCGCCGGCGTCCCCGCAGAAAAACTCCGCGTTGGTGATCTGATTGCGCCGGGCGTTCTCCTGTGCGTCCGCGATGGCCTGCGGGACGAGCTCCGCGCCGATGACCCTGCCCGCCGCCCTGGCCAGCACCAGCGAGATGGTTCCGATGCCGCAATACAGGTCCAGCACCGTCTCCTCCCCGGTCAGACCGGCAAACTCTGTTACAAGCTGATACAGCCGCTGGGTCTGGGCGCGGTTGATTTGAAAAAAGGAGGGTACAGACAGCCGGAAGCGCAGCCCGCACAGCTCCTCCTCCAGCCAATCCCGGCCCCAGAGGGTGTGGTACTCGGGGCCCAGGATCACGTTGGTGTCCTGGGTATTGACATTGAGCACCACCCCGGCCAGCCCGGGTTCCGTCAAGTGGAGGGCCTGAATCAGCTCCTCCGTCCGGGGCAGCGTCTCCCCGTTGACGACCACACAGCACAGCGCCTCCCCGGCGGAGTTGGTCCGGACGTAGAGATGGCGCACCAGCCCGGTCCCCGTCCGCTCATCGTAGGCGGGGACGGAATACTCCTCCATCCAGCTCTGGAAGGCGCTCCGCAGACGGGTCACCGCCTGAGGCTGGAGGAGGCAGTCCGGCGCGTCCAGCACGCTGTGGCTTCTGCCCCGGTAGTACCCAATGGCCAGGCCCTGCCGCTCCTCCGACACCGGGAACTGGACCTTATTGCGGTATCGGCAGGGCTCCTCCGCGCCCAGGACCGGGGGCAGCTCCAGCCGGACCCCACCCAGCCGCTCCAGGGCGGAGGCGATGCGCTCCCTTTTGGCCGCCAGCTCCTCCCCATAGGTCATGTGCCGGAACTGACAGCCCCCGCAGCGGCCAAACAGGGGGCAGTCCGGCGCGATTCGCTCCGGGGAGGGGCGCAGCAGCTGGACCCCTCTCCCCCACGCCACCCGTTGATTCACCTTCTCCAGCCGGACCTGCCAGCGCTCCCCGCGGACCGTGCCGGGGACAAAGACCACTCTCCCCTCCAGCCGGCCCACCCCCAGCCCCTCAGCGGTATAGCCATGGATCTCCAGCGTGTGAACACTGTTTTTTCTCCATCCGTCCACAGCGGCAGCCTCCTTTTTCCTGTGCGGATTCTTTCTTCCCATGATACCACAATTTGGCTGTCAGAGGAAGAAAAACCCGATTTTTATTCATTTTGTACAAAAATAGCGGTTCTATTTTGTGCAATTCGTAGATAATCGTTGTTGACGGCTCAGCAAAAAACTGGTAGAATGCGGATGTCTTCAGGAGGAGACCCGTTCCATTTGTTCCGTTAAGGAGGTAATCGACATGATGAAGGAACTTACCATCAAAGACGCCGCTCAGGTGGAAAAGATCAACCGTCTGGCCTGCGAGGCCCCCTACGAGGTGTGGCTGAGCAACAGCGCCGTGATTTTGGACGCCCGCTCTCTGCTGGGTCTGTACGCCCTGGTGGGACAGCGGGTCCACGTGGTGACCGAGGATGACATCAATCCCAAGTCCCTGAACCGTCTGGTCAAAAAGATGTCCGCCGAATAAGCGGAAAAAAGAGGAGGGCCGTCCCGGGTGGGGCGGCCCTGATTCGTTTTTGCCAGAAGCACATCAGCCCGGAGGCCAGGTCATGTCCCGGCCCGCCAAGACGTGGAAGTGCAGATGGGGGACGCTCTGCCCCGCCTGCTCCCCGATGTTGGACACCACCCGGTAGCTGTCCAGCCCCAGCTCCTTGGTCACCCGGGCGATAACCGTGAAGATGTGGGCTGCCACTCCGGCGTTGTCCTCCGTAATCCCGGCCACCGAGGGGATGTGCTCCTTGGGGATGACCAGAAAGTGGGTGGGAGCCTGGGGGTCGATGTCGCGGAAGGCCAGACAGCGCTCGTCCTCATAGACCTTGCTGGACGGGATCTCCCCGGCGATGATCTTGCAGAATAAACAGTCGGACATGGAAAAACCTCCTTCGTTTGTCGGTATCCCTATTGTACCGCATTTTTTGAAGATTGCAAGAAAATTGTTGTAATTGCTTGCGGGTTTTGTCGAATACTGCTATACTGTCTATGCTGCCCCTCCCCAAACTGGCAACAGGAAGGGGGTGAAGCAATGGAACTTCTGATTAGTTTCTTGATGTCGGTCGCAGCAGGTATAGCCGCCTACTATATCTGCAAGTGGCTTGACCGGCATGACCACAAGGAGCAGTAAGCCCGCCCCAGCAAAATTTGACCCCCGGAGAGCGCCTATCTCTCCGGGGGTCTGCCTTTTTGTGAGCAAATGGAATACTGATTAGTTTCTTAACCGAGGTTATTATACCACAGGCACTCCAGTATATGCAAGAGAAACTTTTTGAGCGCACAAGCAAGATATCAGGGCTCGCTGGCCTCCGCAGGCAGTAAATCCTTTAGGGGAACATCCACCCTCCCGTCCCCAATGCACAGGGTGAGGGTCCCGCCCTCCAGGTCCTCCAGAGCGGTGATCTCATCCAGCCGGAACATACGGTCCTGGTCCCGGTTCCCCGTCGAGCCGCCCAGCTCCACCAGGGGTACGGTCCGTCCGTCCCGGGTGGTCAGCGTCACATGTTCGGAACTGGCCAGCTGGAGCCAGCGGTTTCCGATCCCTCCGCCGAATTTCTGGGGGATGGGGGTCTCGCTCTCCAGCTGGATGCGCAGGGTCATGGGGGACAGATAGAGCTCCGTCAGCGTGATGCCGATACCGTCCAGCGCTCCGACGGCCTGATTCGGCTGGATGCTCCGGCCCATATCCTCCCAGGTGACCGGGACCTGGCAGGACCAGTCGCCGGAATAGACAGTGACGTATTCGCTCCGCTCCGGGTCGTACCGGTACAGGTCCCGGTTGCGCAGCACCATCCCGGAGATACCCCAGTCCGCTTGAATGCCGTCCCCCAGCTGCATCCGGAACAGCAGAGACAGATGGTTGTCCAGGGGGTCGCCGTCGTCCAGCACGGTCGTCCCCCAGCCCCAGCCCCCCGGATGGCCGATGTCTGTTCCGTTTCGGTCCAGCAGGTCGGGCACAGACCAATCCAGACGGCCAAACCCCCGGGCCACGTCCATCTCCTCGTTCATATCCAGCACCGTCCCCTCGGGCGCGGTGAAGTCGGCCAGAATCAGGATATTGTACCGGTCCATCAGCAGCTGGAAGATGTGGAGGACCGCCCCGTTGTCCTCCGCGGTGACATCCACCCGGACTGCGCCGGGGGCCAGCAGCTCCACCTGCTCCGGTCCCGCGCCGAAATAGTCCGCCAGCCGCCGGTCAAGGCCCGTCACCACCGCGGCGGCGCAGGCGGTGACCATCAGGGCGGCGGCGATGCCCACCACTATCAATTTTTTCATCCGTTTCATAGTACGCTCCTCTCGTTGTGTCTGAAGGAGGCGGTCCAGCATGGCCTGCCGCTGTTCCGGCGGGAGCTTAATCTGGTCAAACACCCGGCGAACCCTTTCCTCATTCATCGGTATCCACCTCCAGCAATTTTTTCAGCCTCTTTCTGCCCTGGAACAGCCAGCCCCGGATGGTGGAGGGATTTTTTTCCAAAATCTCCGCCGTCTCCTGGGCGGTGTAGCCCTGGCAGCAGTGGAGATAGAGGGCCACCCGGCAGTGCTCCGGCAGGCGCAGGATACTCTCCCACAGCGCCCCGTCCTCCGGCTGCTCCCAGGTCAGACTGTTCAGGACCTCCTCGCTCTCCCGGCGGGTGCGCCACCAGTGCTTGAGCTGATTGCGGCACTCGTTCCGGGCGGTGACAATGAGCCAGGCCCTCTCATGCTCCGGATCATGGAAGGGCTTGTCATACTCCATCACCTTTCGGAAGACCGTCTGGACGGCGTCCTCCGCGTCGGGCACGTTCTTCATCAGCATCAGGCACAGGTGATACACCATGTCCACATGCCGCTCATAGAGGCTGGCCACCTCCTCCTGACTGCGTACCGGCTCCACGGAATCCCCCTCCTCTCTGTCTCCCTCTGTCTATTACACAATCCAGGCGGGCGTTTTGTTGCCGTCCCTCAAAAATTTCAAAAAAATCCGTCCGGTCCGCGGACCAGCCGGAAGGGGGTTCAGTTCAGCGGGAAGGTCTGGCCGAACAGGGTGATGGACTCCACCTCCGCCGGGTCGATGACCAGGTCAAAGAGGAGGGTATAGGAGACCCCTGTTACCTTACCCTGGGTCCTCCTCGGGCAGCCGGACGGTACAGCTCCACCACCCATCGGCCTCCCCCCGGTTGAACTGGGTGGAAACCATCTGCTCTCCCTCCTGGAAGCGGACCCCAACCGGAGTCCGCCTCAGCGCGCTGCCCAGATAGGGAAGGGCCCCCGCCCCCTCTGTTTTGCGCACCTGCCACAGTACCGTCATGTGGTTGTCAGCGGGGTCCCCGTCCTCCAGCTGCCGGAGAAAGCCCATGAGCGGATGCCCGCTGGAGATGCGCTCCCCCTGGCTGTCCAACTGGTCGAGACGCAGGTCAAGCCGCTCCTCCCGGCTCAGCGCCGTACCCTCTGGGGCGGTCACGTCCACCAGCACCGCCAGAGAGAGACGGTCGGCCAGCACCTGGCTGATCGCCACCGTCCAGCCGTTCTCGTAGGTGTGGAACTGGTCCACCGCCACAGGGGGGAATCAGCTCCTCCACCTGTTCCCCGCCGCCGAAGCAGTCGATGAGCCTCCGGTCCCCTCCCGACACCACCCCGGCGGCGCAGGAAATGACCGTCAGCGCGGCGTCCTCGGCGTCGGGCACGCTCCTCATCAGCACCATGCAGAGCTGATACACCAGAGTAAAATTCCGCCGGTAAATGGTCTCAATCTCCTCCGGGCTGTATGCGCTTCCGGCCATCGGTCCGCCTCCTCTCTGTTTCCCTCTGCCTAATAAACGACGGAACCGGGAAAATTGTTGAGGTCCGCCAAATTTTTTTGCTGGGCAGACCGCTCAATCTTGCGCGTAATAGGGAAGAAGCGCTGTGATATAGACAGGCGGCTGCGAGTTTATGGCTGATATTATTCCTGATGACAGCATTTGGGTCAAGAAAGCCAGGCTGGCCGTAAAGCTGCAAAAAAGCGCGCCCCACTGAACAAATAGGGACGGCCCCACCGGGCCGTCCCTTGTTTGCGCATTATGTAGAGAGATCCACATCGTCCCAGCCGCACATTCCATCGCAGCCGGCCAGCCAGAACAGGGCCCGGTGGCGCTCCATGACCACTCCGGCCTCCACACCCTGGGGGGCGGGCATATTCATCACCCGGGCGTCCACGCAGGCCCAGTGGAGGCGGTAGATGAGGTCGGCCTCCTCCAGCAGCTCCTTCCGGCTCCGCAGTCTGGCCGCCGACAGCAGCGCCTGCATATCTGGCCGCTCCCGCATCATCCGGGCGGACTCGGGCACATCGCAGATACGGCTAGGCCAGAACAGGTCCTCGGTGAACCCCAGGGCCCACTCCATCACCCACAGGTTTTCATACTGCCAGGCGTACTGGATCTGGGTCTGCTCGGTGGAGTCCGGGTCGTCCAGATACTTCCGCTCCTCGGGGGAGAAAAATTCCTCTGCCCCGTAGCTTTCCATGACGGGGGCCACAAATTTCCGGGCCTCCTCATAGGACATATGCTCCCCCAGGCGGCACTCGGAGTACAGCGCCACCACCAGCAGCGCCGCCGCCCGTCCGCAGACCTCCTCCACGGTGCGTCCCGGCTCCTCCGCTCTCTCGTGGAGGAGGGGCAGCCAGGGGGTGACGTAGATGTGCCGCTCCCGGAGGAGGGCCATGGACCTGTCCCGCCGCTCTACGGCCTCTGGAGGCGCTTCCTTGGCCCAGTCCGGCGGGATGGGGAGCTCGGAGGGCATATAGTGCTCCAAATCGGACCTGCCGCTCTTGTCCAAAATCACCCGCCCCTCGGGGTCCACCAAAGCGTCCATCCCCCAGGTGAGCACCCCCTGAAGGGCCTGCGTAACCACCCCCATCCGCTCGGAGATGGCCCCCTCCTTGTCCGGGTCCTGGGGGCCGTCGTAGGTCCCGTCCACCTGGACCATCCCCCGGCACTGGCGCAGGTGGTAGAGCAGGTTGCGCTGGATATCCACCTCGCCGGTCTCCACCTGGCGGAAGTAGGCCCACACGCCCTGGAGCTGCTGCTGGGCCTTTTTGCCGTCCTCGGTGTCCTGATTGGCGAGAAATCCCGTGAAGGTAACCTTCATGTCATCCTGATAGATGCTGATCCGGTTGCCTGTCCCGCCCCCCTGCACCCCCAGGGCGGTCTCCATCCGGACCATGATATCCTCCAGGCTCGCGGCCGGGCAGAAAATCAGCTCCATCACCCCGGAGCGCTGGGGCTTAGGCGGCTCCTTGGGTTTTTTGAATCTGTCAAACAGTCCCATTGAACGCTCTCCTCACAGAAAACGGTTTTGTTCCGAGTCGTAGGCGTAACCCACGGCCTCCAGTTTTTGGACGATCTCCTCCCGGACGGCATCCAAATCCTCACACAGCGCGTCCAGGCTGGGATACTCGTCCCGCAGTTTGGTATTCAGATAACTCAACAGAATAAAGGGGTCCTGGGGAAGCATGGCAAAATCTCCTCTCTAATCGCAGTCCACGTGGAGCAGATGCTTCCCGCAGTGGAGGCACCGGAAGAGGTATCCCACCATACTGCCGTCTTTGGACAGATGCTGGATGCTCTCTCTGCACCAGTCATCCACATCCTCCAGCACCTCCTCCAGGATGCCCAGCTCCACCAGCTCCGCATAGCCTGCATAGCCCAGGAACGCGCAGAAATCCCCGCAGTGGGCCCGCCAATACTCCTGCTGCCAGCCGCAGTAGCCGGGGGTGCGGTGGACCAGCTCGTCCAGCTTGTCCAGGCTGTCCACCTCATCAGTAGACTCGCTGTCCTGAAACTCCCCGTCATACTTCTCCGCTGCTGCTCCGCTGGCAATACATTGGGGGCACAGGTTTTCCACCTCGTCCACGCAGTAGAAGGGGCCTTCATAGACCACAGAGGTCTCCTCTCCGCAGCAGGGACAGGCTGCCGGCTCCTCCAGCTCCGTGAATACGCCGGTGGCAAAGGGATCGGGGTGGTATTTGAACACAGGAATGTTGTTTTTCATGGAAACGACTTCTCCTTTTGTCCGGTCTGGAACGCAGCCGCGCATTACAGCCCCAGTTTCATAGATACCACGTTGTCCACCATCGCCAAAGCGTTGTCCACCATCAGCAGGTCCTTGCCCCCGCCCATAGCGGAGTCGGGCTTGCCGCCGCCGGAGCCCCCGGCAATGGCAGACACCTGCTTGATGATATCCCCCGCCTTGATGCCCTTTTGGATGGCGTTTTTGCCGCAGACACACAGGAAGGTGATCTTCTCCCCGGCAACAGAGGCCAACACCGCCACCACGTTGGGCTCCCGGTCCTTGAGGATGTCCCCCATCTGGCGCAGACGGGCGGCGTCCGCGTCGGGGACCACCGAGGTGAGGACCTTCAAGCCGCCCACCTCATGGGCGCCGAAGAGGATGCGGTCGGTCTCCCCGGCGGCCTCCTTAGCCAGCAGCTTGTCAATCCGCTGGCGCAGGGACTTCATCTCCGCCATCGCCGCCTCCGCCTTCTCCTGGAGCTCGCCGGGCTTAGACTTCAGCGCGGCGGCGGCCCGGAAGATCAGCTCCTGGTTGCGGTTCATTGTCTCCAGGGAGGCCCGTCCGGTGGTGGCCTCGATGCGCCGCACCCCGGAGGCCACGGAAAATTCACTGGTGATGTGGAACACGCCGGCCTTCGCGGTGTTGTCCAGGTGGGTCCCGCCGCAGAACTCCACCGAGTAGCCCCGGCCCATGTCCACCACCCGGACGGTGTCGCCGTACTTCTCCCCGAACAGGGCGATAGCGCCCCGCTTTTTGGCCTCCTCAATGGGCAGCTCCTCGGTGACGATGTCATAGCCGGAGAGCACCGCCTCATTGACCATAGCGCTGACCTGGGACAGCTCCTCGGGCGTCATGGCGTTGAAGTGGGTGAAGTCGAAGCGCAGCCGGTCGGCCTCCACCAGGGAGCCCGCCTGATGCACGTGGTCCCCCAGCACCCTCCGCAGGGCGGCGTCCAGCAGGTGGGTGGCGGAGTGGGCCCGCATGACGGCGGCCCTGCGGTCGGGGTCGATGTGGGCGCGGACGGTGTCCCCCACCTTGAGCGCGCCCTCAGCCATTTTGCCGTAGTGCATATACTTGCCGCCCTTGTTCTTCTGCACATCGGTGACCTCAAACAGCAGGCCGCCGTCCCCGCTGCGGGCAATCTGGCCGTGGTCAGCCACCTGTCCGCCCATCTCGGCGTAGAAGGGGGTTTTGTCCAGAACGACAATGGCCTCCACCCCGGAGACGATCTCGTCCACCTGCTGTCCCTCGGCCACAATGGCCACCACCTTGGCGTCCATCACGGCGTGCTCCGTATAGCCCACAAACTGGGTGGCGGGGACCTCCTTGCCGAACTCCACCCCGGCCCAGCCCAGGTCGCCCAAAGCCTCCCGCGCCTTCCGGGCCCGCTGGCGCTGCTCCTCCATCAGCTGGCGGAACTCCTCCTGGTTGAGCTGCATCCCCTGCTCCTCCACCATCTCCAGGGTCAGGTCCACAGGGAAACCGTAGGTGTCGTAGAGCTTGAAGGCGTCCGCCCCGGAGAAGATTTTCTCTCCCTTCTCCTGACAGCCCCTGAGCATCTCATTAAAAATCTTCAGGCCGCCGTCAATGGTTTTGGCAAAATTCTCCTCCTCCACCCGGATGACCTTGGTGATATAGTCCTGCCGCTCCCGCAGCTCGGGGTAGTGGCCCTCGTTCTCGTGGATGACGGTCTCCACCACCTGGAACAGGAAGGGCCCTTCGACCCCCAGCAGCTTACCGTGGCGGGCGGCCCTCCGGAGCAGGCGGCGCAGGACATAGCCCCGCCCCTCGTTGGAGGGGAGCACCCCGTCGCAGATCATGAAGGCGGCGGAGCGGATGTGGTCGGTGATGACCCGGAGGGACACGTCCTTCTCGTGGCTCTCTCCGTAGTGAGCCCCGGTGAGCTCCGAGACCTTTTTGGTGATGTTCATCACGGTGTCCACGTCAAAGAGGGAGGCCACCCCCTGGCACACGCAGGCCAGCCGCTCCAGGCCCATCCCGGTGTCGATGTTCTTCTGCTTCAGCTCCTCATAGTGGTTCTCCCCGTCGTTGTCAAACTGGGAGAAGACCACGTTCCACACCTCGATATACCGGTCGCAGTCACAGCCCACGGTACAGCCCGGCTTGCCGCAGCCCCACTGCTCCCCCCGGTCGTAGTAGATCTCGGTACAGGGGCCGCAGGGGCCGGAGCCGTGCTCCCAGAAGTTGTCCGCCTTGCCGAACTTGAAGATGCGCTCCTCCGGGATGCCGATGACCTCATGCCAGATGCGGAAGGCCTCGTCATCGGCGGGGGTGGTCGCGTTCCCGGCGAAGACGGAGGGGTAGAGCCGGCCGGGGTCCAGGCCCACCCACTCCGGGGAGGTGAGGAACTCCCAGGCGAAGGGGATGGCCTCCTTTTTGAAGTAGTCCCCGAAGGAGAAGTTGCCCAGCATCTCAAAATACGTGCCGTGGCGGGCGGTCTTGCCGATGTTTTCGATGTCGCCGGTGCGGATACATTTTTGGCAGGTACACACCCGGCGGCGGGGGGGCTCCTTCTCCCCGGTGAAGTAGGGCTTCATGGGGGCCATGCCTGAGTTGATGAGCAGCAGGGAGTTGTCGTCCTTGGGAATCAGCGAGAAGCTGGGCAGGCGCAGATGCCCCTTGCTCTCAAAAAATTTCAAAAACATCTCCCGCAGCTCGTTCAGGCCGTAGGGCTTGGGTTCCTTCATGGTCATTACCTCCAAATTTTGAATATTTTCCGCACGGAGCTACCGCACGGTGATTTGAATGCCCATCAGCTCCATCCCGGTGCTGTAGGCGATACGGTACATCAGGTTTTTCTTCTCATGCCTCCAGTAGAACACCGCCGTGCCGTACTCCTCGCCGGTGTCCGGAAGCTTCTGTCCGGTGGTCATGATATCCAGCTCAGAGACATAGGCCCCCGCCTTTTCCAAAAAGCCCTCCATATAGTCCTGGATGGCCTCGGGGCTGGAGGTCTCTCTGGCGTCCTCCCGGAGCAGGTCATAGACCTCCTGCCACTCCCCCCGGTTGAGCATGGCCGCCACCTCCCGCCCCTGGACCGCCAGCTCGGTGGCGTCCATCCCCTCCGGCAGGGGGCTCCCCGACACCTTGCAGCCGGACAGGAGGAGCGCTCCCGCCAAAATCAGCAGCAGGGCCAGCTTTTTCCTCATATTTTCCTCCTTCCCGGCGGTCCCGCGCCCCCCGTCCCCAAGCCGGAACGCAAAAACCGCCCCCGACCGAGGTCAGGGGCGGAAAATTCCACGGTACCACCCTGATTATCCCCAAAAGGGGCGTCTCAAGCTGCCCGTAACGGGGGCAGGCCGTCCCGGTCCTCCCGGGCCGCTCCGGAGTGGCTGACACAGCCGTGGAGCGAGGGCTTCCACCGTCCCCTCTCGCTTGCGCTCCCCGGTCCCTGTGCCTGGCTCCATCCACGCACTTTACCGGGGATATTGTACCACATTTCCGCCGCTTGTCAACGGGTTTTTGAAAATTTTCCGCTGCTTGCTATTTTCTCAAAACTGTGGTAAGATAGGGCCGATTTCTTTGAGGAGGACCGCTCATGACCGACTACTTCAAGCTGAGCATCCCCCGGGACGGACTGCTGTCCCTGTCCACTCTGGGGCTGGCCCACCTGGGGGACGGGGTGTATGAGCTGATGGTCCGCTCCTGGCTGGTGCTCCACGGCAAGGCCAGAGCCAAGGACCTGCACCGGGCTACGGTGGGATATGTCTCCGCCCCCGCCCAGGCGGAGCGGTTTGAGAAAATCCACCCTCTGCTCACCGGGGAGGAGGAAGATGTCTTCCGCCGGGGCCGGAACACCGCCCCCCACTCGGTCCCCAAGGCCGCCAGCCGGGCCCAGTACCAGACCGCCACCGGCCTGGAGGCGCTCTTTGGCTGGCTCTACCTCCAGGGGCGGACGGACCGGCTGAACGAGCTGTTTTCTATGATGATGGAGGAGGAGCCATGATTTTATACCGTCCCATAGGCGTCCAGGAGCTGGCCCTCATCGCCGAGAGCGGGTACACCGCCTTTCCTCCCCGCCTGCCGGAGCAGCCCATCTTCTATCCGGTGCTAAACCAGCGGTACGCCGCCGAGATTGCCCAGAAGTGGAACACACGGGACCCGGCCTCCGGCTTCCGGGGCTATGTCACCCGCTTCGAGGTGGAGGACGGCTTCCTGGCCCGCTACCCGGTCCAGACGGTGGGCCGCTCCTATCACCAGGAGTATTGGGTCCCCGCGGAGGAGCTGGCGGAGTTCAACCGGCATATTTTGGGAAAAATCCAGGTTGTCCAGGAAATTGACGGATAGATTGACGGATAGGAGGCGGACCTCATGCCCTTAGACGCGCTGTGCCTGTCGGGCGTCATCCATGAACTGAATACCACGCTGTCCGGGGCCCGGGTGGACAAGCTCTACCAGCCCGGCCGGGACGAGGTGATTTTGGCCCTGCGGACCCAGGGGTCGGGGAACGTGCGGCTGCTGCTCTCCGCCAACCCGGCCCACCCCCGGCTCCACCTCACCACCCTCCCTCTGGAGAACCCGGAAAAGCCCCCTATGTTCTGTATGCTCCTGCGCAAGCACCTGTCCGGGGCCCGTCTGCTGGAGCTGGTCCAGGTCCCTCTGGAGCGGGTGGCCGTCCTGCGGTTCGAGGCCCTCAACGAGCTGGGGGACCGGGTGGAGCGCCGCCTCATCCTGGAGGCCATCAGCCACAAGACAAACCTGCTGCTGGTGGACGGGGAGGGGCGCATTCTGGACTGCATCCGCCATGTGGGGCTGGAGTCGGCGGACAAGTGCCTGGTCCTGGGTGCGGACCAGAGCCCAGGCGTACAGTACCGGGTCCTCCAGCCGGGGATGTTCTACCGGCTCCCCCCGGGCGTGGACAAGCAAAACCCCCTGGAGCTGGACCGGGAGGCCCTGGAACAGCTGCTGGACCGGGCCCCAGAGGAGGCGCAGGCGGACAAGTGGCTGCTGGACACCTTCGGCGGGCTCTCTCCCCTGCTCTGCCGGGAGCTGGCTTACCAGGCGGGGGGCGCGGCGGATGTCCGGCTCAGCGCGCTGGGAGCGGCGGGCCGGCGGGGACTGCTGGACCGGCTGGAGGCGCTGGGGGCGGCGGTCCGTGGGGGAGCGTACCGGCCTGTGATGCTCCGGATGGACGGACGGCCCCGGGACTTCACCTTCCTGCCCATCGGCCAGTATGAGGGAGCCGCTCAGGTGGAGGAGTGGCCCGCCTTCTCTCCCCTGCTGGACGCCTTCTTTGAGCAGCGGGAGCGCCAGGACCGCATCCGCCAGAAGGGACAGGATTTAATCAAGTCGGTGACCAGCGCCCGGGACCGCACCTCCCGGAAAATCGCCAACCAGGAGAAGGAGCTGGCCGCCACCCGGGACCGGGACCGCCTGCGCCAGCTGGGGGACATCCTCACCAGCAGCTTTTATCAGATGGAGCGGGGCATGTCCCGGCTGCGGACGGTGGACTTCTACGACCCGGAGGGGAAGGAGGTCGAAATCAAGCTGGACCCCCTCCTCACCCCCCAGCAGAACGCGGCCAGGTACTACAAGGATTACAACCGGGCCAAAAAGGCGGAGGAGATGCTCACCATCCAGCTGGAGCGGGGCCGCCTGGAGCTGAACTACCTGAACAGCGTGCTGGAGACCATCTCTTTGGCCGAGGGGGAGCGGGATTTGGCGGAAATCCGGCAGGAGCTGGCGGATACCGGCTACCTCCGCCGCCCGGGCAAGGCCAGGGAGCGGGACAGACGGGTGCGCTCCAAGCCTATGGAGTTCCGTTCCTCCGCCGGGCTGCGCATCTCGGTGGGAAAGAACAACAGCCAGAACGATTTGCTCACCTGCAAGCTGGCGGGGAAGGGGGATATCTGGTTCCACACCCAGAAGATCCACGGCTCCCACGTTATTTTGTGGACCGAGGGGGCGGACCCTGACCTCCAGAGCCTGAATGAGGCCGCTGTCCTGGCCGCGTGGTTCTCCCAGGGGCGGGAGAGCAGCAAGGTTCCGGTGGACTACACTCCCGTCCGCTATGTGAAGAAGCCTGGGGGTGCGCGGCCCGGTATGGTGATCTACACCACCTATGAGACCGCCCAGGTCACTCCAGATGGGGAGCTGGCTAAACGCCTCCGGGTGAAATGAACACACGAACAGAGGGACAGCCCGACCGGGCTGTCCCTCTTGTGATATCTGCCGCAGCTGTCATTTTGACCGGCCGGTGTGGGTGTGCAGGGACATGACTTGCCGTGTCCCTGCATTTCCGCGGGGTTCAGCTTCTGGCCAGGGTGAAGCGGTCCACCAGCTGCTTCAGGCTGGAGGCCTCCGCGGACAGCTCCTCACTGGCGGCGGCGCTCTCCTGGGCGGTGGCGGAGTTGGTCTGCACCACCGAGGAGATCTGGTCCACCCCCTCCGTCACCTGGGACAGGGCGGCAGTCTGGCTCTCCACGGCCTCCACCACAATCCCCATCTGCACCGTCATTTCCTTGGCCAGCGCGCCGGTCCCCTCCAGCGCCTCCGTGACACGCTCCACCACCTGGCCGCCCTCGGTCACCGCGGCCACCGAGCCTCCAATCAGCTCCTTGGTCGCCTTGGCCGCCTCATCCGACTTGAAGGCCAGGTTGCGTACCTCGTCCGCCACCACCGCGAAGCCCTTGCCCGCGGAACCCGCCCTGGCGGCCTCCACCGCGGCGTTCAGAGCCAAAATGTTGGTCTGGAAGGCGATGTTCTCAATGGCGGCGATGATTTTGGAAATTTCCGCGGAGGAGCCGGAGATCTTCTCCATGGCCGCGTTCAGCTCCTTCACGTAGCCCATACTGACCCCGAGCTGGGTCCCGGCCTGCTCCACCAGCCTGCCCGCCTCCTCCGCGGCGGCGGCGGTCTTCCGGGAGCTGTCCGAGATATCGCTGACGGTGGCGGCCAGCTGTTCAACGGCGCTGGCCTGCTCCATGGAGCCCTGGCTCAAGGTCTGCGCCCCCACCGAGACCTGTCCGCTGGCCGAGGACACCTGCCCGGCGGACGCGTTGATCTGCCGGATGGTGCCGCTCAGCTCCGCCTTCACGTGGCGCATGGACTGCAAAATGCCCTGATACCCGCCTACATAGGCCTCCCTGTGCTCAGACTGGATATCAAAATTCTGGTTGGCCATCTCGGTCAGCAGATACCGGATGTCCCCGATGATGGTGTTCAGTCCCGCCACCAGCTCCGCTGTGGAGCGGGTCAGCTCCGCAGTCTCGTCCCTGCCTCTGCTCGGGGGGACGGGGGTGTTCAGATCCCCCTGCACCAGCAGCTTCATCCGCTCGGCGCAGGCCCGCATCGGCACGCTGATGTTGGTGGACAGCTTCATCGCCACCACGATGGAGGCCAGGATGGACACCACAATCGCCGCGACATTCAGGATCATACCCATATATGTATCGGACAGATAGTCGGTCTTCAGCGCGGTAATGGCCACGCTCCAGCCGTCCGTCCCTCCCACCGGGGCGTAGGCGATAAATCTCTGCCCGTCGGCGGCCCGGATGCTCCCGAAGCCGTTCTCGCCCTGACGCATACGCGCATGGATGGCGGCCCGGCCCTTCAGGGAGCTGTCACTCTGGGCCTCCTGCTCCACGTTCTGGGTGGTGATGGTGTCCAGGGTGATGTCGGCGATGGTGTCCCCCGACTTGTTAATCATATAGGCCCGGCAGTGGTCGCTGACCTGGATGGAGTTGACAATATCGTTCAGGAAGGTCTCCGGCGGCACAAAGTAGACCGCCCCTACAATCCGCCCGCTCTGGGTCCCGCCCTCATGGATGGGGGCCGCGACCATAATGGACAGCTCCCCGGTGATCTTGCTGACCAGGGGTTCCGAGACATAGACGTTCCCCTTCAGGGCCTGCTGCACATACTCCCGGTCGGAGTAGTCCTTGCCGTCAAAGATGCTGTAGCCGTCCACGCCGATGATGTTGCCCCGCTGGAAGTTGTGCATCCGCACCCGCTCGTTCAGAATGGCCTGCTTCGTCTCCGTGGTAGCCGACCACTCGGACAGCTGAGGGATACATCCGGTGTCCATGGCCACGTTTCGATAGGCGGTCAGCTCCTGCTCAATGCGTTCCGCCGCCAGTTCAGCGGTTTCGCTCATCATCCGGTCCACTGTGGCGACCGTATTCCGGTAGTTCATCAGGATACTGAATGTCCCCACCGTAATCTGGGTAATCAGGACGGTCGCCATCAAACAAATGGTAATTTTTTCACGGATACTTCTCATCTTTCTGCACCTCGGTTTTTTCATGGAACTGCGGCGTTGCACCACACAGAAGTATTTTTATTATATCGGCAGAAAGCGGGGTTGTCAACGCCTTTTCCAATTTGCGGCAGAACTGGCAAAATATTCAGCACTCCCGCCGGTAGAGCTCCATGGGGCCGGCGTCAGGACACTGGCAGCACCCGCCGGGCATCCGGAGGTAGTGTTCCAGCAGCTTTCCGTGGCTCCGCTTCCATGGTTCAAGGGCGGCCAAAGTATCCTCCCCGGTAAAAATCAGCAAAATTTCCTTGGGCAGCCGCGCAAAATCCTTCTCTTCAAAATATTCGGAGCGCCCCTCAAGCAGTCCAACCTCTATGTACTGATTCAATATTCTACAGGCGTCCCGGCCCCGGATGGGCAGCAGCCAGTCCGGATAGCGCTCCATGCCCCGGATGTGCCGCTCCAAGCCGGAGTCACCGCTCAACGCCTCCGGTCTGGACTTCACCTCCACAAATGCCAGACGCTCCGGCTTACCCGCTCTGTCAAATCGGACCGCCAGCATATCCGGCTGGTTTTTGCATCCCAGAGCCTTTGCGTGGGGCTGTGAGAATTCCAGGTCATAGATGAAGTAGCCCTCCTTCAGTCTTTTGAAGTCAGGGGCCAAAAACAGCTGCTGCTGGACAGATTTCTCCGCCAGTCCTTTTTTCTCCGAAAAGGTGTCAATCATGGGCTTGATGCAGCCATACAGCCTGTCCAGCTCATCCACGTCTCTCCCCGCCGCCTTTTCCGCAGGCAGGGACACGATGCCCGCCTGCTGGCCCGCTTCAAATTGGAACCCGAATTCATCCAGCTCTTTTTTCCGCTTCAGCCGGTCCTCTTGCTTCAAACAGCGGGCATGTCCAAAGTCAAACTCTATTTTTCCCTTCGACATGATTCGGAACACCAGGTGATTCCTGTAGTAAATGCCCGCCTGGCCTCCGCTGTTCCCCCGCAGGCAAAAGGCCAGCTCATTCGGATGCCGGTCCTTGACCAGCTCAAGAAAGGCCCGGTGGCTCCCTCTTTCCGCGCCGTCCCTCTCCCCCAGAAATTTTTGCAGTGATCTGGCGCTGAGGGCCCGGTGGTCCTCCACCCAGCGGTAGCCGCTGATATTGATCCGCTGCTTCAGATCCCCGATGTCCAGCTCAAAAAAGCCGCCCGCGTTCTCCGTATGGATGGGCCGGATTTCTCCGGGGGCGGCCTCGCAAATGACCTTGGCGATCAGCTCCGGGCTGGCGTGACCGCTGGTGTGCATGGGGGGATACGGACTTTTGGAGCCGTCCATGGGCGGGATGACCTGGACCCCCTCCGCCTGACACCTCCGGACAAAGGTATGGTAAGCCTCGCTCCGGCCCTGGCCCGGCTGCCGGGTGACATACCCCTCCCACATGGAGTAAACCACCACCGGCCGGCACTCTCTGCACTGCCGCACCAGAGGATAGCAGTAGGCGTTGATGAGGGTGAGAAAGGGCCTGCGTCTCTCCCCGCCGGAGATCTCGCTGAATTTTGTGATATCCTCCAGCCCCTCAATCCCCAGATATTCCCGGGCGTACCGTCCCAAAGTCTGCAGCTGGGCGGCAGTGTAGCTGCTGTGGCAGTACATGGGAATGCCCTGTGCCTTTGCGGCCTGATAGAAGGTGGCAATGGAGTCCAGATTGGCAGAGGAAACCAGCAGGAATACGTGCCTGTGCTCCCGAAACAGCCGGTCCGCGGTCTTTCGCAGGTCAGCCTCCGAATAGGCCGCCTCCCCGGAGCGGCTCATCATCGTGCCCTCAATAATCAGCGTGTGGATTGGCGTCCGCAGGGCAAAGGCCCGGACGTCCTCCAGCATCGCTCCGCCGCCCTCCCCTGCCAGTCCATGGCCCCGGAAGTCCCCGGTGTGAAGGATGGTCCTGCCTCCCGCCTGGATCAAAAACATACAGGCCTCGCTGGCGGAGTGATCGACCTGGCAGGGTGTGACAGCAATGTCCCCAACCGTCATCTGCTGCATCACCCGTCCGCTGCCCCGTCCAAAGACACGGACCCGGTCCTCGTTCTGGAGCAGGCTCCGGATGGCCTCCTCCCGCTCCATCTCCCGCTGGTCCTCTTCCCGCCGGTACCGGTCAAACAGCTTCCGGGCGCGGTCCCAAAGGGCGTCATGAATGTTTGTCAATACCTCCCGGGCCAGCGGGCTCATGCAGAGCTGGACGTGCTCCGGCACCTCCGTGAAGCGCCCGATGTGGTCGCCGTGGTAATGGGTGAAAAAAACCCCGCACACAGCCGGCTTTTTCCCGTCAGCAGACGCCCCCCAATCCATGTGAAACCGCTCCGAATAGCTGCTGCCGGGGAGGTCCTCTCCAAAGTCGATAAGGATACGGGTGGTTTTGGTGTAAATCTCGGTAATACAGCCGCCGATCTGATCTCCCCGGTGGATCTTGATCTCTGCCGCCATGGCGTTCCTCCTATGTCAAACAAAGTAGAATGAGCTCAGTATATCATATCCGGGACAGGGATGCACGGACTTTTCCAAAAAACCGGCGCAAAAACCGCTCTTGCATTCCCAGCCGATCTATGCGACAATACATTTGTCAATTGCGGGAGACACAATGTGTTATAATGCGCCGCTGCTGGATGACCTCACCGCCGTCACAGTCCCGGAACGGGAACGGGATGACGGGCTGCCCTGCTGCTGCCGTCTCGTCCAGCGGGGAGGCCGCTGGGGCGTGGTGGACTGCATCACGGCGGAAACCGTTGAGCCGGTGCTGCGCCGGGAGGACGCCGAGCGCGCGTTCTGGGAGCTTGAGGACAGATGGGCATAACAAAACGGTCCAGCCAAAACAGGAGGTTCAGACGCCATGATTTACGCAATATCAGACATCCACGGCTGCTTCGAGCAGTATCAGGCCATGCTGCGGGAGATCAGCTTCTCCTCCCGCGACACCCTCTATGTGCTGGGGGACGTGATCGACCGGGGTCCGGACGGGATTCGGATTTTGCAGGACATGATGCTCCGGTCCAATGTGCTCCCTCTGCTCGGGAATCACGAGTTCACCGCCGGGGTCTGTCTCCCCTGGCTGATGGACGAGGTCACCGATCAGAACCTCGCCGCCCTGGATGAGACGCAAATCGCCGCCCTCAGCGAGTGGATCGCCAACGGCGGCGGGCCGACCCTCCGGAGCCTGAAGCAGCTGAGCCGGGAGGAGCGGGAGGATATTTGGGACTATTTTGGGGAGATGGAGCTCTACGCCGAGGTGGAGGCGGGGGGCAGGTCCTTCGTCCTGGTCCACTCCGCACCGGAAAACTTTGCAGCCGGTAAGCCCTTGGACTCCTATGAACTGCAGGACCTTCTCTTTGGCCGCCCAAAGCCGGACGCGGTGTTTGATCCGGATAAGCTCCTGGTGTTCGGCCACACCCCCACCCGTATTTTAAGCGGCAGGAACAGCATCCTCCGGCGGGAGACCTGGATTGACATCGACTGCGGCTGTGTGTTCAAGGGCGGGCGGCTGGGCTGTCTCTGCCTGGATACCATGGAGGAATTTTATGTGTGAGCAAACGCCGCCGGCCTTTTCCTCAAACCGCTCAATCTCCTCCCATTGGAAGTTATCTGCTTCGGATTCTTCTCCATTCTTCCAACTCCTTTTGGAATTGCTCTGTATCTGAAAGAAAGTCAAGCCACTCCTGATAAAACGCCTGAAAGCTGCTGGCTGCCAGTTCAAAAGCGCCTTCCGTGTCATAGATGAACATCTGACCACGTCGTTCCCCGGCTGTAATCAACCCAAAATACCTCCAGCATCCGTGTGTACCCAGGTGGAAAAATCCATATGGCCCATATAGAACCCCATTATGCCAATCAAAACTCTCCCCGCTTCCCTGGAAATATTTTTCTGGATTTTTCTGGTAGTCCTCTTTGGAAATACAGAAATCTTCCAGCCATTCAGGGTCTACCGGCAGCAGATGCAGCTCTCTTCCAAGACCGTGCAGATAGGTTTCCCGTGCTCTGGCCTCCTTGGCGCTCTCCGCTTCTGTACGGTAGTAACCGAAGGGATAAAGCCCATAGCCTGGCCCCGCACCTCCATCGCCGACCTCCGTAATGAACTGGACGTAATCCTCTGGAAGCCGGAAGTGATATTCTTCCTCTATTGAGCGGACAAAAGCCAAATCGACTGGCGAACCGAGCCTGTACTGATGATCGGAAACGCCAAACATTTCCAGCCGCGGGTCCATGCGCCGCGCCTGTTCAAGTATCCTTTCGACTTCCTCTCTGCGAAACATATCAACACCTCTTAAATTCCAGTTTGTTTTTCTGACGCTATCAACACGAAAAGTAAAAGGGCCGCTTTCATCCGCTGGCCCTTCCATTATAACAAACAATCACCCGGCAGGCAACCCTTCGCCTGCCGGGTGATAAAGTGCTTTGTCCAATGACGCGAAAAGTTAAGATTTGCAAAAAACAGGGGGCCGGCTTTGCGGTCTGCTCCTATTCATAACGCGGATTGCCCACCACAAAATCCTCGCGATATGGCCGGTTGATGACAGATGCCGTGATTTGAATGACCTCTTCCAGCTCCAGACGCTGTGCCATAATCTCGTACTCCACCCCATCCAGGGTAAAGGAGGCTGTATAGAGGTCATAGTACCCGGCGGGCATATTGGAAAGGCCGTCAGGAGCCTTTTGCGCGGGGTCAAAGGGACCGTGCATCATGGAGCAATGGCTGAGCGTGACGGACACCTCGCCGAAGCCGGTAGTACGCGCCTCGTCTGTCGGAAGGAGGCCGCAGTGGAGGATCCCAAGCCTGGAGGCTGTGATAGTAAAGCCCCTGGGAATCACAATATCGTCATCAGACTTGGGACTTCCGTCCTCCCAGAAATCTGCCCAGAAGCCCCGGCCCGCTTGATCCTGCACAATCTCACCAGAATCCTTCTCCCGAACGATGGAACCGGCCGCAGCATTTCCGCCCTCGGTAAGGCCGTCGGGGAGATAGGCGGGCGTCAGATCCCAGCCGTAGTAAGCTCTGACCTCCTCCTCCCCCCAGGATACGCTGTCGTAAAGCGCCGGGTCATAATAGCGCAGGGCATAGTCAGGGGCCAGCCCCTCCGATTCATTCACGGTCACATTCTCCCAATTGATGACGATGCTTTGCCCATCGGGAGGCTGAAGTGAATCTGTGTTGGGCAGTTTATCGCCGTCACTGAATACAGGACCGGGATCAGGAGGCGGCACAACGCCGCCCGGCCCGTTCAAGAGTCCCGGCAGTGCCGCCACAGCTGCTGTGACAATCAGGCCAAGGCACGCCGCCATCACCCCCCACTTCCGCCAGCCGCTCTTTTTCCGCCCGCCGGCAGCGTCCTCACTGCGCTGCAAAATATCGTCATCCACCGCGCAAATGGCATTGTACAGGTCTATGCTTCTCATAAATACCCCTCTTCCACAAGTTTTAGCTTCAGCTTCTTCCGGGTCCGGCTGAGGATCACCCTGACATTGTTTTCCGTCAAGCCGTACTGCTCAGCGACAGCGGCCACCGGCTCGGTAAAAAAGTACCGGCGCACAAACACATTCCCGTCCCGCTCCGGAAGGCCCCGGACGAAGCGCCGGATACACGCCTCCAGCTCCCGGACCTCATACTCCGTCTCCACATCCGCCCCGCCGGCCAGACAGTCCGCCAGTTCGTCCAGAACCAGACTGATCTCTCCGCCGCCGCGCTTCTCCGCGCTCCGCGCGTGGAAGCGGTTGATGGACAGGCTGCGGGTGATCTTCGCCAGGAACATCCGCAGTACGCCGGGCCTTTGAGGGGGCATCGCGTTCCAGGCGCGGAGCCAGGTGTCGTTGACGCACTCCTCGGAGTCCTCCGGGCTGTGCAGGATGTGATCCGCTATCGCGAAGCAGTAGGAGCCGTATTTGCTGGACGTTTCCGATATGGCGTCCGCGCTCTTCTGCCAGTACAGCTCGATTATCTGGCTGTCTTCCATGGAATACCACCTCTCTGTGTTCTGAAGGTCCCTTCATCCTATAAGACAGGAAATGGCACGAAAACCTTACAGCGGATTTGAAAAAATTTTTGCGGCCTGCTGCAGCTGCCAGTGAGGGGGAACAGAAAAGGGGCGGTCCTGACGGACCGCCCCTGGGGCAATTACTGCTTGCTCTTGATATACTCGTCAATGGACTTGGCCGCGTTCTTACCGGCGCCCATGGCCAGAATGACCGTAGCGGCTCCGGTGGCGGCGTCCCCTCCAGCGAAGATGTTGGGGCAGGAGGTGCAGCCGTGCTCATCGGCCTGCACGCAGCCCTTCTTGGTCTTCTCCAGGCCGGGGGTCCCGTCGTAGCTCATGGGGTTGGGCTGGGTCCCCAGGGACATGACCACAGCGTCCACCTCCATCTTGAACTCGCTGCCCTCCTTGACCACGGGCCGCCGCCGTCCGGAGGCATCGGGCTCGCCCAGCTCCATCTGTACGCAGGTAATGGACTGGACGTGGCCGGTCTCATCCCCCTCGATGGACACGGGGTTGGTGAGCAGGTCGAAGATGATGCCCTCCTCCTTAGCGTGGTGGACCTCCTCCTTCCGGGCGGGGAGCTCGGCCTCGGAGCGGCGGTAGACGATATGGACCTCCGCCCCCAGACGCTTGGCGCACCGGGCGGCGTCCATGGCCACGTTGCCGCCGCCCACGACGGCCACCCGCTTGTTGTGGAGCACGGGGGTGGGGGCGTCCTCCTTATAGGCCTTCATCAGGTTGATGCGGGTGAGGTACTCGTTGGCGGAGTACACCCCCACCAGGGACTCGCCGGGGATCTTCATGAACATGGGCAGGCCCGCGCCCGAGCCGATGAACACCGCCTCATAGCCCTGCTCAAAGAGCTCGGTGACGGTGAGCACCTTGCCGATGACCATGTTCAGCTCGATGTCCACCCCCATCTTCTCCAGGTTGGCCACCTCCCGCTTGACGATGTCCTTGGGGAGACGGAACTCGGGGATGCCGTAGCTCAACACGCCGCCGGGGGTATGGAACGCCTCGAAGACGGACACGGAGTACCCCATCCGGGCCAGCTCCCCCGCGCAGGTCAGTCCTGCCGGGCCCGAGCCGACCACCGCCACCTTGTGGCCGTTCTTGGGGGCGGTGGCCACGTTGGCGATGCCGTTCTCCGCGGCCCAGTCGGCCACGAAGCGCTCGATGCGGCCGATGGACACCGGCTCGCCCTTGATGCCCCGGACGCACTTGCCCTCGCACTGGGTCTCCTGGGGGCAGACCCGGCCCGAGATGGCGGGCAGGGCGTTGGCGTCGGACAGCAGCTGATAAGCTCCGGCCAGGTCTCCCTCGGCCACCTTCCCCACAAAACCGGGGATGGGGATGCCCACGGGACAGCCGCTGACACAGGGCTTATTCTTACAGTTCAGGCATCGCTGTGCCTCGTTCTGGGCCTGCTCCAGGGTGTACCCCAGGGCCACCTCTTTAAAATTGGCGTTGCGTACATTGGCCTCCTGCTCCGGCATGGGGGTCTTTTCCATCTGCATATTAGCCATTCATGGCACCTCCTCCCAGGCGGCAGAG
>JAAWSG010000037.1 GCA_022801435.1 Lawsonibacter sp.
TTCGGGCTAAGTCCGCTTGCGACCACCTGCGCTTGCCAAGCTCGGTGGACAGTAAAATCCTAATCATAGCCGTGTTCTCCTTTACGGTAGAATATAACCACAATTCCGGAATTTTTCACGATTTTGTTAGAAAAACACATATGCAGTTATTTTATAACGAAAATCGTTACGAAGAGGGCATAAGAAAGCCGCTACCTTGGATCCCCGGGGTAGCGGCCTTTTTCTATTTGTCCGTGGCATAATGACTTACCGGCTCTGCCGAATCAAAATTTGAGGAGAAAATGTTGGACCCCAAAATAGCAAGAATGGCAAAAAAGCAGGGGAGAAGTGAGCAATATCCTTAACCTCAAAATTAACCCCAAATTCTCATTTTAACCTCATTTTAACCCCAACAATATTGGTTTCCGTTTGCTTTATTTTATCAGGCTTTGCCAAAACAGAAAACCCCGGAACCGTTGCGGCTCCAGGGGTTTTTTGAAAGATCAACGCTTGGAGAACTGGGGGGCGCGGCGGGCGGCCTTGAGGCCGTACTTTTTGCGCTCCTTCATTCTGGGGTCGCGGGTGAGGAAGCCGGCGGCCTTGAGGGCGGGGCGGTTCTCCTCGCTGAGCAGCAGCAGGGCGCGGGAAATACCGTGGCGGATAGCGCCCGCCTGACCGGTGACGCCGCCGCCGGTGACGGTAGCCACAATGTCCACCTTACCCACCTGTCCGGTGGTGACCAGGGGCTGGCGGACGATGAGCTTCAGGGTCTCCAGGCCGAAGTAGTCGTCAATATCCCGGCCGTTGATGGTGATGGCTCCCGTGCCGTTCTCAAACAGATGGACCCGGGCCACAGAGGACTTGCGCCGGCCGGTGCCATAGAAATAAGGCTTTTTGCTCTTATACATGATTCATCCTCCTCTTACTCGGCATCCCAGAGCTCAGGCTTCTGGGCGGCATGGCTGTGCTCACCGCCGCGGTAGATGTGCAGACGGGTGAGGGAACCCTTCGCCAGGCTGTTCTTGGGCAGCATACCCTTTACGGCCAGCTCCATAGCCAGCTCGGGCTTGCTCTGCATCAGGGTGCGGTACTTGGTCTCCTTCAGGCCGCCCACCCAGCCGGAGTGGGTGCGGTAATACTTCTGGTCCAGCTTCTTGCCGGTGAGAACGGCCTTCTCCGCATTGATGATGATGACGAAGTCGCCGCAGTCGGCGTGGGGGGTGAACTCAGGCTTCCGCTTGCCGCGCAGCAGGTCGGCGGCGATCACGGCGGTCTTGCCCAGGGGCTTTCCGGCGGCGTCCAGGACGTACCACTTGCGCTGGATGCTGCCCTTGTTGGCCATGAACGTGGACATAGGTGTAACCTCCAATTTCCTTTACATTTATGTGAAACACGCGCTGTAACAGACGATTTGCTCCAAAAATCAGAGCGTGTTGTATTATAGTACGCCCCGGCCCAGGTGTCAACGTCTTTTTGGATATTTTTTTGAAAAAACTTTATATACTCCTGTTTTCTTAAAAATGCTCCGGATATCTCCCAAAAACTGAGATTCAATTTTGCTTTTTCACTTGCGGAGCCCTGTCGGTTTATGGTAAAATACCGGGGAAAGGGGGGCGGACCGTGAAGAAAATACTCTCGCTCACCCGCCGCTGTGTGGAGGACTACAGCATGATCGCGCCTGGGGACCGGATCGCGGTGGGGGTGTCCGGCGGGAAGGACTCCCTGATGCTGCTGATGGCCCTGGCCAAGCTGCGGGAGTTCTACCCCGTCCCCTTCACGGTGGAGGCCCTCACCCTGGATATGGGGGCGGCGGAGGGGATCGAGCCGCTGGATTTTTCTCCCGTCAGGACGCTGTGCCAGGCGCTGGATGTGCCCTATACCATTCTGACCAGCGAGATCCAGCACATCATCTTTGACCTGCGGAGGGAGAAAAATCCCTGTTCCATGTGCGCGAAAATGCGGCGGGGAGCCCTGCATGAGGGACTGCGGCAGAGGGGGATCTCAAAAATCGCCCTGGGCCACCACTACGACGACGCGGTGGAGACCTTTTTCATGTCCCTGATCTTTGAGGGGAGGCTGTCCTGCTTCCAGCCCGTCACCTATCTGGACCGGACGGGGATTACCCAGATACGCCCCCTGCTCTACTGCGGGGAGAGCCTGATCCGCGCCGCCGCCCGGAGGCTGGAGCTGCCTGTGGTGGAGAACCGCTGTCCCGCCGACGGGAACACCAAGCGGCAGGAGATTAAGGAGCTGGTCTACGAGCTCCAGGGCCGCTATCCCGGGCTGAAGAGCCGCGCCTTTGGGGCCATGCAGCGGCTTCCCCTGCCCGCGTGGGGGCCGGAGGAGCACCGGAGACGGCCTGTGCCGGAAGAAGAAATGGAGGAATAAGAAGCATGAATTGGTGGAAGCGGGGACGGAATTTTGTCTGTCTGCTGGCTCTGCTGCTGGCGCTGTCCGGATGCGGAGCGGAGGAGGTGGGCCGGAACATCACTCCGGTCCCGGAGGGGAGCGGCCTCCAGGTCCATTTTATTGACGTGGGCCAGGCGGACTCCGCCCTGGTCATCTGCGACGGGCACTATATGCTCATTGACGGGGGCAACGCGGAGGACTCCGACCTGGTGTACGCCTACCTGGAGCGCCACGGAGCGGAGCACCTGGACTACATGGTGGCCAGCCACGCCCATGAGGACCACATCGGCGGGCTGTCCGGTGCGCTGAACTACGCGTCGGTGGATACCGCCCTGTGTCCGGTGACCGAGTACAGCTCCAAGGTATTTCAGAACATGGTGTCCTATCTGGCCAAGCAGGGGAAGGAGCTGACCGTCCCCGAGCCGGGGGACCAATTCAGTCTCGGCGCCGCTCAGGTGGAGATTTTGGGGCCGGTGCAGGAGTACAGCGACACCAACAACACCTCCATTGTCCTGCGTATCGACTATGGTGAGACCTCCTTCCTGTTCACCGGGGACATGGAGACCGGGGCGGAGGGGGACCTGCTGGACGCCGGGGCGGATGTGAGGGCCACCGTGCTGAAGGCGGGACACCACGGCAGCGACACCTCCAGCGGCTACCGCTTCCTCCGGGAGGTCATGCCGGAGTATGCGGTGATCTCGGTGGGGGAGGGCAACAGCTACGGCCACCCCTCCGATGAGGTGCTCAGCCGTTTCCGGGATCTGGGGGCCCAGGTCTACCGCACCGACATGCAGGGACACGTCATCGCGGAGAGCGACGGCAGCACAGTCACCTTCCGTACCGAGAAGCAGGCGGATGTGGACACCAACCCCACAGCCCGGCCCTCAGAGGGGTATTACATCGGCAACGAGAGCACCAAAAAATTCCATCTTCCCGACTGCGTCTCCGCCCAGAGCATTCAGGAGAACAACCTGGTGACCTTCCAGACCCGGCTCCAGGCGGAACTGGAGGGCTATGAGGCGTGCCAGCGGTGCAAGCCGTAGCTGCCCAAAGAGACAAAAATCAGCTCCGGAGAGTTTCTTCCCTCCGGAGCTGATTTTTTGGAAATTCATCCCTGGGCTTTCTTTCCCAGCTCAGGGACCACCTGGGCCAGGAGAATGGCGGCGAACATCAGCGCGCACCCCAGCAGCTCCCGGCCGGAGAGAGCCTGGTTCAGCAGCAGCCAGCCGAAGAGCACGCTGAACACCGACTCCAGGCTGAGGAGCAGGGAGGCGATGATGGGGCCGGTGTACCTCTGGCCAATGATCTGGAGGGTGTAGGCCAGCCCGCCGGACAGAATGCCCGTGTAGCAGATGGGCAGCCAGCAGGCCAGGATGGCGGACAAGGAGGGGGTCTCGAACACCAGCATCCCCATCCCGGACAGCAGGGCGTTGATGGCGAACTGGGTGCAGGAGAGCTTGATTCCGTCCACTCTGCCGCTGTAGTGGTCGATGGCGAGGATCTGTACGGCGAAGGCGAAGGAGCTGAAAAACACCAGCAGGTCCCCCAGCTGGATGGAGAAGCCCTCGGTGACGCACAGCAGATACAGCCCCGCCAGGGCCAGCAGCACACCGGCCCACACGTGCCAGCCCGCCCGCTTCCCGAAAAAGATGCCCGCCAGGGGGACCAGCACGATGTAGAGGGCGGTGATGAAGCCGGCCTTCCCCGGGGAGGTGTAGCACAGGCCGATCTGCTGAAAGCTGCCCGCCACAAAGAAGGATACCCCGCAGATCAGCCCGCACACCCGCTGATCTCTGCGCCCCGCCGGGGTCCGGAGGCGGGGATTCTGTTTGTCCCGGAAGACGGCGGCCACCGGCAGAAGGGCCAGGGTCCCCAGAATGGAGCGCATACACTGGAAGGTAAACGGCCCCACCAGGTCCATGCTGACGCTCTGTGCCACCAGGGCCGAGCCCCAGATGATGGCGGTGAGCAGCAGAAGCAGATTGCCCTTGTACTGTTGTTTCATAGCGTATCCTCCCGTGATTGCGTGTCTGCTGCTTTCTACGGTAACACAAAACCGCAGAATTGTCAAATGTGCACGACAGAAAGGAAAACCGCCGGGCGTGGTCCGGCTAAATGACGATTCCCCATTGACATTCCGGTCTGGGGGATGGTAGTATAGGGGGCGATAGCAAGAAGGGCGGGGAGAGACATGAGTGCATCCATCAGCGAGCTGGTCTGGGGGTTTCGGTCGGTATCCATCATAGGGATGTGCAAGAACGCCGGCAAGACCACCGTGCTCAACCGGCTGATTCAGGAGCTGTCCCACAGCGGGCAGGTGCTGGCGCTGACCTCCATCGGGCGGGACGGGGAGGACAAGGACCTGGTTACGGGGACCAAAAAGCCGGGCATCTATGTGGCGCGGGGGACCCTGATCGCCACCGCCGCTGACCTGATTGTGCGCCACTGTGACATTACCCGGGAAATTCTGGCCTCCACCAGCATCAATACCCCCATGGGAGAGGTGATCCTTCTGCGGGCCAGGAGCGACGGCAGTATCCAGCTGGCGGGCCCCTCCACCACCGGCCAGCTGGCCCGGGTCCGGGAGGAATTTTTCCGTCTGGGGGCGCATAAGGTGCTGATTGACGGGGCCCTCAGCCGGAAGACCCTGTGCAGCCGGGCAGTGACCGAGGGGACCATCCTGTGTACCGGGGCCTCCTACCACAAGAACATTGACACGGTGGTGGAGGACACCGCCTACCAGTGCCGGATTCTGACCCTGCCCGAGACGGAGGACGGGGAGCTGCGCCAGGCGGCGGCCGGCGCGGCGGACCCCCGGGACACCATCATTCTGGGGGAGGCGGGGCCGTGGACCCTCCCCCCGGGGATGCCGGTGGAGGACGCCCTGCGCGCCCCCCAGGCCAAAGGGGCGAGGGCGGTGTTCTTCGGCGGGGCCCTCACCGGCCACCTGGTCAAGCCCCTGATTATGTCCGGCGAGAGGCTGGAGGGCCTGCGCCTTGTGGTGCGGGACAGCAGCAAAATACTCCTCAAGCCGGACAGCTGGGAGAAGCTGGGCCGCCGGGGAGCCGCCCTCCAGGTGCTGGACAGCGTGAACCTGGTGGCGGTAACGGTCAACCCCTTCTCCGCCTACGGATTTCACTTTGCCAAGGATGAGCTGATGGACCGGATGTCGGCCCGGGTGGGTCTGCCGGTCCTCAATGTGCAGGAGGACGCGCTATGATTACACTGAGCTTTGCCCAGCGGGAGAATATCGGCTTTCAATATGTGCTGGACACCCTCCGGCCCAGCTCCCCCTACGGGCGGGAGCGGGTGCGGGAGCTGCGGCCCTTCTCCCCGGAGGAGCGGCCTGAGCTGCTGCGCCAGCTGTCCAACGTCCAGAGGGTGGCGGAGGGGGAGGAGGTTTGCCAAAAACCCCTCAACCAGCTGCTGCGGGTCTTTATGGCGGTGAAGGACATATCCCCCACCGTGCGTAAATGCCGGGAGACCGCCCTCAACGAGATCGAGCTCTTCGAGGTCAAGAGTTTCCTTCTGCGCTGCCATGAGATGCTGCCCCTGTTCCAGGAGGTGCAGCAGGCGCTTCAGCTGGAGGGGGTCCGGCTGGAGGACACGGAGCGGGCCCTGGACCTGCTGGACCCGGAGGGCAGCCGGGTGGCCTCCTTTCTCATTTGGGACAGCGCCTCCCAGACGCTGCTGGCCCTGCGGCGGGAGAAGCGGGAGCTGGAGGAGCGGCTCCGCCGTCTGCCCCAGGGGGAGGAGCGGGAGAGCCTCCAGGCGCTGCGGGCCAGGACCGCCGCGGAGGAGGAGCTGGAGGAGATCCGCATCCGCAAGGAGCTGTCCGCCGCCCTGAGACCCTATGTGCCCGCCATGCTGTCCAATATGGAGATGATCGGGGAGATCGACCTGACGGTGGAGAAGGCCCGTCTGGCCCGGCGGTACGGCGGGGTGATGCCCGAGCTCACCGGGAGCGGGCTGGAGATGACCAAAATGCTCTCCCCCAAGGTGGCGGACGCCCTGCGGAGCCAGGGACAGGAATTTACCCCCGTCTCCATCTCCCTGGACCGGGGAGCCGCCGTTATCACCGGGGCCAACATGGGGGGGAAGAGCGTGGCTATGAAAGCCCTGGCCCTGAATGTGCTGCTGGTCCACTGCGGCTTCTTCCCCTTCGCCGAAAGGGCCCGCTGCCCCCTGTTCCACCAGATGCACATGATCTCGGAGGACCTGGAGTCGGTGGACCGGGGCCTGTCCAGCTTCGGGGGGGAGATTGTCCGCTTCAACGAGATGGCCGCCCAGCTGAGGGAGGGGTTTTCTTTGGTGCTCCTGGACGAGTTCGCCCGGGGGACCAACCCGGACGAGGGGGCGGCCATCGTCCAGGCGGTGACCCGGTATCTGGACGGCCAAAATGTCATCGCGGTGCTGGCCACCCACTATGACAACGTGGCCCGGTACGCCCGGGCGCACTACCAGGTCATCGGCCTGAGACAGCTGGACCTGGAGGCGCTGAAGCGGCAGCTGCTGGGCCTGAACAGCCAGGCGGGGGTGGAGCTCATCAGCCAGCACATGAACTACGGGCTGTACCAGGTGGAGGGGGAACAGGACTGCCCCCGGGACGCGCTGAACATCTGCCGCCTGCTGGGGATGGAGCCGGAGATTGTGGATATGATAGAAACTTGTAGAAATGATAGAAAATCCCCTTGACAAAGGGGCGCGGGTATGTTATATTATACTAGACGGAGGGGGAAGGAACCCCAGCCGGAGGACAACTGAATACCTGCAATAGAGGTTGCGGAGGACAAGGTAGGGCTCTGATGGCAACGGGGAAGTGTCCCGGATGCGGAGCGTGAATGTGTCCTTTGCCGAAAGGATGCCGGGGCACTTCATCCGGGGTCCTTGGTAACTGTACTGAGGGTACTGTTACTGTCATGGTCTGCATGATGCGCTATTGGATGCTGGCTTGGGCCTGCGTTCAATAGCGTTTTTTTGAAGGCGTACATGGAGTGCTATTGAACAGGGACGGAGGTCTGTGTTCAATAGCGCTTTTTTTGTAAGGAAACCATTTTTTGAAGGAGGAAACTGCTATGAAATCTGTGATTCGGGTCCGCATGGGAGCGGAGGACGCCCACTACGGCGGCAATCTGGTGGACGGGGCCCACATGCTCCACCTGTTCGGGGACGTGGCCACCGAGCTGCTCATCATGAACGACGGGGACGAGGGGCTGTTCAAGGCCTATGACGAGGTGGAGTTCCTGGCCCCCGTCTACGCCGGCGACTACATCGAGGCCTCCGGGGAGATCACCCACATCGGCAACACCTCCCGCAAGATGAGCTTTGTCGCCAAAAAGGTCATTGTGCCCCGTCCGGACATCAACGACTCCGCCTGCGACGTGCTGGAGGAGCCCATCGTGGTCTGCCGGGCCTCCGGAACCTGCGTGGTGGTGAAGGACCGCCAGCGGGGCAGGAGCGCCCAGGGCTGAGAACAGGGAGGATTTATGGAAAAGCTGATTATCACCGCCGCCATCTGCGGGGCGGAGGTCACCAAGGCGCACAACCCCGCCGTCCCCTACACCGTGGAGGAGATGGTCCGGGAGGCCAAGAGCGCCTATGACGCAGGGGCGGCGGTCATCCACGTCCACGTCCGCACCGATGATGGGACCCCCACCCAGGACCGGGAGCGCTTCCGAGAGGTCATGGACGCCATCAAAGCCCAGGTCCCGGACGCGATTTTAATCCCCTCCACCGGCGGGGCCACCGGCATGACCCCCGAGGAGCGGCTCCAGCCCACCGAGCTGATGCCCGAGATGGCCACTCTGGACTGCGGGACCTGCAACTTCGGGGACGACATTTTTGTCAACGATATGCCCACCATGCGGGCCTTCGGGCAGCGTATGATCGACAACCACATCAAGCCTGAGTACGAGTGCTTTGAAATCGGCCACCTGGACACGGTGCTGGCCATGGCGGGTAAGGGACAGGTCCCCGGACACCCCATGCAGTTCAACTTTGTGCTGGGCGTGCCCGGCTGCGCCCCCGCCACGGTGGAGAACCTGGCTTTCCTGGTGAACAAGATCCCCGCCGGCTCCACCTGGACGGTCACCGGCGTGGGACGGGGCGCGTGGCCCATGGCGGCGGCGGGCATCATCATGGGAGGCAACGTCCGGGTGGGCTTTGAGGACAACATCTACCTGGAGCGGGGCCGCAAGGCCAAGTCCAACGGCGAGCTGGTGGAGAAGGTGGTGGCCCTGGCCAAGCTGCTGGGCCGGGAGGTGGCCACCCCGGAGGAGGCCCGGGTCATTCTGGGTCTGAAGCAGTAAAACTTACAGACAATCGAAAAAACATCCCAACAAAATTTTAAGGAGTGATTTATTATGGCAATGAAGGGCAACAAGTACGGGACTCACCGGGTGATCGAGCCCCAGGGCGTGCTGACCCAGGCGGCCTGGAAGGTAGACAACGACATGGAGAAGCGGTACTCCAACGAAATTATCTGCAACGTCACCTCTCTGAATGTGGACTCCGCCTCCTTCACCCAGATCGAGGAGGCCTGCGGCGGCGATGAGCAGAAGATCGGCGAGATGATTATGGGCATCGTGGCCGAGCGGGGCAAGCAGCAGAACCCGGTCACCGGCTCGGGCGGCATGTTCAAGGGCGAGGTGGCCTACATCGGCGAGGACCTGCTGGCCAAGCCCGACTTTGACCTGAAGGTGGGGGATAAGATCGTCTCTCTGGTCTCCCTGTCCATGACCCCCCTGAAAATTGACAAGATCCTGGCCGTCCACAAGGACATCGACCGGGTGGACATCGTGGGCCAGGCGGTGCTGTTCGAGTCCGCCCTGTACGCCAAGATGCCCGAGGATATGTCCGAGCCCCTGGCCCTGGCCGCCCTGGACGTGGCCGGCGCCCCCGCGCAGGCCCGGAAGCTCCCCAAGGAGGGGGACAGCGTCCTCATCCTGGGGGCCAACGGCAAGTCCGGCGTGCTGTGCGGCTTTGAGGCCATGAAAAAGGTGGGCCCCAAGGGCAAGGTCGTGGGCGTGGTCCGCAACCCCAAGCAGATCCCCGACCTGATGGACCTGGGGGTGTACACCGATGTGATTGTGGCCGACTGCACCAAGCCCGTGGAGGTGATGGAGGCCGCCCTGGCCGCCAACGGCGGGAACGAGTACGACCTGTCCATCTGCTGCGTCAATGTGGAGTCCTGTGAGATGTCCGCCATCCTCCCCGTCCACGACGGCGGCAAGGTCTACTTCTTCTCCATGGCCACCAGCTTCACCAAGGCCGCTCTGGGGGCTGAGGGCATCGGCAAGGACGTGGAGATGATTATCGGAAACGGCTACACCAAGAACCACGCCGAGATTACCCTGAACGTGCTGCGGGAGTCCGAGAAGCTGCGCAAGCTCTTTGACGAGAAGTACATCTGATCCCCGTTTCCCATCAAAACCCGAACCCATGTCCCCGTCACCCCTGAAGAGAGCGGCGGGGACATGGCCCTATCTGGAGCCATCCACCCCATCCAAGCTGGGCAAAATAAGAAAAGGAGCGTCATCGCTATGAGGAAAAGCAGAGAAAACGGCCTGTTCCTGGACATCCCCGACGAGCAGTGGAACGACTGGCACTGGCAGGTCAAGAACCGCGTGGAGACCCTGGAGGAGCTGAAGCAGTACATCAAGCTGACCCCCGAGGAGGAGAAGGGCATCGCCGCCACCCTGGGCAAGCTGCGCATGGCCATCACCCCCTACTACCTGTCCCTCATCGACCTGGACGACCCCTACGACCCCATCCGCAAGCAGGCCATCCCCACCAGTGACGAGCTGGAGTTCGCCCCCTATGAGGAGGAGGACCCCCTCCATGAGGATGTGGACTCCTCCGCCCCCGGTCTGACCCACCGCTACCCCGACCGGGTGCTCTTCCTGATTACCGACCAGTGCTCCATGTACTGCCGCCACTGTACCCGCCGCCGCTTCGCCGGGCAGCACGACTGCAGCGTCCCCCGGGAGAATATTGACAAGTGCCTGGACTACATCCGGAACCACCCCGAGGTCCGGGACGTGCTCCTCTCCGGCGGCGACTGCCTGATGGTCTCGGACGACACCCTGGAGTACATCTTCAAAAACCTGCGGGAGATCCCCCACGTGGAGATCGTCCGTCTGGGCTCCCGCACCCCGGTGGTCATGCCCCAGCGCATCACCCCCGAGCTGTGCAATATGATGAAGAAGTACCACCCCGTCTGGTTCAACACCCACTTCAACAGCCCCAAGGAGATCACCGAGGAGGCCGCCCGGGCCTGCGCCCTGCTGGCCGACGCCGGCATCCCCCTGGGCAACCAGAGCGTGCTGCTGGCGGGGGTCAACGACTGCACCTATGTCATGCTGGAGCTGGTGAACAAGCTGGTCCAGATCCGGGTGCGCCCCTACTACATCTACTGCTGCGACCCCTCCCTGGGCCTGAGCCACTTCCGCACCACCGTCTCCAAGGGCATCGAGATTATGGAGGCCCTGCGGGGACACACCTCCGGCTTCTGCGTGCCCACCTTCGTGGTGGATGCCCCGGGCGGCGGCGGAAAGACCCCGGTCATGCCCAACTATGTCATCTCCCAGACCCCGTACAAGGTCATCCTGCGCAACTTCGAGGGGGTCATCACCACCTACACCGAGCCCAAGCACTATGAGACCCAGTGCCACTGTGACGTGTGTACCGGCAAGGTTCAGCCCAAGATTAAGAAGACCGGGGTGGCCGCCCTGGCGGAAGGCATCCAGCAGAAGAGCATGGAGCCCACCAATCTGGCCAGACGGGACCGCCACCACCATTGAGCGAGCCGGCCTCCCTCCGGGGAGCGGCAGGAATCTCGTTCCGTTCCCCTTTCGGGGGAGGATATTTTCTCCCCTCCCCCCGGAAGGGGCGGAAACCGAAACGAAAGGAAACTTATGGAGAGCAGATTGAATCTGAATATGGAGCTGGTGGCCAAGGCCCGGGCCAGCGCCTCCAAGGTGGCCGACGACGTGCAGGAGTTCATCGACGCCCACACCACCGTCACCGTGGAGCGGGCCGTCTGCCGGCTGCTGGGCATTGATGGAATCAACGATGTGGAGGTCCCCCTGCCCAACGTGGTGGTGGACCACCTCCAGGAGAAGGGCATCCTCTCCGGCGGCGCGGCCTACTACCTGGGCTGCGCCATGGCGGAGCACCACATCACCCCCCAGCAGGCGGCGGAGCGCATCACCGCCGGAGAGCTGGACCTGTCCAAGGTCCCGCCCCGGGCCCAGGAGGAGGTGCGGCGGGTCCTCCGGCCCGCGGTGGACGCCGCTATGGAGCGCATCACCAAAAACGTGGCCGCCCGGAATGATTTTCTGAAGGAGTTCGGGGACAAGGAGGGGCCCTACCTCTATATTATCGTGGCCACGGGCAACATCTATGAGGACATCACCCAGGCCAAGGCCGGGGCCAAGCAGGGGGCGGACATCATCGCCGTCATCCGCACCACCGGCCAGAGCCTGCTGGACTACGTCCCCTATGGGGCCACCACCGAGGGGTTCGGCGGGACCTACGCCACCCAGGAGAATTTCCGCCTCATGCGGGCCGCCCTGGACGAGGTGGGCCGGGAGCAGGGCCGCTATATCCGGCTGTGCAACTACTGCTCCGGCCTGTGTATGCCCGAGATCGCCGCCATGGGGGCCCTGGAGCGGCTGGACGTGATGCTCAACGACGCGCTGTACGGCATCCTGTTCCGGGATATCAATATGCAGCGCACCATCATTGACCAGTACTTCTCCCGGGTCATCAACGGCTACGCGGGGGTCATCATCAACACCGGGGAGGACAACTATCTGACCACCGATGACGCCATTACCAGCGCCCACACCGTGCTGGCCTCCCAGTTCCTCAACGAAGCTTTCGCCCTCCGGGCGGGGATGCGGGAGGAGCAGATGGGCTTAGGCCACGCCTTCGAGATGGACCCCGCCGTGGAGAATACCTTCCTGTACGAGCTGGCCCAGGCCCAGATGGCGCGGGAGATCTTCCCCAAGGCCCCCCTGAAATATATGCCCCCCACCAAGTTCATGACAGGAAACATCTTCCGGGGGCACATCCAGGACGCCCTGTTCAACATGGTGGCCATCCTCACCGGCCAAAAGCTCCAGCTGCTGGGCATGATGACCGAGGCCATCCACACCCCCTTCATGTCCGACCGGGCCCTGGCCATCGAGAACGCCCAGTACATCTTCCGCACCATGAAGGACCTGGGGGCGGAGCTGACCTATAAGGAGGGCGGCATTATCCAGTCCCGGGCCAACGAGGTGCTGACCAAGGCCACCGCCCTGCTGGCGGAAATCGAGGAGCTGGGCCTGTTCACCACCATCGAGCGGGGCATCTTTGCCGATGTGAAGCGGCCCAAGGAGGGCGGCAAGGGTCTGGCCGGCGTGGCCGTGAAGGGCGCGGAGTACTTCAACCCCTTCGTTGAAGAGATGAAAGGCAAGGTGGCAGCACAATGAGTTCCGGCCTGTACAACACCCATAAGACAGATTTCGATACCACCCTGGACCTGACCCGGCTGAAACCCTACGGCGACACCATGAACGACGGCAAGGTCCAGACCAGCTTCACCCTCCCGGTGAAGGACGACGCCCGGGGGGAGGAGGCCGCCCGCCAGATTGCCAAAAAAATGGGGCTGGACGACCCCAACGTGGCCTTCCACCAGGCGCTGGACAAGGAGTTCACCTTCTATGTGGTCTACGGCAGCTGTGTCCACACCGTCAACTATGAGGACATCCACGTGGTCACGGTGGAGTCCGACGTGATGACCATGGAGGAGACCAACGAGTACATCCAGAAGCACATCGGCCGCAAGGTGGTCATGGTGGGGGCCTCCACCGGGACCGACGCCCACACCGTGGGCATCGACGCCATCATGAACCGCAAGGGCTTTGCCGGCCACTACGGGCTGGAGCGCTACGACATGATTGAGGCGTACAACCTGGGCAGCCAGGTCCCCAATGAGGAGCTCATCCGCAAGGGGCTGGAGCTGAAGGCGGACGTGCTGCTCATCTCCCAGACCGTCACCCAGAAGGACGTACACATCCAAAACATGACCGAGTTCATCGAGCTGCTGGAGGCCGAGGGGCTGCGGGACCGGTTCATTGTTGTGTGCGGCGGGGCCCGGGTCACCCACGAGCTGGCCAAGGAGCTGGGCTATGACGCGGGCTTCGGCTCGGGAACCTACGCGGACGACGTGGCCAGCTTCGCGGTGTCGGAGATGGTCAAGCGGGGCATGAAGTAAGTATGCGCGGACAGAGAACGCAAGAAAACGGAAGTGACTGAAAAGGAGAATTCGATGGCGAATAATAAGTTTATCACCGCCCAGGAGGCGGCCGCCCTGGTCAAGGACGGCGACTTTGTCATGGTGGGCGGCTTTCTGGGGCACGGGACCCCGGACTCCATCATCAACGCCCTGGCGGAGACCGATACCAAGAATCTGACGGTGGCGGCCAATGACACCGGCTTCCCCGAGGGGACGGAAAAGCACGGCTACCGGGGGGTCAGCGAGCTGATTGCCCGGCACAAGGTGAAAACGCTGTACGTCAGCCACATCGGGACCAACCCCGAGACAGGCCGGCAGATGAGCGACGGAAGCATGGACGTTCACCTCACCCCCCAGGGGACCCTGGCCGAGCAGATCCGGGCGGGGGGCTTTGGACTGGGCGGCATCCTGACCCCCACCGGCATCGGGACCGATGTGGCCAAGGGCAAGCAGGTCATCACGGTGGACGGCAAGGACTACCTGCTGGAGACCGCCCTGAAGGGGGATATCTGCCTGATCCGGGGTTCCATTGTGGACCGGCTGGGGAACGTCTATTACAAGGGGACCACCCACAACTTCTGCCCCCTGATGGCCGCCGCCTGCAAGACGGTGGTGGTGGAGGCGGAGCACCTTGTGGAGCCCGGCGAAATTGAGCCTGAGCATGTGATGACCCCCTTTATCCTGGTGGACTATATTGTGGACGCTGGAGGTGCGAAGTGATGGAAGATCCGAAAGTAGTCATTGCCAAGCGCGCGGCCCGGTTCCTGAAGGACGGGGACGTGGTCAACCTGGGCATCGGTATGCCTGAGATGGTAGCCAACTACCTGCCCGAGGGGGTGAACGTGGTGTTCCACTCGGAGAACGGCATCATGGGCATGAGTGAGGCCGCCGAGGACGGGGAGGAGAACCATAACCACTCCAACGCCGGCGGCAAGTATGTCACCGTCATCCCCGGAGCGATGTTCTTCGACTCCGCCACCTCCTTTGGCCTTATCCGGGGGGGGCACGTGAACGTCGCCATCCTGGGGGCGCTCCAGGTGGACGAGGAGGGGTCCCTCTCCTCCCACATTATCCCAGGCAAGATGGTCCCCGGTATGGGCGGAGCGATGGATCTGGTCTCCGGGTCGGACAACGTCATTGTCATTACCACCCACACCGACAAGAAGGGCAACCCCAAGATTTTGAAGAAGAATAACCTGCCCCTCACCGCGTATAACCGGGTGAAGTGGATCATTACCGAGCTGGCCGTCATCGAGTATACCCCCGAGGGACTGGTCCTGCGGGAGGTCAACCGGGAGAGCTCCATCGATGAGGTGGTCTCCAAGACCGAGGCCAAGCTGATTATCCCTGAGACGGTCGGCTCCTTCTGAGCCGCGGAACTGTCAGGAGCGCGGGTATCGGTGGATATCCGCGCTCTTCTTAGGAGTGAATTTATGGGTTATTATCTCCAGGGGCTGACCATGGGACTGGCGTATGTGGCCCCCATCGGCGTTCAAAACCTGTTCGTCATCAACTCCGCTCTGACCAATCCCCGCCGCAGGGCGCTGCTGACCGCGTTGATTGTCACCTTTTTCGACGTGACCCTGGCGCTGGCCTGCTTCTTCGGCATCGGGGCGGTCATGCAGCGCTTTGAATGGCTGCAGATGCTGGTGCTGGCGGTGGGCAGCGTCATCGTCCTCTTCATCGGCCTCGAGCTGATCCGGGCCAAGGGCGGGGAGCTGGAGCGGGATCAGACCTCCATGTCCATCCGAAAGACCATCTCCTCCGCCTGCATCGTCACCTGGTTCAACCCCCAGGCACTCATCGACGGGACCATGATGCTGGGGGCCTTCCGGGTGACCCTGCCCGGCTCCCAGTCCCTCCCCTTCATCTGCGGGGTGGCCTCCGCCTCCTGCCTGTGGTTCGTGTCCATCTCCCTGCTGATCTCCGTGTTCAGCAGCAGGTTCGACAGCCGGGTGATGCGGTGGATCAATGTGGTGTGCGGAGCGGTGATTCTGTTCTACGGCGGAAAGCTGTTCTGGAGCTTTGTTCAGATGCTGCTGCACTGAGAGGAGGATTTTTATGGGTCAGAAAAACAGCTGCCGCTTCTTCGCCAACCAGGAGTGCGAGTACTTCCCCTGCCACCCCGGCGCGGACCCGGAGCGGTTCAACTGCCTGTTCTGCTACTGCCCCCTGTACGCCCTGGGGGAGGACTGCGGGGGGAACTTCCGCTATCTGGACAACGGCATCAAGGACTGCTCCGCCTGCCTGGTCCCCCACAGGGAGGGCGGCTACGACTGCATCATCCAAAAATACCCCAAACTGGCGGAGCTGGCCCGGCGCAGGACCGGCTGTCCCCGGGAGAGGGAGCAATAGACCCCATACTGCCGCCGGCTGAGACAGCCCGCGGCGGTTTTTTGTCACCAACCGGGGCGGGGAACATAGAATAAGACAGCCGGAGACGGTCAATCTAACAGGGAGGGGAGGCGGGTTCATGGGTATCGTGGTGGTACGTTCCCCCAGATGTCTGAGAGGTCTGCTGCGCAGGCTGTTTGGGATCAAATGAGAAAAGGCAGTCATACATACGGCCCCTGTCTCATATAGTGTCAACAAAGTGGAAGGGCTTCCAGACGGGTCTTCCTCCACAGGGAGACCGGTTGATACTATGACAAGAGGGAGAGGACAGCATGGAACTGGAATTTGAACGGGACACCATTATCGGCTATGAGACGGTGGCGGAGGCCGCCGTCTGTCAGGAGGAGACGCTGGAGAGCATCGTCCCCGACGCCTGCCCGGACATCATGCGCATTGTGGACGTGTGCGGACAGGCGGCTCTGAGCGGCAAGCAGGCCCGGGAGGGGGCGGCGGCGGTGAGCGGCACGGTGCGGGCGGTGGTGCTCTACCAGCCGGAGGAGGGGGGCGGGCTGTGCCGGATGGAGATGAGCCTGCCCTTCTCCTGCCAGCTGGAGGCCCCCGGACTGACCGAGGCGGGGACCGTGCTGGCCTCCCCCCGTCTGCGGTGCGCCGAGGCCCGGGTGCTCAACCCCCGGAAGGTGCTGCTGCGGGCGGACCTGGTGGTGGAGATCACCGCCTGCCAGCCGGTGGAGCGGTCCGTGTGCAGCGGGGTGGCGGAGGCCCAGGCGGAGGAGGTCTGCCAGCGCCGGTTCCAGGGGGAGCACTACCAGCTGGCCGCCGTGCAGGAAAAACCCTTCTCCTTCAGCGACCAGGTGCGGCTCCAGGCCGGAGGGGAGGCCGCCCGCCTGATGGCGGCCCGGGTCCAGCCGGTGTGTACCGAGAGCAAGCTCATCGGCGCCAAGCTCATTTTCAAGGGGGTGGTGGAGCTGGACCTGCTCCTCCAGGACCCGGAGGGCGGACTGAGCACCAGCCATGAGACCCTGCCCTTTTCCCAGGTGCTGGAGGCGGCGGGGGCTGGGGAGGACGCGGACTGCCGGCTCCAGGTGGAGGTGACCGACTTCCGCTGTACCCTGAACGATGGGCGGGAGCTGGAGCTCACCCTGGAGCTGCTGGCCCAGGTCCAGGTGCGGGTCCGCCGGCCGGTGGCCCTGCTCCAGGATCTGTACAGCACCGGCTTCCTGATGGAGACGGACAGCGAGGTGCAGCAGCTGTGCCGTATGGTGGACCAGTCGATGCGCCCCCAGACGGTGCGGGAGCTGCTGGAGACCGGAGAGCTGGTCCGCTCGGTGGTGGACGCCCGCCTGGCGCTGGGTCAGGTGCGCCAAAGCCGGGAGGGGGAGGAGCTGGTGCTGGGGGTGGACGTGTGGGTCACCGTCCTCTACCTGGACGAGAACGAACAGCTCCAGCGGGTGAGCCGCTCCATCCCCGTGTCCTGCCGGCTGGACTGCCCGGAGGGGGGACGGTGCAGCTGCCTGTGCCTGTGCCCCGGGGAGGTCTTTGCCGCTCCCGCCGCCGGGGGAATCGAGGTGCGCTTCACGGTGGAGTTCCACTGTCTGATTACCGCCGCCTCCCCCGTCCCGTCGGTGACCGCCGCCCGCCTGGGAGAGCCCCGGGGAGGAGAGGAGGGCCAGCGCCCGTCGGTGGTCCTCCGCCTGGCCGCGCCGGGGGAGGGGCTGTGGGATATCGCCAAGGCCTACGGGACCACCATGGAGCAGATCCAGCAGGCCAACGAGCTGGAGGAGGGCGTCCTGCCCACAGGGAGGATGCTCCTGATTCCCAGCGCCAGATGACGAAATCGGCCCGCCGGTGACAGGAAATGTCCTGTCTCCGGCGGGCTGCCGCTTTGTACATCCCGAGTATGGCGGCAGGGACGCGCCCCTCCCGGTGAAAAAAGTCGGAGTCCCGTCAATAGTGGTATTGCTTGCGCTTCCAGACGAGGCAGAGGGCGGACACCCCCAGGGCCAGCAGCTCCGCGGCGGTGATGGACAGCCAGACCCCGTCCAGCTTCCAGAGGATGGGCAGCAGGAGCACCGCTGCCGTCTGGAACAGCAGAGTGCGCAGAAAGGAGATGGAGGCGGACACCGCTCCGTTGTTCAGCGCGGTAAAAAAGGCGGAGCTGAACACATTGAACCCGGCGAACAGGAAGGAGAAGGCGTACAGCAGCATTCCCCGGCTGGTCATTGCCATCAGCTGGGGGTCATAGCCCACGAAGACAGCGGACAGCGGGTAGGCCAAAGCAGCCCCTGATGCCGTCATGGCCGCCCCGGCGGCGGCGGTGAGGACCAAGCTCTTGTGCAGCAGGCTTTTCAGCTCCCCGTGGTCCTCCGCCCCGTAGTGGAAGGCGATGACCGGTCCCGAGCCGATGGCGTAGCCGAAGAAAATGGCGTTAAACACAAAGTTGACATACATGATGACCCCGTAGGCGGCTACCCCGTCCTCCCCCGCCAGCCGGAGGAGCTGGAAGTTGTAGAGAATGTTCACCACCGAGTTGGACAGGTTGGTCATCAGCTCGGAGGAGCCGTTGGAGCAGGCCTGACCCAGTACCTTCCACTCCAGCCGGGCGGGCCGCAGGCGCAGCGGGCTCTCGTTGGGGCGGGAGAAGTAGAGCAGCGGGATCAGTCCGCCCGCCGCCTGACTGAAGGCGGTGGCCAGCGCCGCGCCCGCCAGCCCCCACTGGAACACCGCCACAAAGGCGAAGTCCAGCACCATGTTGGTCATTCCCGCCGCCACCATGATGGACAGCCCCAGCTTGGGCCGCTCCGCCGTGACGCAGAAGCTCTGAAACACGTTTTGCACCATAAAGGCGGTCTGGGCGGCCAGGACAATGCGGCCATAGAGCAGACAGTCCCCCACCATGGCGCCCTCCGCCCCCAGAAAGAGGACGATGGGACGCAAAAAAAGCTCCCCCAGGGCGGTTACAATCAGGCCGGCGGCGATGGTAACGTAGACCAGCATGGAGAAGTACCGGTTGGCGTTTTCCGGTTCTCCCTCTCCCATGGTTTTGGAGACAATGGCGCTTCCCCCCGTGCCCAGCATGAAGCCCAGCGCGGCAAAGCCCATGATGACCGGGTACACCAGATTCAGGGCGGCGAAGGGCCCCTTCCCCACAAAGTTGGAGACAAACAGCCCGTCCACCACGCTGTAGATGGAGGTGAAGATCATCATCTTGACCGAGGGGGTGACAAAGCGCAGCAGCTTGGAGTAGGTAAAGTGGTCGGAAAGTCGGATTCTCATTAAAGTTCTCCTTGCTTGATTAGGGTGCGGAAATGGGATATATACTGCCGGGTCAGACGCAGGAAGCTCTCCCGCTCCTCCGGGGACAGGCACGCCATGGCCTGGCGCTCCAGGTCCAGAATGGGGAGGACCTTCTCCTGAATCAGGCGGCTCCCCCGGGGGGTGAGGCGGATGTGTACCTCCCGCCCCTGACCCGGCTGAAGGCGGAGAAGGCCGTCCTGCTCCAGCTTCCGGATGGAGGAGTGGATGGTCTGCTTGCTGGTGAAGGACAGGGCGCATACATCCCGCTGGAGACAGCCGTCCCCCAGCACACACAGGGCGTACAGGATATCCAGGGCGCTGTCGGACAGGCCGGCCCGCACCGCCAGCGTGTGATAGAGCCCGTCCATCTCGCTGTGCAGCCGGGTGTACTCAGCCAGCATCTGGGTGACATTGGAGTCCATTCAAATTCCTCCCAAGTCCGATTTCGTACCGGAACGCAAGAGGGATTATAGTACGATTTCGGACTTATGTCAAGAGAAACTTTTTTGGCCCCGGGAATGCCTGTGATATTCCAGGGCTTATCCTCATAGAGTGTAAGGAACTAAACCGGCTGTCCAGACAGGCCGAAGGAGGAATTGCAGTGGAAGATCGCAAAATCTATGAGGATATCGCCCTGCGTACCGAGGGGGATATCTACATCGGCGTTGTGGGGCCGGTCCGCACAGGAAAATCCACGTTTATCAAGCGCTTTATGGAGACCCTGGTCATCCCCGGCATTGAGAACGTCTACCGGAGAGAGCGGGCCCGGGACGAGCTGCCTCAGAGCGGCTCCGGCCGGACCATCATGACCGCGGAGCCCAAGTTCGTCCCCGAGGAGGCGGTGTCGGTCACAGTGGACGGAGGCGCGGCCTTCCAGATGCGGATGATCGACTGCGTGGGCTATATGGTCAGCGGCGCGGTGGGCCAGCTGGAGGGGGAGAGCGAGCGCATGGTGACTACCCCCTGGTTCGACCACGAGATCCCCATGGCCGAGGCCGCCGAGGTGGGGACCCGGAAGGTCATCTCCGAGCACTCCACCATTGGGGTGGTGGTCACCACGGACGGGACCATCACTGACATCCCCCGGGAGGACTACCTGGAGGCGGAGGAGCGGGTCATCTCCGAGCTGAAGGAGCTGGGAAAGCCCTTTGTGGTCCTGCTCAACTCCGCCTACCCCGACTCCGAGCGGGCCCGGGCCATCCGCGCCGACATCTCCCAGCGGCACAATGTCACCTGCGTGGCGGTGAACTGCCTGGAGCTGAACGAGTCGGAGATCTCCGATATTTTGAAAAGCGTGCTCTACGAGTTCCCGGTGAAGGAGCTGGACCTGTTCCTCCCCCCGTGGGTGGACGCCCTGCCCCAGGAGCACCCCATCAAGGCCGCGCTGTACGCCGCCATCCGGGAGGGAACCGAAAACCTGCGCCGGGTCCGGGATGTGGAGAGCGCGGTGGACTCCTTCCAGAGCTGCGAGGTGGTCAGCGGCGCGGGCATCACCGCCATCGACCTGGGAACCGGGGTGTCCTCCGCCACGCTGGAGCTGCCCAGAGCGCTGTTTTACAATACCCTGTCCCAGCAGTCCGGCTTTGAGGTGGGGGACGACGGCGACCTGATGGCGCTGCTCACCCAGCTGGCGGACGTGAAGCGCTCCTATGACAAGGTGGCCGACGCCCTCCGGGAGGTGGAGGAGACAGGCTACGGAATCGTGGTCCCCTCCATTGACTCCCTGGTCCTGGAGGAGCCCGAGATTATGAAGCAGGGCGGCCGGTATGGGGTCAGATTGAAAGCCAGCGCTCCATCTATCCACATGATCCGGGCGGATATTGAGACCGAGGTGTCCCCCATCGTGGGGGGCGAGAAGCAGAGCGAGGACATGATCCACTATCTGCTCCAGGAGTACGAGGGGGACTCCAGCCGCATCTGGGAGGCCAACATCTTCGGCAAATCCCTCCACGAGCTGGTGAACGAGGATCTGAACTCCAAGATCAAGCGGATGCCGGACGACGCCCGGGCCAAGCTGAGGGAGACCCTTCAGCGCATCATCAACGAGGGCTCCGGCGGTCTGATCTGCATTATTCTGTAAACCAGAGGCGCGACATCCGGGGAGCGGCTGTGCCGCTCCCCGGTGCTGTGCGGACAGGGAAAAAATTTTCTCATTCCAAGAAAAAAACACTTGACAACGCAGGCGCTTTCATTTACAATAACAATAAGCTCGCCGGAGATATGCAAAAACAGCGGGCAAAGACCACCGGTCCCTTCATGACAGATGCGGAAGCGTACAGGGACTGGAGTGCCTGACATAAGGAGCGAGGTGAGTAACAGATGCAGCAGTGCGGCTTTGTCACCCAGGGGGGTTCCTTATCCTACAAACGAGCGGAGCGCTCTGTGCATCACCACGCGGCTTGACCGACCCGTGCAGTACACGAAGCCCCACTCCATCGTCTGTAGGCAGACGGTGGTATTTTTATACCCTTTTTGGGCCTGTCAGGGCGCTTGAGCCGGCGAAAACAGGCCCGGCAGTTTGAGCGGAAAGGAGAGAACACCTATGACGATGCAGAAGCGCGAGTCTAACAGCATTTGGTCCAAGGTCCGCAGCGATGTGGATGTGGATGACCTGATCTTCAACTATGACGCCTACCACACCAGTGAGGACGATACGGTCAGCGACCGGTAATTCAGGAAAAATATTGCGGAGCATATGCCGCGGCAGCTTTTGGAAATCGGCTGCCGCGGCATTTTTTTCGGGCCGCCGCAGAGAGAAGAAAAAAAGCCCCGTCCGGACGGAAAAGGGAACTGAGCAAAAAAACACAGAAAAAAGCTTGGAATATTCCGCCGGAGGGTCTTGCTTTCTGAGGGAGATTATACTAAAATAGAGGGCAAGCGACGAGAGTGTCCGCCCCTATGGGCAATTCCCCCCCGACAAAATTTTGCTCCGGGGAGCAATATGGAGGTCGAAAACCATGAGCAAGACAAGAAAAGTAGGCTTTACCGAAACCGTCCTGCGCGACGCCAACCAGTCCCTGATCGCAACCCGCCTGCCCTACAGCAAATTTGAATCCATCCTGGAGACCATCGATAAGGCCGGCTACTACTCCGCCGAGGTGTGGGGCGGAGCCACCTTCGATGTCTGCCTGCGCTACCTGCAGGAGGACCCCTGGGACCGCCTGCGGAAGATCCGCAAGAAGATGCCCAACACCAAGCTGCAAATGCTGCTCCGGGGCCAGAACATCCTGGGCTATAAGCACTACCCCGACGACGTGGTACGCAAGTTTGTGGAGTACTCCATCAAAAACGGCATTGACATCATCCGTATCTTCGACGCCCTGAACGATGCGCGCAACCTCCAGGTCGCCATTGAGGAGACCGTCAAGCGGGGGGGCCACGCCTCGGGCACCATCTGCTTCACCACCAGCCCGGTCCACACCCTGGAGAAAAACGTCCAGATGGTCAAGGAGCTCAAGGAGATGGGGGTCAAGTCCATCTGCATCAAGGACATGGCCGGCATCATGGGCCCCAAGGAGTCCTATGACCTGGTGTCCGCCATCAAGGACGCCGTGCCCGAGCTGCCCCTGGTCATTCACACCCACTGCACCACCGGGCTGGCCTTTATGACCTGCCTGAAGGGCGTGGAGGCGGGCGCGGATGTCATCGACACCGCCATCTCCCCCATGTCGGGTGGAACCGCTCAGCCCGCCACCGAGACCCTGGCCTACGCCCTGCGCTCCCTGGGCTATCAGGTGGACCTGGATGACAAGGTGCTCATTCAGATGGCGGACTACTTTAAGGGTGTCCGGGCCGACTTCATCAAGGACGGGACCCTGGACCCCATCTCCCTGACCACCGACACCCAGTGCCTGAACTACCAGATCCCCGGCGGAATGCTCTCCAACCTGATCTCCCAGCTGAAGATGATGAACGCCATCGACAAGCTGGACCAGGCCCTGGCCGAGACCCCCAAGGTCCGCGCCGACCTGGGCTATC
>JAAWSG010000038.1 GCA_022801435.1 Lawsonibacter sp.
GAATATATCATGGGCGGTGACCGTCTCCGGGATGTAATTACTCAGATCACAGTAATGTCACGCACCGTTTAGCTTATCCAGCTTTGCTACACCATTGAGGCAAACGATAAAAGCAATGTTTCAAAAGATCGATTTTGCCGCCTTAGTCCAAGGAAAGAAACCTGTTTTTTGATTGAACTCAAAAGGCAGGTTTCTTCTTTGATCTGGAAAAAGGGGCCCGGTCTATCGCTCAAACAGGCCAAGGCGAAATTCTACCAATAGCGACATCATCTAATGCGCGGGCTGGCGCGCTCAAAAAATATGGCGCAATCCACAAAAAACATTTGCCTGGCGGCGGTTTATCTGGTAGAATATAGAGCAGGACACAGACAGAACCGCCGCGGGGCGATGGAATGGGAGGGAAAGGGCATGGAATTCAAGAACTCGTTTTTATCCCGTCTGTTTGGGCTGAAGCCAGCGGAGCCGGACAAGGAGGAGGACGCGCTTTTGGACCGTCCTCCTGAGAGCGCGCCGCCGCCTAAGAAGCCCGAGCGCCACAGACTCGATCTGCCTCAGGGGCACAGTCTGCTCCGGCTCAGGACACAGTACAGCGAGCAGTCGGGCTGGCAGCCGCTGCCCGATCTGACCCTGGAGGGGCCGGGAGAGTCCCCTCTGCCTGAGGCGGAGGCTCAGACGGAGCTGCTGCGGCTGAAGCTGCTGGTCAACACCTCAGCCAGCAAGCGCTTTGAGCTGCTGTCCGCCCAGCGCCAAGAGGGGGAGGAGACCGCGCCGCCCAATCTGGACGCCCAGGTGACCGTCTTCCTGTCCAAAAACAGTCTGACGGCCTGGCTGCTGGTCTACCCCCCGGCAGGCAATGGCCGGCAGCTTGCCCGGTCCGATCTGGACCAGGCCCTGGCGGCCCAGGGGGTGTGCTGCGGCATTGACGAGGAGCTGCTGAACGCGCTCCCCCAGGACCCAGAGCGCTATTTTACGCTCTTCCCCGTGGCCCGGGGCACGGCGGCGGTGAACGGCTCGGATGGCCGGGTGGTGGACCTGTTCCCCCGCACAGAGGAACGGAAGCTCACCATCGACGAGACTGGCCGGGTGGACTACTCCGACCTGCATTTTATCCACAACGTGGAACAGGGGGGCGTAATCTGCCACATCGTCCCGCCCACCAACGGCATCCCTGGCCGGACCGTGCAGGGCGCAGAGCTCCCCGCCAAGGACGGGAAGCCGGTCTCCGCGCCGAAAGGCCGCAACACGGAGCTGTCCGAGGACGGAACGGCGCTGATCTCCACCATTCCCGGCCACGTGGAGTTCAGCGGCCGCAGCTTCCAGGTCAAGCCCGTGCTGGATATCCCGGGAAACGTGGACTATTCCGTGGGAAATATCAACTTTTTGGGGGATGTGTGTATCCACGGGGACATTTGCAGCGGCTTCAGCGTCCGGGCCATGGGGACCATCACGGTGGACGGCGTGGTGGAGGCCTGCACGGTGGAGGCGGGCCGGGACCTGATCGTGGCCAGGGGCGTTCAGGGGGACAACCAGGCGGTAATCCGGGCTCAGCGGAGCATTTTTGCCAAATATCTGGAAAACAGCTGCATCTATACCAAGATGGATCTGGAGACCGAGTGCATCATCAACTGTGAGGTCTACTGCGGCGGCGCGGTGACGGTACGCACCGGCCACCAGAGCATCATCGGCGGAAAGGTGCGGGCCGTCCACGAGGTGAGCGCGGGGGTAATCGGCTCCCGGGTGGGCAACCGGACGGATATCATCCTGGGCGGCCAGCCCTGCGAGGAGTTTGACTACGACCTGCTGACCAAGGAGGTCCAGGAGCTGGAGGAGACCATGGAGCGCACCGAACGCCAGCCGGACAGTCCCAGCAAGATCAGCCACCTGGGCAAGCTCCGGATGCAGCTGACCGTCAGCCGGGGCAAGCTGGATGCCATCAACAAGGACCTGCTCCAGCAGCCCGCCGCGCCTCCGGAGGTGGATATCCGGCGGATGGTATGCGATACCGTCTTCCCGGGGGCGGTGCTGACCATCGACCATGCCGTCTACCACTTCTGCGACAGGCTTTCCCCCTGTGTAGCGATGCTGAGGGGGGATGAAATACGGTTGATTTAGACCGGAAGGGAGGGGACCTATGAACACTGCTATGTCCCAACAGGAGCTGGCGGACCTGCTGGACCAGGCTGTCCGGAAGGTGACGGAACAGACGGCGGGGATACAGCTCTCCCCCAGCGGCGAGACCCTGGGAGAAAACCTGTGTACCGTACACATCACCTTCAGCAGAGGATTTCACACCAGCCTGACCCTGTGCGCGGATACCGGGCTGCTCGTCCGCATGGCCCGAAACGCTTTGGGGGAGGAGGAGCTGTCCCAACAGGATGTTGAGGACTTCTGCAAGGAATATTTCAACATTCTGTGCGGAAAAATCGCCGCCATCCTGTTCCGGACCACCAATGTGCCCGCACGGTTCAGCGTACCCGTATTTTACCGCGGGCGCTACACCCCCGAGAACCATCAGACGCAGTTCATGCTGACCTACGCCGACGCGCAGAAGGAGAGCGCTCAGCTGACCCACCACGTCCCATATCAGCGTGCGGACCAGAAATTTGTTTGAATTTGACAGAAAGAGGCGACTTTGAGATGGCAAAACGAATTATGGTTGTGGACGATTCCAGGATGATCTATATGCAGATGAAAAACCTGCTGGAGGATACCGGCTATGAGGTGGCGGTCTACTGCCGGGACGGCGAGGAGGCCCTGGCCCGGTACGAGGAGACCGCCCCGGACCTGGTGACGATGGACATCATCATGCCCGGCATGGACGGACTGGAGACCGCTCAGGCCATCCTGGAGGAACACCCTGACGCGAGGATTCTCATGATATCCTCACTGGCCTATGACGACACCTTTGCAGAGGCCAAGCAGATCGGGACCAAAGGGTTTCTTGACAAGCCTTTCGATAAGGAGCAGCTTCTGGAGGCTTTCCAGCGGGCCTTTGAGGACGCGTAGGCCGGGTCCTGGCTTGACAGGGAAAATCCCACCGCAGGCGTATGTTGCACGCCGCGGTGGGATTTTTTAAATGTTTCTGTTACTGGGCGCTCTCCATAAGCGACACGAACTGCACCAGCAGGGCGGCCATCTCAGCCCGGGTCGCGGGGCCGGCGGGGTCCAGGATGCCGTCCCCCTTGCCGCTGATCAGACCCACTCCGTGGGCCCAGGACATGGCCTGCTGTGCCTCGCTGCTCAGCTGGTCCAGGTCGGTGAACTGCTCCAGACCGCTCTGGGCGCTGACGTCCATCCCCTTATACTTGGCGTAGCTGTAGAGGATCATGACGATCTGCTCCCGGGTGAGGGAGTCGTCGGGGCCGAAGCGCCCGTCGCCGTAGCCGGAGATGATGCCCTGCTCGGCGGCCCAGGAGACGGCCTTGGTGTAGTAGCAGTTGAGGGGCACGTCGGCGAAGTAGGAGCCCTCCGCCTCGGGGTTCCCCTCCAGCTTGTGGAGGATGGTGACGATCATGCCCCGGGAGGTCTTGGAGCGGGGCGCGAAGGTGTTCTCCGAGGTCCCGGTCATCCAGCCCTTCTCATAGACCTGGGCCACGGCGCTGTAGAACCAGTCGCTCTCCAGCATATCCACGAAGGGGGTAGTCCCGGCGGGCGTGGGCTGGGTGGGCTGCTCCGGCTGTCCGCTCCCCACAGGGACAAACTTGACGGAGATCTGCGCGGTCCCGTTGGGCATCTGGAAGGAGTAGCGTCCGTCGCTCTCCCGGGTGACAGGGACCTCCTTGCCCCGGGGACCGGTGATGGTGATGCTGTCCAGCTGGTAGCCCGGGTCGGGGGTGACGGTCAGATAGACCACAGTCCCCTGACCGGCGTTCTTCTCGCTGGCGGTAATTTTGCCGTGGGAGACAGAGGGGACGGTGATGTTATACTTGCCGCTCTCGCTGGAGGAGCCGCCTCCGCCGCCGCCCGAGGAACCGCCGCTGCTGGGCAGGCCGGCCAGAGTGAAGTTCTGAGCGGTCCGGTGCATGGTCCCGTTCTCGTCCTGGCCGGTACGGAACTCGGCGGAGATGGTGTGGGTCCCGTTGCCCGCGTTCCGGAAGGTCTGGGCGCGGACGGTAATCCGGGTGCTGCCCTCCTCCGCGTCGTAGTCCTGCCCATCAGCCAGCAGACGGCCGTCCAGATAGACATTCATGAACTCGTTGAACGGACCATTGGAGCGCATATTCTGCTGGAGGAAGGAGTAGTCCTCATGTACCTCTCCGCTGATGTCAAGGTCTAAAATCCGATCCAGCAGAGGATAGCCGATGGCTGTATCGTCGTTCCCCAGCTCGACGTTTTCCTTGGTGTTGTCCGCGATGGTAAAGGTGAATTCCTTGCTGTCGCTGTAGGTCTTGCCATCGACCTCAATGGTGGCGGTGGCGGTGAAGGTGAAGGTCCCGGTCTCGGTAGGCACGCCGTAAAGCTCGCCGTTGGCCTTCAAATTCATCCCGCGGGGCAGGCGGCCGCCGGTGACGGAGAATGTGACCGCGCCGGAATCATACATGTTATTGGTCTGAATCAGGCTGGAATAGTGGACATACTTGACGCCGTCCCGGACCGTCTCGGTGGTAATCTTGGGGGTCCCGGCAGTTCCTTTCAGCTTGATTCTGACATCCTCCTGGCCGGCCGCACTGATGACCAGCGTACCGCTGATTTCACCGGCCAGCATATTGCCATCTGCGTCCTTTTCCGGAACCAGACGAATCTTTGCCACGTTGGGAAGCTCGCCCTCATAGGCAGGCTTGTTGCTGGGCGTGCGGCTGTCGGTCGTGTCGAAGGCGGCCAGCTTCGCGGTGGAACCCTCACGGACAGTCCAATACTCATCCAGGGCCACATTCTGGGCCTTCTCCAGCTTCACGGAGATGTTGGTCAGCTCCGCGTCGCCGATGTTGGCGAAGAACACATCGTGGCGGTAGTTGAAATCGTTGGTCAGGAAAACCTCACGGACGGGAATCTTCTCGCCGCCCGGGGTCTCCTCCTCCCAAAGGCTCTCCTCATTGATGCCGTTGACAAAGAGCTTGGCGCCGCCGACTTGCTTGGTCAGGAAAGTGACCCAGTAGTTTTTCAGGTTGCGCTCATTCTCCGCAGCGGCGGAATACTGGATTACCTTGCCGCTTTCAAATACGTGCTCGGTCACACCGCTAATCTGCTTCACGGCAGAGGCGTTCTGCCCGTATTCATTGTGACCGGCAAAGATTGTTACCTTGGAATTATCAGTAGCATCAGGATAAAAAACGGGCTTGATATTTCCAGGATCAACGGGACTGCCATCCTCTTTCAAAAGGAACACGGTCTGGAAGCCGTTGAAGTAATAGCCGTCCGCGTCATAGGGCATGACATAGTAATCTAAATAGTTTCCATCAGCATCCACCGCTTTCTGCATCCGAAAATAGGTATCCTCAGACAGCGGTCTGGGCGCGGAGGGCATGAAAGGTCCAGGATCGGGTTCTTTCCCCTCCTTCGTTTTGAGAGTAAACCAATGGAGGAAGCCGTCGGTATCTACCACAGTAAAGGAAACTCCATTGCTGTAGTCCGCGACGTAGCCGCCGGAAACATTTGCATTGGAAAACAACTGATCCTTAATGTCCACAGCGCTGGCAGGAATCTGCTCCGCAGTGTCATAGTCCCCTACAACCGCTTTAGCAACATACTGAATCCCGTTGTTAGGCGCAGAATAATCTTTAGGATTTTGCAGAATCAGGTTAAAATAATATGTGCCATTGGCGGGATAACCCGGGTCTAATGTAACAATATGTTCCCCTTTTTGGTTGTAGGAATGACCCCAAATATCCTTTCTGAAGCCGTTTTCCTCTACATACAGGCCAGAATTGTAATCAAGCCACATCCCATCCTCAAACATCTCCACATACAAGGGCATCACCTCTGCGGTTCTGCCGTTGCGATAGAAGATGACTGTGATCTGCGGCAGTTCATTCAAGTTTTCTTTCCAACCGTAGTCCGCCCGATAGCCGCCTGTTGTAGATATACCGAATTGATTCCAAATCTCGTTGGTGATAAGTTGAGACTTTCCTTGATTCACGGCTTCTACCGCAGCCACTTCTGTGTCATAGCGGCCCGAATAGACCGACACCGTAAGTTCATTGTTGGGGTCAAAGTTGGAATGAAGCGTCAGGCCCAAATACGCCTCTTCACCATATCTCCACGTCTTGGGGTCCACGGGGATTTGAAGGGATTGTCTATTGGTTCCATATTCATTAGACAATATTGCGCCATGGACATCGATTTCCTGACGTGGGTCATCTACACTATATGCGGAAGCAAAGAAAATGTTACTTGTGCCGCCAACACGCACCGAAACAATATAACGTGTGTTGTTGGGGTCAAACTGGTCCGCATTGCCGATAATCAACTCAAGACGAATAGTCTTAGTATCCGTATGTTTCCGGCCATAGGACAGGTCAATGGTCTTGTCCGCACCGACAACGGTGAACTCGTCATCATGACTGCTTCCAAGGTAGTTGCCTTCCTCGTCGTAATACTGCCACTTTGCCCAGGCGGCAATATCGTTGGGGTTTGTAGTCACTCCACCACTTGGATAATATGACGCCAACTCATCCAGGAAATCGGCGAAGCTGACGGACTTCAACTCGTCGTCAAAGTAGCCATCAAGATTTAAGGTGTACCTCTTTTCCTCCAGGGGCAGCATAGAGAAGGTGCTAGCTTCGTCAGGAATCAAATATACCTTCTCTCCGCTCACCTCCACATAGAGGGGTTCCTCCTCGGGTTCGGCGGCGGGGTCCATGAGGTCAAAGGACATATCCTCCACCGGTGGGGGAGCCGCTGCCAGCGTGTTTACTGGCAGCATGGAGAAAAGCATCGCCAGCACTAGCAGGGATGACAGTCTCCGTCTCAGGTTTTTCATACGGTTTTCCTCCTTTAGTAAGATTCTGCAAGGGCCAGAAGCTCTTGCAGGGAATAAATGCGGCACTGCCGCAGATTTCCCGTAGGGTAGTCGAACACCAGCGTTCCGTCCACGATGTCGCACAGGCCGGGCAGGCGGGCCAGGGTCTCACAGTTTTCGTCCAGCAGCAGGCCGAAGCGCTCCCCCTGGGAGGAGACGTACTCGGTCAAAATATACTCCCCCGCCTGGGTCACATAGGTGAGGTAGGCGTCCTGTTCCAGGGTTTTGACCAGCTCCCCGCTCTCCCGGTCATAGGCGGCGGGGGCCTCGTGCAGGGGGGAGGTGATGCGGTATTTGTCCGTCAAAAACTCCTCATAGAGCGACGGGTCGGGGGCCTCCCCCTGTTCCTCCCACAGCTCCGCGCCGTCCGCCGCGCTGTACGCCCGACGCAGGCCGTCACTGTAGATGACCTCCAGGTAAGAGCCCGTCTCGTCCCGCCGGTACTGCTGGTCATAGATGTGCTGGGGGTCGGGCAGGGCTGTCTCCTGCAAAAGCTCCCCCGTCCGGCTGTAAAGGCGGAAGCCATCATAGCGGAACAGCATCACCGTCTCCCCGTCTCCGCTCAGCCGGGCCTCGTCGTGGGGGTAGTCCGGCTCATAGGAGAAAATCTCCGCCTCCTGACTGCGCTCCAGCCTCAGCACCCGCACCGTTGGCGTGTCCCGGCTTCCGATGGCCGCGAACTCCCCCGCCAGCTGGAGGAAGTCACAGGGGTATTCCACCGCTCCCATGGCCCGGGCGGAGGGTCCGAAGAAAGCGCACCCCTTCCCCGCCGTTACCGCGTAGTCCCCGCTCTGACGGAAGGCGGTAATATCCCCCTCGGGGTAGCCGATTTCGGTCTGCTCCCCCGTCTCCGGGTCGATCCAGACCAAAATGTTGTCGTTGGCGATGCGCACCCCGTCCCCGTCCACCTGGAGGAGGTAGGGGGTCTGGCCCGTGAAGCCTCCGGTCTGCACCATCGCCTCCGTATCCACCACCGCGAAGATGGACTGCGCCCCGTCCCAGCCGGAGAAGGCGAAGTAGGGGCCAAAGAAGCCGCCCTCGTAGTGGTACATATTGCAGGGGTCCATCAGCTCCAGGGTCTCGCCCCCTGCCAGGCCGAACACCGCCAGCTCCCCGTTGGCGAAGCTCACCGCCAGCCGGGTCCCGTCCCCGTTCAGCGCCAGCAGATTGTCCTGGGGGTCGGCCAGCTGGTCGTTCTCCGCCGTGCGCTGCCGCCTCCCCTGGAAGGAAACCGTCTCCACCAGCGTTCCCGCGGCGGTGTCATAGATTTGGGCGCTGTCCCCGTCCTTGTACACCGCCGCCGCCCGGCTCCCGTCCCCGCTCAGCGCCAGGGCGGTGGCCCGCTCCCCGCGCCACAGGGTCCGCTGTCCCGCCAGGTCGTAGAGCTCCACCCCCTCCGCGCCGGCGAAGAGCACCCGCTCCTCGTCCAGGAAGATCACATCGGACAGGGCGGAGGGCTCCAGCGCCAGCCGGGCCAGCTCCTCCCCCGTCTCCAGGTTGAAGACAGCGGTCTCAAAGGCGTACACCGCCGCCAGCCGTCCGCCGGAGGGGGACTGGGCCAGCTTCAGCGGCTCGGAGGGCAGCTCCAGGGTCCGGTGCGCCTTGAAGCCGTCGGACAGGTCATAGACCCCCAGCGCCTCGGTCAGCACCGCCTGGGCCTGGGGGCGGTAGGGGCTGTCCTCCTGCTCCAGGGCCTGGACCGCCCACCCCACCGCCGACGGGATGTCCCCCGCCCGGCAGGCGTTTTCCGAGCTCCGCACCGCCGCCAGCGTCTCCCGGGAGCGGCGCTCAGCCTCCTCCGCCAGAGCCGCCGCCCGCTCCATCCCCTTCAGGCCCGCGAAGGTGCTCCCCCCGCCCGCCAGAAAGAGCGCGGCCAGTATCCCCGCTGTCAGGACCGCTCTGCGCCTGTGCCGCTTCGTTCGGGGGTCGTCCCGGTGCAGCCGCCGGAAGGCGTCCAGCATCTCCTCCGCGGTCTGGTAGCGCTGGCCGGGATCGGGGGCCATGGCCTTCCCGATGATGGCGGCCACGGCGGGGCTGGCCTCCCGGTCCGAGATGGGGGCCACCTCCTTGGCGCTGCGTGCGGGACGGCGTCCGGTCAGCAGGTGGTAGAGGGTGGCCCCCAGGCTGTAGATATCCGACCGCACGTCCAGCAGCACCATCCCGCCGGAGGTGCTGGAGGACCGCTGGCCTGGAGCTGTGGACAGCTGCGTCTCCGCCCCCAGCTGGGTCTCAGGGGAGTCCGCCCGGGTCTGCGCGGCGGCGGAGTAGTCGATTCCATAGTGCTCCGGCGAGGCGTACCCCTGGCTGAAGCCCACCCGCACCGCCCCCTCCTCCCCCAGGGCCAGGGCGATGTTGAAGTCGATGAGGCGAATATCCCCCTCGGGGGTCAGCATGATGTTCGCGGGCTTGATGTCGCTGTGCAGGATGCCGTGGGGGGGCCGGCTGTGGAGGTAGCACAGCGCCTCCAGCAGCTGGCGGGCCCACCGGACGAGCTGTGCCTGGGGGACCCGCTCCTCCCGCCCCAGGAGCTTGTCCAGGCTCTCCCCCTCGATGTAGTCCATCACGGTGTACACCGTGCCCGACTCCTCCACGAAGTCATAGACCTGGGGAATGTAGGTGTGGCTGAGATTTTTGAGGGCGTCCACCTCCCGGCGCAGGGCCTCGGGCCGGGCGGACAGGGTGCGCTTGTCCGCCTTGAGCACCACCGTCTTGCCCAGCCGCAGATGCCGGCCGCGGTACACGATCCCGCCGCCTCCCGCGCCGATTTCCTCCAGGATTTCATAGGTCCCCGCGATAATCTGTGCCATTTTCCAATCCTCCCTACACGTCCTGCCGCCTGCCGTACTCCTCCTCCAGCCGTTTCCGCAGGCGTCGTCCGGAAACCGCAAATAAGGCGATGGCCCCCGCCCCTCCGGCGGCGGCCAGGGCCATCACGGCGATCCCACCGTAAAAGAGCAGCTCATTGACGGACAGACCGGCCATACAGCACCCACACCTTTCTCTCGCTCATTCCAAATTTTTACTCATTCCAAATGTAGTCCGCCCCGCCGGTGCCGAAGGAGATCCGGTTCCCGCTGGCCAGGGGGCGTGGGACGTTGGGAATCAGCCGCTCCCCGTCCACAAAGGTCCCCGCGGAGGAGGCCAGGTCCACCAGCACATAGCCCCCCTCTGGCTCCCGCTCGATGGCGGCGTGGCGGCGGCTCACCGCCCGGGTGTCCTTGGGGAACTCAAAGCTGGACTGCTTGCGCCCCACCGAGATATCGAAACGCCCGATGGTAAACGCCTGCCCGGGCTGGAGGTCCACCGCGATCTCCCGGGGCAGCTGGGCGGCTCCCGCCAGGCGCAGGCAGCACATCCCCGCCGGCGCGTCCTCCACCTGGGTCACCGCGTCCTCGGGCTCCTCATAGCTCACCTGGGGGCGGACCTCCTGCCGCCGCTCCGGAAGCCGGTCCTCCGCCGCGGCCCCCAGGATGATCTCCCGCTCGGGGCTCTTTTTCCCGCCGAAGAGAGGTTTTTTCTCCTTTTTCTCTTTGACGGGCTTCTCGGGCTTCTCCTTCTTGCCTCCGAAAAGGGGCTTTTTCTCTTTCTTCCCGGCCTTCCTGTCCTGGCCGGGGAACTGAATCTGGATGTCGTCCTCCCCTGCCGGGACGGGCCGGGGCGCCGGAGCGGGCTGTACCTCCCGGGCAGCGGGCCTCACCGGCTGGGGCTCCGCCCCGGAGGGCATCAGGGACTCCGGCAGGCGGGTCCCCTTTGGCATCTCCTTCGGCGTCTCCTTCGGGGCCTCCGGCTCCTGACGGGCCGGGCTTTCCCCGCCCCGGAAGGTGTGGAGCATATCCAAAAACCCTTTGGGCTGGAAGTCCTGCATCATCATGCGCAGCGCTCTGTTCTCCAGCGCCGGGTCGGTCACGCTGTTCTGCTGGGACAGCTCCATCACAAAGCCGTGCAGGCGCTCAAAGCTCTCGCAGTCGGGTATGGAGGGGACGTACAGATAGCTGACGCCGCCCTCCCTGCCGGTGTAGAGCTCCCGCACGTCCAGCACGAAGCTGAAGGGCTTCAAAAACCAGTCCCCGCAGTCCAGCAGGGGCTGGAGCACCTGGTCCCACAGGGCGATATACTCCGCCGTCCCGTGGCTGCCGAAGCGGTATTGCAGCTTGCTCCGGCTGCCGGGGCGGTAGGTACACTCGATCATCCCGTCCACCCTGCGGTAGGAGAAGGGGATCAGAAAGGGCGGCGGGTCGTTTTCAATGGTACACAGGGCTTTTTTATCCAGATCCTCCTCGGGAAACCGGACAATGAGCATTGCGCCGGAGAGGTCGGTCTTTCGTTCTATACTGTAAACCATACAGAGGTTCCCCCTTTCTAAATTCCGGACTGGCCGGGCTCATATTCCAACAGTGTGATAAACTGCCAGCCGTCGGCGGTCCTCACCGGGGCGCTCCCCTTCTCAAAGGCCTTGGCCTCCAGGAAGGAGGGTTCAATGACCATGGTCCCGTTCAGGCCCACATAGCCCCAGTTTTGTCCCTTCTGCACCGCGGCCAGGTGCATGGTGAAGGACTTGGCGTCGTCAAACTGGAAGTCGATGCGCACCGTGCCCTCCCGGTCGATAAACCCCCAAAAGCCGTCCTGCTTCACCGCCGCCCAGCCTCCGGCGAAGGGGCGGGCGTCCTCAAAGGGTCCGGCAATCTGCTCCCCGTCCACCAGCAGCAGGACCTGGTCCCCCTGGCGCACAAAGACAGCGCCATCCCTCCAGCAGCGCCCCAGGCCGTCGCACACGATCCCGTCGTAGGCGGGCTCCACCCACCATTCCCTGCCGCTGCGCTTGACCACGCCCCACTTCCCGTTCTGACAGGCCGCCGCGCCCCCGTCGGAAAAGGTCCCGATCTCCTCCAGCACGGCGCTGCCCGTCTCCAGGGTGTCCAGGGCCAGGACCCAGCCCTGACTCTGCTTGACCGCCAGGCGGCCCTCGCTGTAGTTGGTCACTCCGGTCACCGGCTCCCCCTTGTAGAGGGCCAGCCGGTTGCCGTTCAGGTCGATGCCGCTGAGCACCCCGTCCCGCTGGGCGATGACCTCCCCGCCGTCATAGGTGCTGAGGAAGTCGTACTCGCAGGGCAGGACCAGGCTGCCGTCCGGCTGAGCCAGCCCCCACAGGCCCTCCTGCCGCACCTGGATATAGCCGTTCAGGAAGTCGGCGGCCTCCTGATAGGCCCCCCGGCCCACCCGGTAGACATAGCGGTTGGCCTCATAGAAATCGGTCAGCTCCTGGCTCCCCGTCTTCTCGATGCCGTGGCGCAGCGCCGCAAAGGCCTCCTGCTCCTTCAGCCGGCCCAGGTAGTATTTCGCGGCCTCCAAAAAAACCTCCGGAGCGGCGTCCTGCCGGCCCATCTGCTGCTCCAGCAGATTTGTATATTTCCGGGGGTAGCCCCGCTGCTCCAGCAGGGGGATATACGCCTGCTTCAGCAGTTCCTCCGCCTCCAGGGTGAGCCCGGCCTGGTATCCGGCGGCCTCCTCCAGCAGGGGGGCCGCCTTGATGTAGATCTCGTCCTCCAGATAGGCCTGGGCGGCGGAGATCAGCTCCCGCTGCCGGTCGGTATCCGTCTTGGAAAAGATCGCGGCCGCCCAGCCCGCGGCCAGCAGCACCACGCAAAAGAGCACGATCAAAATTTTTTTCAGACTACTCACGGCACAGCCGCCTCCTATCGAGAGAATTCAGTCAGCAGAATCCCAACATACAAAAAGGGGACCATGGGGATGGTATCCTTGGCGGTCATTTTCTTCCCCGCGATGAGGGCCAGCGCCGCCGCCGCCGAGAGCACCGAGCCGTACAGCAGCGCCGTCAGCACCCCGTCATAGCCCAGATAGAGTCCCGCCGCGCTCATCAGCTTCACATCGCCGCCCCCCAGCCCCCGCCGGCTGACAAAGTAGACCGCCAGCATCACGGCCGCCGCCATAATAAAACCCAGCGCGCCGGTGAAGCACAGTCCGGCGGCGGCGCGGGAGTCGAAGAGGAAGAGGGGGGCGGTGACCAGCAGCCACGCCCCGGCCAGCGCGCCCACCAGCAGGTTGGGGACCCGCTTCTCCGCCAGGTCGGTCAGGGACGCGGCGTAGCAGGCCGACAGCAGGATGAGCCGCAGGACCAGCGGAGTGGCCCCCTGGCCCGGTCCCTTCCATACCAGGTACAGGCCGAGGATGACCGGCAGCGGGAGCCAGTATTTCAGCCGCTTCAGCCTGCTCATCCCGTATACCCCTTCCCCTCTCCGCCCAGCCAGGCCTTGGTCATGACCTCCTGGGTGATGTGGAGCTTGGGCTCGTCAAAGGGCAGAATCAGCGCCCCGAAGCTGTACTCCACGTCGTACTGCACCACAATCTTCACATTTCCGCTGGCGGTCAGCAGCTCGCTGTTGTGGGCGCCCAGCTGGGCGAAGTCCAGGCCGTCCAGCCCGCCGATGACCCCGTAGCTGCGCAAATACTGGTCCCCGCTGAGCTCCCCGTTGGACAGATACCTCCCCACCAGGGGCCGGACGAGGAGCTCAAAGACCTGGCTGCCCGCCTGACTCGCGCCGTAATTCAACAGATGCTGGATAAAATTTTTGGGGTCCGCGGCCGCCTTTCCGGCCACGTCGTCCACCTGGTTGAGGAGGGACTCCCCCTTTTCCCCGATCTGGTCCGGGTCCAGGTTTTTGATGCCGTCCAGCAGGCCGCTGACGTTGGCCTCAAACTTGTCCTTCTCCCCCTGCACCGCCCCCGCCTTGGCGGAGTTTTTTTGGATGTGGGAGGCCGCCCCGGTCAGGTCCAGGATGTAGCTGTACATGGAGACCGTCTCACAGGTCTGGGTGATGGCGTAGTGGATTCGGGCCTGGACGGTGACAATGCTGATGATGCTCAGAATGGCGATGACCAGGAGGGTGAACAGCAGAAAAGCGCTGATGGTCTCCAGCACGATGTATCCTCTCTCATCCTTCCCCATGGCTCAGTACCCCCTGTAGTCGGTCACAGTCACTTCCTTTGTCTTGGGCGGGACCACGCCGTTCACGATCCCCCGCTGGGCGATGGGGGAGGAGAGGAACAGCATTTTCAGGTTCACCGTGGTTGTGACCGAGAAGTCTGTAATCGCCTTGTTCATCTCAAACAGCGTGGCGGCGGACATGGCGCTCTCCCGGGCGGAGCGGTCCCCCTTGCTGCCGATGCCGTCCCGGTAGTTGGTGACGTTCAGCTCGATCAGCCTGGCCGTCCGCTGGGCCAGCACGTCCCCGTCCACCAGCAGCAGGAACAGCCGCATATAGTCCTTGTACACAAAACCGTCCGGGTCGTCATCCTTCCCCGCGGCGGCGCAGGCGTTGCTGGGCAGGTCCCCCACTATCCCCTCTTCCAGCTGGCTGAGGAGGCCCGACAGGCTGAACCGCCAGATGGTCTTGCCGTTGCTGTCCGTGCCGTTTCGCTTGAACAGCACCACCTTGCAGCCGTCCTTCAAGCGGCTGACGTCGGTGACGCTCTCCCCCAGGGCCATGACCAGCCGCACCAGCTCGCCGATGACGATGGCCCCCGGACCCAGGAAGGACAGGGTCTCCTCCACCGCGCGCACCGTATCATTCACCGCGCTGATGGTGAAGGAGATGGTGTAGTTCAGCACGAAGCGGATGAGCAGGATCATCCCCGTCACGGCCTTCAAATTGTCCTTGGCGCTGCTGAGGCTGCCGTTGTAGAGATATTCCAGCTCGGACTGGAAGTAGTAGTTGACCTTGATGCCCAGCGGGATTCCAGCCATATTCTCCTCGGTGGGCTCGGCGGACTCCTTGGACGGGTCGCTGTACCCTGCGTTGGTGGCGTAGCAGGAGAACATTTCACTGTCATAGGTGAGCAGCAGCAGCTTATTGGCCGCGCTGTTGCCCGCGTTGGACAGACGGGTGAGGAGGTTATCGTTGAGGGCGTTTTTCGTCACCTTCTTGATCTGCCCTGAGCCGCCCCAGTCCCCTGAGCTGCCAAAGCTGCTGCCCCCGCCGGACCCGCCTCCGCCCCCCCGGCTGTAGCTGTAAGCGCCCAGAGGGTCAAACTCCAGCAGGCCGGTGAACTGGCTCTGGATCTGCCCGGCCACCTTCTCCAGGCCCTTTTTGATGTCGTTCTTCTTGGCGGTCGCTTCGGTGTTGCTGTACATCTGCTGCAAAAGCTCATAGAACTCCTTGCTCTCGGAGGAGATATCCTGGAACAGCACATAGTCCCCGGCGGCGTTGAAGCGGACGGGGGAGATGCCGTCCAGATAGGCCAGCTTATCCTCCAGAAGGGGCTGGCCGTTTTTGGAGCGCTCAATATTTTGGATCACCAGGTCGATCTCATAGCCGTCCTGGTTTTCATTCAGGCTTTTCAGGGTATCCAGAGAAAACATGCCCTGATACCCCAGACTGGAATTTCCGTAATAGACCTCGTCCAGCCGGTTTATCATAGCCTCCAGCTTGGGTTCGTTGGTGGACTGCATCGCGGTGGCCATATTGGTAATGTTGTAGCTGAGCATACTGCGGTAAAACTCGATCTGGGTCTGGCCGTTGGAGTTCTTGGTTACGGTCAGGCCCTCCTTCAATTCGCTGGAGCACTTATTCTGGTCCAGCTTCGCCTCCAGGTCGTCCACCATCTGGGACAGCTCCCGCTTCTTTTTGTCCGCGCTCTGGGCCAGCTTCACCAGCTCCTTCAGGCTGTCGTCCGCAAGGGTGGTATTGGAGGAGATATCTGCCAGGGACTTCTTGCTGTCCCCGATGGATTTTTTCAGGCCGGGGGTGTTATAGCTGGACCGGAAGCTCCCTTTGCTGTAGCCCAGCACGCCATCGTGACCCATTTCATAGCCCTCCCGCACCTTTCCGCCTACCGCCAAGTCGTGGAGGTTGTCAAACAGGCCCTCATACTTCTTCTCATAGTCCCCGGCCCGGTCGTCCTCCTCCGCCTTCACCGCCTCTGTATAGTCGTTGGTCCGGGTCACGTACAGCTCGTCGATGGTGCGCTCCATCCGGTCGATATAGCTGTTCACCGACTCAAAGGCGCTCTTTTCCAGCTGGGGGGCCTTGTTGACCTCCTGGATACAGCTGTACAGCTCCCCGTATATCTTGTCGATTTCCTCGATTTTGTCCTCAATGTCCAGCTTGTCCTGGATGACTGAGGCGTCCTCCTTGACCTTCTCGAAGGTGTCCAGCTTGTCCAGGACCTCCCTGACAATGATGGCGGGGGCGCGGAATTTGACGTACTCCTCAATCTGCCGGCGGAGCACCTCGGGATTGCCCAGATTTTTATTGGGTGCGGCGCTCACCGACCCCAGGGACACCGCCGACCCCTGAAACAGGGCGTAGGTCCCCAGACCCGTCTCGTTCCAGTCCTCCCCGAAGAGGGCCAGCTTGATATACTCGTCCATCATGCTGGCCAGCTCGTCGTCCGACTTCATGATACCGAACAGGCCGTACAGGTCCTGCAGCAGGGCGTTGTAGGAGGCGAGGGCGGAGTTGGCCGCCAGCTGGTTGGCGTCCCGGATCTCGCTCCGGGCGGTGTAGAGCCGGGCAATATCCACGCCGCTCCCGCTGACGAGTACGGCGGGGATCAGCATCAGGGTCACAAATACCGTGACGGCGCCCCGACAGCTCCGCCGCAGCTTCTGAAAAAACTTCCCCACAGTCGTCACCTCTAAATCCCGAGAAAATCGTTGAATTTGCCGCAGATCCTTGTCAGTCCGGAGAAGGTCTCGCTGAGGTCAAAGAGGTCGTCCATAATCTCCACCGCCAGGTCCATATTGCGGATGAACTCGTCCCCGTTCTGCACCACGGCGATGGAGGTGACAGTCAGCTCCATCCTCCGGGGAATGCCGAACATGGTCAGGTTCAGGGGCACGGGGACCGAGCGGCTGGCCGTGACGACAATCTCCTTATAGATGATATAGTTCACAACACCGTATTCCACCGTCAGGTCAGAGGACGGCTTCAGGATGTTTTGTTGCTCCATATTTTTGACCGTGGTCTCCGCGTTGTCCGCGTCGTCCCGCCGGTTGCCCGCCAGAGCCCCGATGAGAGAGGCGTAGACGTTGCCCAGCTCCCGCTTGTCCGTAATCCAGCGGTAGCGCAGGCTGTCCGGTTCGTGGCGCAGCCAGGTGTCGCTCCGCTCGGTGGCGATGGCGGTGGCGGCGTACTGGGTGGAGCGCTGCATCGCCGCCCGCAGGGGCATATAGATACTCAAAAGGACCAGGGCCGCGCAGATCAGGATCATGATGGGGAACAGCATAGCCGCTTCCACCACCGCGTCCCCGCGGCTGTCCCTCCAGAGCTGGTTCAGATGTCTCATAGCTGCTCCTCCCTGTTTTCTGCACCCCGCCATGAAGCCGGCTCCGGCCTGTGCCCGGAGCCGGTCCATGATAGGGGGTTTTTAGGGCTGCGATCAAGCGATGGTATCAGCAGCTGTAATCCGGTCAAACACTTCCTGCAAATAGTCACCCAGGAAGGTCCAAATCAGAACGACAGCCAGGACGGCCACCAGGATCAGCAGGATAGCGACCACCACGCCGGACAGGCCCCGCTCGTCGCGCTTCAGCTCGGCCACCGCCTCACCGGCCTCCTGCCGCGCCTGAAACGCCTTGCATGTCAAGGCGGCAGCAAAGCGGTTGAACAGCTTTTTCATAAAGTTCCACTCCTTTCCCTCAAATTTGTTATATGTACAACGCCGCGGAACGGCGGAGTACGCCATTGTTTCCGGTCAGCTCTCACCACTGGCTCCGGTCCCAGCAGTTGCCGATTTCTGGGACAATCCGGTCATACAGCTCTCTGGCCCACAGACAGAACTCATGCCGGAAGCAGTACGCCGCCAGGGCCAGCAGTACGAAAATCAGAAACAGGATCCAGCTCCGGTTGTGTCTGAGAATCCTTCCTCACCCCGCTACAGATTGGCGAAGTTCAGGGCCACCGGGACCATAATCATCACCAGGATGGCCACAAAGAGCATCATGGTAGGGATCATCAGCTTGGAGTTGGCCGCCTCGCTGTCCCGTTTGGCGGTGTGGCGGCGCTCCTGCCAGGCCTCGTGGGACATATCCCGCAGGAGCATCCCGATCTCGGCGTTGCCCTTGGACTGGTTTTGTATAATGGCGGAGGCCAGCTTGGTGGTCTCCTTGGTGTTGCAGCGGTTGATGAAGCTGGTATAGGCCGCCGTGGGCTCCACCAGGTTGGACAGCTCGCTGGCGGTCAGGCGCATCTCCTGATAGAGCTCGCCGCTCTGGCTCATAGCGGTCTCCCGCCAGGCCCGGTCCATAATCATGCCCGACGAGACCAGCAGCGCCAGCTTGGACACCACATTGGGGAACTGCCGGGCGATGGCGGCCCTGCGCTTGTTAAGCCGGTCCCCCACCTCATCGTACATGGCGTACACCAGCACCAGCACCATGGCCGTGCCCAGCAGGGTAATCAGCGCCCCCATCGCGCTCCCGGCGGCGGAGGCAATCAGCGAGCCCACCGCCAGCGACCCGGCCACCCCCAGGATGGAGTAGGACAGCAGCTGGGCCATCAGCTGCTTGGTCATATTGGGGGCGTACTTGCGGCCGTAGAGCTCGGAATACTTGGACAGCAGAGCCTTGTGCGCCGTCCCGTGGCCGATGGCGTCAATCCGGTTGAAGAGCACGTAGCCCGGCATGGCAAAGGCGCTCAGCGACCCCAGCCGGCCGGCCTGGAGCGCCTCGCTCTCCCGGCTGAGCTTTGCGATCCTCTTCTCCGAGCTCCCCCCCAGGAAGAGCCCCATCACCTTCTCCATGACCCCGTGGTACTTGGCCAGCTCGGCGGCCCGCTCCTCGTCCTCCTTCTGCAGCCGGGCCACCTCCAGGCGGATATCCACCACCCGGGCATAGGCGGCCGCCATCCAGTCCTCCGTTGTCACCATGAACAGGAGTATCAGCCAGACCACGACCAGGACCGTAGCCAGCGCCTGCACAACAAACAGCATCCCCGCACCTCCTCAGATCTTCACATTGCTGAACTTGCGGGCCAGTGCGAAGCTGATGATAAACACAATCAGTCCGCCGGTGGCCACCAGACGCCCGATGGGCTCGGTATAGATGGCGTCCATAAAGCCCGCCCCGGCGTAGCCGATGACCAGCAGAATCACCAGGGGCATGAAGAGCATGATGTTGACCTCGCTCTTGGCGGCGGACATCAGGGTATCAATTTCCATCTCGATCTCCATTTTGTCGGCGATGACCGACTGGGTCTCCCGGATAATCTCGTCCGCCCGGCTGGACTTGCCCTCAATGGTGGCGTAGACCGAGGCGAAGCTCTCAATGTCCTCCAGGCCGCTGCGCCGGGCCAGGTCGGCGAAGGCCTCCGACAGGGGCATGGCGTTGTGGAAGCGGCTGAGGATGAGGTCCAGCTCGTCAATGATATCGCTGCTCTCCCCGTAGATCAGCACCAGGTCCTTCCGGGCGCTCTCCAGGGCCTTGAGCACCGGGTTGCCCGCCCGCATGGCCACCCCCATGGCCTCCATCAGGTCGAAAAACTGCCGGCGCAGGCTGGTGATCCGCTTCTGCATGGCCCGCTGCTGGGCGGTAAAAATGTTGACCGCCCCCATCGCCAGGCCGCCCAGGACCGCCAGGGGGATGAGCTTATAAAAGATGAACAGAACGACGAACCCCGCTCCGAACCCCACCAGAAAGGCGGCGGCATGGTCGAACAGGGTGGAGCGGCTCACCGTGTAGTCCGGGATCTTCAGCCGCTGCTCCTCCTCCCGGGCCGTTTTTTTCGTCTCGTTTCCAGGGGTCTCCTCCTGCGGAGGTGTGACTGCAAACATATTTTGCATAAACTTTGGTCCCTCCCGTGTGCCTGGCGGAGTTTTTGTCAGATGGTCCGCCGGATACCCGCGTTCTCCAGCTTCTGGATGCTGACCATCGGGTGGTCGGTGCGGGTCAGCTTGCCCGCCACCCGGTCCTTGGTGCTCTCCGGGCTCTCCCGGAACTCATACAGGGGGTTGACCCGGTAGGTGCGTTTTTCCGGGTCGTACCCCAAGATCTCTACGATCTCCATGGTTTTTCGACTCTTGTCCCGCAGGCGGGAGAGGTGGATGATGACGTCCACCGCCGAGCCGATCTGCTGCCGGATGGCCTCCAGAGGCAGGCCGGCAGCTCCCTGGAGCACCATGGTCTCCAGGCGGCTGAGCATGTCGTGGGTGGAGTTGGCGTGTCCGGTGGACAGGGAGCCGTCATGTCCGGTGTTCATGGCCTGGAGCATATCCAGCGCCTCGCCGCCCCGGACCTCGCCTACCACGATGCGGTCGGGGCGCATACGCAGGGCGGATTTAATCAGGTCCTTGATGGTGATGGCCCCGCTGCCGTCCGGACCGGCGTTCCGGGTCTCCAGGCGGACCAGGTTGTCGATGCCCTTGATCTGGAGCTCGGCGGAGTCCTCAATGGTGATGATGCGCTGGTCCCGGGGGATGAAGTTGGACAGGGCGTTCAGGAAGGTGGTCTTGCCCGAGCCCGTGCCGCCGCTGACGAAGATGTTGTACCGGGAGCGGACCAGCAGCTCCAGCACCTCCGCCACCTCGGGGGTGATGGAGCCGTACTGAATCAGCTTCTGCACGGTCATGGCCTCCTTGGGGAAGCGGCGGATGGTGACGATGGGTCCGTTCAGGGCCACCGGGGCCATCACCACGTTGACCCGGGAGCCGTCCTCCAGGTGGGTATCCACAATGGGCTCGCTCTCGTTGACCACCCGCCCGGCCTGGGAGACGAACTTGGTGATGATGGTCTCCAGCTCCTGCTGGCTCTCGAAGTGGTTCTCCAGCTTTTGCAGGCGGCCCGCCTTCTCCACAAAGATGTTGTCAAACCCGTTTATCATCACCTCGGTGATGTCGGTGTCCGCAATGATCTGCCCCAGCACCCCCAGGCCCCGGATGGACTCGTACACCGCGTCCGCGATGAGGTGCCGCTCCCGGAAGTTCAGAGAGGACAGCTCCCGGTAGGCCTGGGGGCTGTTCTCCTTGGCCCAGCTGACCTTCGCCTCCAGGAGCTTTTCAATAAACTCCCGCATCTGCTTGTCGCCCATAGTGGTCAGGTCGGGGTTTTTGTGGACCTCGCTCTTCAGCTGCCCGATCAGCTCATTTTTCACACGGTCGGTCACGGTTCGCCCTCCTCCCCGCTATTTCAGGTACTGGGCCAGCGTCCTGTACACGGCGGCGGGCTGGTCCGTCTCCACCCTGGGCAGGCTGACACACGCCTCCCCCTGGGCGGCCACCCCTCTGGCCCCCCGGTTGGCGACCACCGTCAGCTTCCCTCCCAGGTCGGCGTACAGGCTGTGCTGGGTGCGGAACTGGCCGCACTTCGCCCGGCACACGGCGCTGCTGTCCGCCACCAGGAGGACCTGGTCCGCCAGCTCCAGCGTCCGGCACACCAGCGGGGAGGAGGAGCTGCCCAGGTCCACCACCAGCTCGTCGTAATTGACGGCGCAGCCCTCCAGCAGGGCGGAGATGTCGTCCTCAGTCAGGATATTGATGTCGTCGTAGTTCCTGGGACAGCCGAAATAGATGATGCCCGAGCCGCTGTCCTCCATCTGGATGCTCTGGAGCATGAGGGCCACGTCCCCGTCCAGCTTTTCAAAGACGGTGCTGATGCTCTTCCCCGGCTCTTTGAAGTAGACGGAGGAGGCGGAGAAGGGCTCCAGGTCCAGATAGGCCGCCCGCGCCCCGCCGGAGGCCCGCTGCGCCGCGCAGGCCAGGGCCACCGTGGTCTTTCCGCTGCCTCCGGCGGGGGACCAGACCGCCGTGATCCTGGCGCGCCTGGCCCCGAACCGCTCCTTGGGTCCCTGGGAGGCGGCATACTGCTCCACAATCTCCCCGACGATGGAGGAGATGCGCTGGTAGCGGTGTATTCTGGGGAGCTGCCGCACCGCCTCCACCGGCTCCGCGCTCCCGTCCCACAGATAGATGCACAGGCCCGGCTTGGACAGCTCCGCTCCCTCCGCCATGGCGTCGTCCAGCAGCGCCACATCGAAGCGCTGTCCCGTCAGAAGCTCGGGCAGGCGCTTGGGGGAGGAGCAGACGCTGACCTCAAACACGTCCGATTTCTTTTCGATCAGCACCTGGGACAGATGCTCCACATAGTCGCTGTCACACAGCGCGATCAGAAGCTGTATTTTCACTGTGAACACCCCGCCGGCGCGGTCCCCGGCACAAAATGAGGCGAAAAAGCAGCCGCAAAACTTGCTTTCACGCCGGTCCCCGCCAGCGGACGGCGGGGGCGGTGATCTGGAGCTGACTCCGGCGGTCTCAGCGCTCGCCGTCAATCAGGAGGGCGGCGGAGATGTTGTCCCGCTCCCCCTGGTCCACCACATACTGGGTGAGCTGCCGGAGGGTTTTTTGCAGACCCCGCCGGTGCAGCTCCCGGAGGGACCGGGCCAGCAGGTCCATATCCATCCGCTTGTACAGGCCGTCCGAGCAGAGCAGGAACCGCTGCCCCGGGACATACTCGCCCCCGGCGCAGTAGATATCCGTTTGCTCCCTGTGGCCCACCGCGGCGGTCAGACGTCCCTCCCGGACGTGGTCCTCGGTCAGCTGCCGGAGGCCGTTCCCCTCCATGGTATAGATCCGGCTGTCCCCCACGTGGGCTACCGTGTATTGACCGTCCCACAGCAGCAGACAGGAGAGGGTGCAGGCCGTTTGCAGCTGCCTGGCCCGGGCCTGGGTCAAAACAGCAAAATTCACCGACTCGATATACTCCCGCAGGCGCGGTCCCAAACCGTCGGTGTTCTCTAAATTTTCAAACCAGTTGCTCAGCATCTTCACAGTGGAGGACGCGGCGTAGGCTCCGTCAGCCAGACCGCCCACGCCGTCGCACACCGCCGCGATGCACAGCTCCCTCTCCTGTACCAGGCGGGATTTCAGCAGCAGGCTGTCCATATTGCATTCCCGTTTGTTTCGGATGCTCATGCCATCATACGACCACGACATGGATATCCACCTCAAGAAAACCGCTTTTTCACCCTCCGCAGGCCGCCCGCGCACTGAAAAAGCAGAGAAATTGAATGCGCAAACTGTTCTGTAATCAAGCTTCGCGTTGTCAATAAGTATACCTTTC
>JAAWSG010000039.1 GCA_022801435.1 Lawsonibacter sp.
GTTCAGATCGAAAGCAATGATTTTGGTGACAACTCAGCTTTCATCGTTTAGCATCAGATATCCTCTGAAATGAAGATTTTTCCTGTCTGTGGCTTTCTGTGTGGTCAGCGGAAAGTCCAGAGGGTATGCCGTCACAAAAAGAAAGTGAAAAAGTTAGAAAAAACCGCTCTTTTCTCTCGAAAAGAGCGGTTTTTGTGGTGGACGATACAGGACTTGAACCTGTGACCTCCCGCACGTCAATTATAGCATCATTTGTGCTATAATGCTATTCGATAAATTAAATTATCCCCGGCGCGGTTTCGCGCCGGGGTTTTATGTTGCCTGTATTTTTAATCATGAGGGAACATCAATTTTATAACTTCTACGGCACGTTTCCGCCCGTCAGCGTCTGTTCGTTCTAAAATTGCATCTATTTCTATGGCTTCGGGAAAGATATATCTTCGAGCGTTTTCCCATTCCTGGATGTTTAATTCTTTTTGATAATCTTCCTGCTCTCCTGTTGAGAGCGATTCTATCTCCTCCTCTCGTGTTAAGGCCGATTCTATTTCCTCCTTATCTTTTTTGTCCATTTCGATTAGATGTTTTTGCCTTTTGTATTCGTACCATTCCTTTTCAGATAATCCTCGGTATTCAGATTCACTTTCATAGCCCATGAGATATCCAATTGAACAGCCAAATAGTTTTGCCATTTTATGGCTGTATTCGGTGGGTGGTTCATTCCGCCCTTTCTCCCATGCGCTTATAGTGGTTTGCCCAACTTGCAATATTTCTCCTAGTTCCTTCTGATTATATCCTGCTTCTTTTCGTAACATCCTTATCCTGTTTTGTACCATTGTCGGAACCACCTTTCAGCAATATTTTACTATCAAATTGGCGTTTTGACAAGCACATAGCAAAAATCTGCTTGACATTCCTTTTACTAGCCACTATAATAGCACATATAGCGAAATTGTGCTATTAACTGCGCTCCAGCTAAGCTCCTATGCCCGCAGGCATCAGAAACTAAACCCCCGATACCCGTACAAACTTACATCAATTTTGAGGGTCCGAGTTTGTACCTGGTTGCTTCCCTCCCAAAACCCATCCTTCAAAACTAAAATACTCCTTTTCTGTTTTGCTGGTAGTTTTGGTATAGATGCTCCAGCTGATTCCCTTGTGCGGCTGGTCAGCGGTCGCTGGATAGGCGGGGTCCGCCCGGGTGCGGAGCTGAGGCACGCCCCCCGTCCGCACGCGGAAGCCATGCGGCGGCTGATCGGAGCGAAGCGACGTTTGGCCGCCGTCTGGCTGGAGTCGTGCAGGGGGATTCCGTGCCAGCGAAGCACCTAGGGCGGAGTGCGTGCCGCATCCCCGGAGGGGGGCGCCGTCTCCACGCACGCACCCCGCCGGAAGGCCCCAGCGACCGCTGACAGTCCGCAGGATTGGCGTTTAGATTTCTGACTCGGGCGGTAGCGCCTTACTTGACAGTAACCTCATTTAACGGAAATTCTTTGGGGGTGGCGGTATGTATTATAACGTCCGGCTCAAACGCTTCCCGAACGGAAAACTACAATATCAATACTACGAATTTCCCAAGCAGTTTGATTATGAGGTTGAGAAAAAGGAGCGGACTGGTAAAGCAGTTGAACGCAAGGAGCATGAGAACGCCCGCCGTGCGGTCCAGAAGGTTTATGATTTAGCCCATAGTAACCTGTTCGAGTATTTCTTGACCCTTACCTTTGACGGGACCAAAATAGACCGCTATAGCTATGATGCCTGTGCTGATGCCGTGAAAATGTTTACGGACATTATGCGGCACAATGGGAATAAATGGATTATCGTCCCGGAGCAACATAAAGATGGTGCGTATCATTTTCATGTGCTGGTTTCTGGCTCGCTTTCCCTGGTTGAGGCGGTCAATCCGCATACAGGGAAAAAGATTATGGATAAACAGGGGAGACAGGTTTACAACGTCTGCAATTTCAAATATGGTCATACAACCGCAACCCGTGTTTCTGACCCAAGTAAAGCGGCGACTTATCTGGCTAAGTATCTGACTAAAGATATACAGGTCCCCAAGGGCCGCAAGCGGTATTGGGCCTCCCGCAGTTTGTGTAAACCGACAGAGGAGCGTCTGCAAATGACCTCCGAGGAATTTGGCGAGATTTTCAACGATGCAAGATATCAGAAGTCCATTTCTTCCCCCTGGGGAAATTTCTTGCTGTGTGAGACATAGGAATGGAGTTAGAGCATTATGGATTACATACCCGACAACTTGACTCTTGGTCAATGGATACCGTTGTGGATGACTGCCTATAAGCAGGGGACCATCAAGGGGACATCATACCATCAGCTGGAACTTCTGGCCCGGCTCATTCCCGAGGAATTGAAAGATATGCCCCTGGCAGATATCCGGCCTATGCAGATACAGGTATTCTACAATCACTTTGGACTGACCGCCTCCAAGTCCTATATGGATAAAATGCGTGTGATGGTCAATGCGCTGTTCCTGGAGGCCGTTGAAAATGGCCTGTGTGATAAGAATCCTACCCGCCGCCTAAAGGCTCCTAGGGTCCCTGAGAGGCCCAGGGAGGCTTATACCATGGATGAAGTGAAGCTGATACTTAATTACGCCATGTCGTGCGATAACTCCAGGATTGCTATCGCTGTTATGCTCTTGCTTCTGACTGGCCTCCGCCGTGGGGAGCTTCTGGGTCTCCGGTGGGGGGATATCTCTAACCACACTTTGACGGTCAACCGCTCTGTGTTCCTTGAGAACTGCATCCCTACCGTGATAGAGCACCAGGCCAAGACAGCCGCCAGCCTCCGGACCATTCCCCTCTTGCCGGAGTTGGAATATCGCATCCAGGCCCTGCCTCAATATGGCCCCTTCATATTCAGCACCAGGACCGGGACACTGTGGCATCCCCGCAATTTTTCCCGGGATTATGACAGATTCTTTCAGCGGCTCCGGGAAGTTGAACCGTCTGTCCGCCGACTCTCCCCGCATTCCTGCCGCCATACCTTCGCAACCCTTTCCCTTCATGCCGGGTCTGATATCCGGGTCGTTCAAATGCTCCTGGGGCATACCGACATAAAAACGACCTGCCGCTACACTCACCCGGATATGTCCGCCATGACTCAGGCGGTCAACGGGCTTCGGGATTCTCTTAGCTCCTGAAAATGACCCTTCGCACGGCCTTTTCTCCGGCGGTTTCCGTCAAAATAACGAAACCCTAGAACCACTGCGGCTCTAGGGTTTTTCGTTGGTGGACGATACAGGACTTGAACCTGTGACCTCCCGCACGTCAAGCGGATGCTCTACCAGCTGAGCTAATCGTCCGAACAACGATACTGATTATACGCCGCTTTCTCGCGTTTGTCAAGAGAGAGATTCAAATTTTTCTGTGCGGGCTGGAAAAATTTTTGTGCCAGGGGGTGGGAAATATGGTATAATAGAAAAACGTCCATAACGCGGCGCCCATCCGTCCTGCGTGACCGGTGATGGGGGGTGGGATATCTACTATTTGAGGAGGAATCTATTATGCTGAACCTTGACCTGTCCAAGCTGAGCGGTTTTATTCCGGAGAACTACCTCGCCGTCCGGGAGGAGAAGCTGAGCCAGGCGGCCCGGATGCTGGCGGAGCACACCGGCCCTGGGGGAGACTTCACCGGCTGGGTGGAGCTGCCCCGGGACTATGACAAGGAGGAGTTTGCCCGCATCCAGGCGGCGGCCAAGAAGATCCAGAAGCAGTCTCAGGTGCTGGTGGTAATTGGCATTGGCGGCTCCTACCTGGGGGCCCGGGCGGTCATTGAACTGCTGATGAGCCAGAACTACAACCTGAAGAAGAAGGACACCCCGGACATTTTCTTCGCGGGGAACGGCCTGTCCACCGACGCGCTGCTGGAGCTGATTGAGCTGATCGGGGACCGGGACTTCTCGGTGAACGTGATCTCCAAGTCGGGGACCACCACCGAGCCCGCCGTAGCCTTCCGTATTTTCAAGGCCATGCTGGAGGAGAAGTACGGCAAGGAGGGGGCCAAGGAGCGCATCTACGCCACCACTGACAAGGCCCGGGGCGCGCTGAAGGGGCTGTCCGACACCGAGGGCTATGAGGAGTTCGTGGTTCCTGACGACGTGGGCGGACGGTTCTCGGTGCTCACCGCCGTGGGTCTGCTGCCCATCGCCGTGGCCGGAGTGGAGATCGGGGAGCTGATGGGGGGCGCCCGGAAGGCCATGGAGCAGCTGGCGGTTCCCGGCCTGGAGAACCCCGCCTGGCAGTACGCCGCCGCCCGCCACGCCCTGTACCAGAGCGGCAAGCATGTGGAGGTGCTGGCCGGCTACGAGCCCCGGTTCCGCTTCTTCGCGGAGTGGTGGAAGCAGCTCTACGGGGAGAGCGAGGGCAAGGATGGCAAGGGCCTGTTCCCCGCCAGCGTGGAGTTCACCGCCGACCTGCACTCCATGGGCCAGTATATCCAGGACGGCGAGCGCCTGATGTTCGAGACCGTGGTCAAATTCACCCCTGACGGGGAGTTCACCATCCCCAACGACCCCGCCAATGTGGACGGGCTGAACTTCCTGGCCGGAAAGTCCCTGGCCTTCGTGGCGGAGCAGGCCATGCGGGGGACCATCCTGGCCCATGTGGACGGCGGCGTGTCCAACGTGCTGCTGGAGCTGGGCCGCATCACGCCGGAGACCGTGGGCTATCTGATCTACTTCTTCGAGTACGTCTGCGGCCTGTCCGGACACCTGCTGGAGGTCAACCCCTTCAACCAGCCCGGCGTGGAGGCGTACAAAAAGAATATGTTCGCCCTGCTGGGCAAGCCCGGCTATGAGGAGCTGAAGGCCGAGCTGGAGAAGAAGCTGTAAACACGGCCAGCACCTCCCCGGAGGGCCGCAGCACCCCGCCCTCGGGGGAACATTCCGCCGGGGATAAAAAGGGAGGAAGGAAACCGCATGAAAAAACGCTGTCCCTGTTGGAGCGGAAATTATGGAGGTTGGCGAGGACCCCTATAATTTTGACGTGCTGCTGGTCTTGTTGAAAATGCTCGAAACCTTGAAGTAAACCAAAAGCGGCCGGTGACGGAGCTGTCACCGGCCGCTTTTGGTTCTGAAAAAAATTCACAATTATTTTAGTTGAAATAAGCGCCGGGATATGGTAAAGTATAAATAAACAGAGGGTACACCCCCGATGTCAAATCGATAAGGAGTGATACACATGATTCGAGTCATCATGGGCAAAAAGGGCTCCGGCAAGACCAAAAACGTGATCGAGATGATCAACAGCGCCGTCCAGACCGAGCACGGCAACGTGGTCTGCATTGAGAAGGGCAACAAGCTGACCTTCGATATTCATTACCACATCCGCCTGGTAGAGGCCAGCGAGTATGATATCGCCAGTTACACCGCCCTCAAGGGGTTCGTCAGCGGTATGTACGCCGGCAACTATGACATCACCCACATCTTCATTGACAGCCTGACCAAAATCGTGGGCGGCGAGTGCGACCATGAGACAGAGCTGTTCCTGGACTGGCTGAACAAGTTCGCGGAGCGGCACAACATCAAGTTCACCATCACCATCAGCGACGACGCGGCCCTGGCCCCCGACGGGGTGAAAAAATTCTTCTGATCCCCCCTCCGTGGCGGGCGCTGCCGGTTTCAGACGGCAGCGCCCGTTTTTGCTGCGCTCATCCGCCTTCGGAGGGGTGGAAAAAACAGGAAAAGTCCCTTAACCCGGTCTCTCACTGGAAAAATTTTTCTCCCCTCCGGTTGACACCGGGGAAAAAACAGTGTATGCTAGGCCATGGAACTAGAACATAAGTTCTATTGTTCCATCCGCGTTCCGCCTCCCCTCCCCGCCGCCCTGGAGGAGGGGACTGGTCCTGTCCCGCCGCGCCTGTCCAAGCAGCAAAAAAACGGAGCAAGCTTTACAGCTTACTCCGTCTTGGTGGAGGAGGGTGGATTCGAACCACCGAAGCTAACGCAACAGATTTACAGTCTGCCCCCTTTGGCCACTCGGGAACTCCTCCATATGCAGTTGTATGGTCGGATGGAGCTGGTGGACGGATTCGAACCCCCGACCTGCTGATTACAAATCAGCTGCTCTACCAGCTGAGCTACACCAGCGCATTTGTAACTGTCTAACAGCAAGCGGTAGTATAGCAGAAAAAAGGAGGCTTGTCAAGTCATTCAACAAAATTTTTCACATTATTTTTTTGCTCCGCCCCCCAGGGACATCCAGCGGGACCATCCCCAATGGCTCTGTCCCCGGTGCGGCGGGGAGCAGTACCGCTGGGACCGGCCCAGGGACAGCCGCCTGTGTCCCCAGTGCCAGGCCCGGCAGGAGATGGAGGAGGGGTGTCATGACCTTAGCTGAGCTTTCCGTAGAGTACCGCGCCCATGCCCGGCTTCTTGCGGCGCGTGTGGAGCAGCTGGACCGCCGGCTGGAACGGGAACGGGACCCGGACCTGCGCTGCCAGCTCCAGGACCGAATCCGGATGCTGTCCGCCATGCTCCGGGAGGCCCGGGAGCTGGCCGTGCTGACCGAGCGCTACTACGACAGGGGGTATCGCCGCAATGCCAAATATACGATCTAGAAGAGGAAAAGCCTGCTCCGCCGACCTGGCGGTGTACTGCCGGCAGATGGCCCAGGACAACAGCCAGGAGATCAGCCGCCTGAAGCACAACCTCATCCGCGCCCTGCGGGAGGAGGTCACCGACCGGCAGCGTCAGGCCCTTCTGCTGTACTATGTGGAGGGGAAGAACATGCGGGAGATCGGGGAGTGCCTGGGGGTGGACAAGTCCACCATCTGCCGGACCATCCAGCGGGGTGAGCGGCGGCTTCAGCGCTGCCTGCGCTACGGCGCGTCGCGGTATCTGCAAAGCATGGACGCCATATAACAATACCGGCGGCCGTCTTCCGAAAGCGGAGGGCGGCCGCCGTTTCCCGCGCCTCCAGAAAAAAGCGGCAAACTTCTAAAAAAGTATTGAACCTGACCGCCGCGCTGTGCTATACTAGACCAAAGATACATGAGAGAAGGGAGAGCCTGCCGGCAATCTCCCCGGTTCCGAGCTGAACGGAAATACCTGTGGCCCGCGCCGGCCGGAAACCGTTTAATTTTAAGAGAGGATGGATGCTCTTATGCGCAAAAGTATTAAAAAGATGGTGGGGATACGGGTTGCCGCCGCCCTCGCCTCGGTGATTTTGTTCAGCTTTGCCACGACCTTCAATATTTTCAGCATCCAGCGCACCCAGGCGGCCAGCGCCCGGGACAGCGCCGTGCTCAGCCGGGCCCTGACCGCGGAGGTGGCCCATTACAAGTGGGCCAGCAACCTGAGCAACGCCCTGTACGCCGGGACCGAGTTCACCGGCAGCATCGACCCGACCACCTGCGTTCTGGGCCAGTGGCTCTATGGGGACGTGGGGACGGATGACGAGCAGGTGGCCGCCCTCCACAGCCAGATGGAGCCCTTCCACAAGGAGCTGCACGCCTCCGCCACCTATGTCCTGGACCTGCTGGAGGCAAACCCCGCTCAGGCCCAGAGCTACTATCAAAACACCATTCAGGCGAACCTGTCCAATCTGGTGGGGATGCTGGACCAGGTGGTCAGCCGCACCACCGATCTCAACGCCGCCAGCAACGCCGCCATGGAGCGCACCATTACCATTATGCACTTCACCTCCCTCATCGGCCTCTCCCTGGCGCTGGTCTGCCTTGTCAGCCTGGTGCTCTATGTGCTGCGCAGGGTGCTCTCCCCCATCCTGCATATCACCGCCCAGACCCGGCCCCTCCAGGACGGCCGGCTGGACCTGGACCTGCACTATGCGGCCAACGATGAGCTGGGAGACCTGGCCGGCACGCTGGAGAAGTCCCTGCACCTGATCCACACCTATGTGGAGGACATCAACCGCATCATGGCCCAGCTCTCTCAGGGGGACTTCGATGTATCCACCTCCACCCGCTATATCGGCGACTTCCAGAGCATTGAGAGCTCCATCAGCAGCTTTACCACCACCTTGTCCAGCGCCATTGCCAGCATCAGCGACTCCCAGCGGCACATCGCCAACAACGCCGAGCACCTGTCCAGCGGCGCCCAGAACCTGGCCCAGGGCGCTACCGAGCAGGCCAGCGCGGTGGAGGAGCTGTACGCCACCCTGGACGACCTGACCAAAAACGCCAACAGCAATGTGGCGACCGCCTCCGCCGCCCAGGACAACGCCCGCCTCACCGGGGAACAGGTGGACCTGAGCAGCAAGCAGATGGAGGAGATGGTGGCCGCCATGCGGGATATCACCGGCGCCTCCCAGCAGATCAGCCAGATTATCAAGACCATCGAGGACATCGCCTTCCAGACCAACATCCTGGCCCTGAACGCCGCGGTGGAGGCCGCCCGGGCGGGGTCCGCGGGAAAGGGCTTCGCAGTGGTCTCCAGCGAGGTGCGCAGTCTGGCGGGACAGTCCGACCAGGCGGCCAAGGCCACCAAGGAGCTGATCGACAACGCCGTCCAGGCCGCCGCCCGGGGCAACCAGATCGTGGAGGAGGTCTCCGCAACCCTCCAGAGGACCATGTCCCTGGTGACCCAGTCCAACACCTCCATCGGAGAGATCGCCCAGGCGGTCCGGGGGGAGGCGGTCTCCATCTCCCAGGTCACCGAGGGCATTGGCCAGATCTCCGCCGTGGTCCAGTCCAACTCCGCCAGCAGCCAGGAGTCCGCCGCCGTCAGCTCCGAGCTGTTTGAGCAGGTCCGGCTGGTTCAGGATCAGATCAAGCGCTTCCGGCTCAAAAATCACCGCTGAGCAGTACGTAACCCTGAAACAGCAGAACAGTACAACAGAAAGGTGTGGACAGCATGAATCAGCAGTGGACGGATACCTTCCGGCAGGAGATCGCCGGATTCCAGAACACCATCGGCGCTTTCGACCGGGGGGAGCTGGACCGCAAGGCCTATAAAGGCATCTCAGGCGGACTCGGCTCCTACGCCCAGCGGGACCCCGCCAAGCATATGCTCCGCCTGCGGATAGCCGGAGGGCGGCTCACCCTGGAGCGGCTGAAATTTCTGGCCGCCGTGGCGGAGCGGGAGCAGGTGGCACGCATCAAGCTGACCACCTGCGGGACGGTCCAGCTCCACGACCTGTCCGCCGCCCAGGTCCCCGCCATCATGGAGGAGGCCATCGGCTGCGGCATTTACACAAAGGGCGGGGGCGGCGACAACCCCCGGAACGTGATGTGCAGCCCCCTGTCCGGCGTCCAGAGAGGGGAGGCCTTCGACGTGCTCCCCTGGGCGGAGGCGGCGGCGGAGTATCTGCTGTCCATCTGCCGGGACATCCACATGCCCCGCAAGCTGAAAATCGCCTTCTGCAACGGGGTGGATGACTGCGTCCACAGCGCGTTCCGGGACATGGGCTTCCTGGCGCAAGAGGACGGGACGTTTTCGGTGCGCATCGCCGGGGGACTGGGGGCGGCCCGGCCCTCCATGGGGGTGCTGGTGGACGAGAAGGTCCCGCCCCGGGAGGTCCTCTACAATATCCGGGCCATGGTGGACACCTTCTGCGCCCACGGGAACTATGAGAACCGGGCCAAGGCCCGGACCCGCTTTATGCAGGACACCCTGGGGAGGGAGGGCCTGAAAGAGGAGTTTTTAAAACACGTGGCCGCTAGAAAGGCGGAGGGCGGTCTGGACATCAGCCGTCCGGAGGCCGCGGCGGACCAGTGCAGGCGGGACGGCGCAATCGACCATCCCCGGGCCGCTGCTCAGAAGCAGGACGGCCTGTACGCGGTGAAGTACCACCCCATCGGCGGTATCCTGCCCGCCGGGAAGCCCGCTCAGCTGTACGCGCTGCTCCGGGACATCCCGGGGGCGGAGCTGCGGGTCTCCCCCGATGAGAGCCTGTATATCATCAACCTCACCGCCGCCGAGGCGGAGAGGGTGCTGGCCGCCACCGAGGACGGGGCGAGCACCGAGTTTGAGTGCAGCGTGGCCTGTATCGGGGCCTCCACCTGCCAGCAGGGGGTCCGGGACAGTCAGGGGGCGCTCCAGGCCATGGTGCAGGCGGTGCGGGAGGCCGGAATCCCGGACGGCGCGCTGCCCCGGGTGTGCGTCTCCGGATGTCCCTCCAGCTGCGCCGCCCATCAGGCCGGAGCTATCGGCCTCCAGGGCGGGGTGAAGCTGGTGGACAAGAAGCCCGAGCCCGCCTTCAAGCTGTTCCTGGGGGGCTGCGGCGAGCTGGGCAGAGCCCGGTTCGGGGAGAGCTCCGTCACCGTGCTGGAGCGCGACCTCCCCGCCCTGATGGTGGAGCTGGGAAAAGCAGTTCAGCAGAGCGGCCAAAGCTGGCAGCAGTGGTCCGAGGCGCACAGCCAGGAGCGAGACGCCATCATTGCCAAGTACGCCTAGATCCCTAACCTTTTAAAATGCCGGGGCCGTGACCCCGGCATTTTTGTAAAACGCAGGCCCGCCGAATTTGTAAAACGCAGGCCCGCCGAAACGGAACAAAACAACGCCGGACACGACCAGTCGTGTCCCTGCGAATCATCAGCGGCAAGGAGCGGCAGTATGAAACAATCCATCGGCGCAATCCTTCTGGCGGTGCTGCTTCTCTCGTCCTGCGGGGACGGAGGGAAGCGCTCCGCTGTGCCGGAAGCTCCAGAGGAGGAGACCATTCTCTTCACCGACGACCTGGGGCAGGAGCTTTGCATCCCCCGTCCCCGCCGGGTGGCCGCTCTCATTGGCAGCTTTGCGGATATCTGGTGTCTGGCGGGCGGACGGGACACCCTGACGGCGGCGGCCAATGACGCCTGGACCTCCTTCGACCTGGGGCTGGGGGAGGACGTGGCCGACCTGGGAGCCATCAAAGAACCCAATCTGGAGCTGCTCCTGGCCCGGCAGCCCGACCTGATCCTGGCCAGCAGCAACACCGCCGCCGACCTGGAGCTCCGGGATACCTTCCGGCAGGCCGGTATCCCTGCCGCCTACTTCGACATCCAGACGGTCCAGGACTATCTGAATATGCTGGATATCTGTACCCGGCTCACCGGCTGTCCGGAGAACTACCAGCGTTACGGTCTGGACGTGCTGGCCCAGGTGGAGGCGGCCCAGGCCCAGGCGGACGGGAGCAGGCCCACGGTGCTGTGCATCCGGGCCACCGGCTCCAGCTGCAAGGCCAAGGGGAGCCGCGACAACGTTTTGGGGGAGATGCTGGCCGGCCTGGACTGCGTCAACATCGCCGACCGGGAGGGGGCGCTGCTGGATGACCTCAGCCTGGAGGCCATCCTCCTGGCTGATCCGGACTACATCTTCGCCGTTCTCCAGGGGGCGGACCCTGCCAGGGCGGAGGAGATGCTGGAGCGGACCCTGCTCTCCAATCCGGCCTGGAGGAGGCTGCGGGCGGTGGAGGAGGGGAGGTTCTACACCCTGGAGCACAGATTGTACAACCTGAAGCCAAATGCGCGGTGGGGGGAGGCCTATGAACAGCTGGCGGATATCTTATACGGGCCGGAATAGGGGACTGGCCGTGGCCCTTCTGGCGGCGCTGGTCCTGCTGGCGGGAGTGGCGAGCCTGACTCTGGGGGCGGTATACATTCCCCCCCGGGAGGTGGTGCTGGCCCTGCTGGGGCGGGGAGGCGGGGTTCAGGGGCAGATCGTCCTGCTGGCCCGCCTGCCCCGCCTGTGCGGATGCCTGCTGGCGGGGGCGGCGCTGGCGGTCTCCGGGGCCATCATCCAAGGGGTGCTGAACAACCCCCTGGCCGCCCCCAACATCATTGGGGTCAACGCCGGAGCGGGTCTGGCCACCGCCCTGTGCTGCGCCCTGGCCCCCCAGGCCGCCCACCTGGCCCCCGCCGCCGCCTTTCTGGGGGCGCTGGCGGGGGTGCTGCTGGTGCTGTTTATCTCCGAGCGGGCAGGGGCGTCCCGTATTACCCTGGTGCTGGCGGGGGTGGCGGTGTCCAGTATCTTCAGCGCCGGGATTGATGGGGTGCTCACCTTCTGCCCCGACGCCCTGAACGGCTACAGCGACTTCCGCATCGGCGGGGTGCGGAACCTGTCCATGGCCCGCCTCGCCCCGGCCTTCTGGGTGATTTTGGCCGCTCTGGCGCTGGCCCTGCTCCTGTCCAACGAGCTGGACCTGCTCCTCCTGGGCCGGGAGACCGCCCAGAGCCTGGGCCTGCCCGCCAACCGGCTGCGTCTCCTCCTGCTGGCCCTGGCGGCGGCGCTGGCGGGGGCGGCGGTGAGCTTTGCCGGACTGCTGGGCTTTGTGGGCCTGCTCGCCCCCCAAATCGCCCGCCGCCTGCTGGGGGAGGACAGCTTTTTTCTCCTGCTGTCCTCCGGACTGGGCGGAGCCCTGCTGCTGGCCGTGTGCGACCTGCTCGCCCGGCTGCTCTTCGCTCCCTTTGAGCTGCCCCTGGGGGTGGTGCTCTCCCTTACCGGGGGGCCCTTCTTCATCTGGCTGCTCCTGCGGCAGAGAAGGGGGGGAGGGGCGTGACCCAACTGCGGGGACTCCAGGCGGGCTACCCCGGGCGGCCAGTGCTGGAGGGGGTGGACCTGGACCTCCTGCCCGGGGAGGTGCTGGCCCTGCTGGGACCCAACGGCTGCGGCAAAAGTACCCTGCTGCGGGCCGCCTGCGGACTGCTGCCCCGGACCGGGGGGGAGATCCTGGCGGAGGGACGGCCTATCGGGGAGCTCTCTACCCGTCAGCTGGCCCGGCACTTCGCCTATCTGCCCCAGTCCCGGGCCGTGCCCAGCATCACCGCCCGGCGGATGGTGCTCCACGGGCGCTTCCCCTATCTGGACTTCCCGCGCCGGTATCGGAGGGAGGACTATGAGGCGGTGGACCGGGCGCTGGAGCAGGTAGGGGGGAGCGAGCTGGCGGAGCGGTTCCTTCCCCAGTTGTCCGGCGGCCAGCGGCAGAAGGTCTATCTGGCTATGGCCCTGGCGCAGGACACGCCGGTCATTTTGATGGATGAGCCCACCACCTATCTGGATGTTCGCTGCCAGCTGGAGACTATGGAGCTGGCCCGCCGGCTGGCAGAGGAGGGGCGGACGGTGGTCATTGCCACCCATGAGCTGTGCCTCGCTATGCAGTACGCCCACCGGGGAGCCCTGCTGGACAGGGGGCGGGTGTGCCAGACCGGGACCCCGGAGGAGCTGCTGTCCGCCGGCGGGCTGGAACGGGTGATGGGGGTGTCCCTGAGCCGGACCATGACCGCGGAGGGCTGGCGGTACTTTTATCTGAACTGACAATGCGAATCAAGAGTTAAAACAGAGAGAAAATGGCAGAAAAACAGCGCAAAAGAGTAGAGAATGTAAGTATGTGGCAAACAATTAGTGGACAATCATGCCGCATTGCCGCCACTCTCACCAGGCTCTTGTTCAACTCTTGATTCGCATTGTATATGTTATCATACACACAAAGCTAAGGCGAAGAATTGGAGCTTGCGGTGGCGATACCGAACTTTTGAGAGGGTGTTTTCATGAAATTAGTTAGTCTGAAAACCTTGCTGGCATCTCTGCTGGGCTGCACATTTGTTGTTATAAAAGCGATGACCTTTGAGAGGCTGTCGGATATCGTTTGGATACTATCCATTGGATATCTGTCTGTCAAAGGACTGACCACGGCGTTTTCCCAGGAGGCCTATGATGAAGATGTGAAGCAGGCGCAGCAGGGAAAAGTCTTATATCATGACCTGTTTGGAAGATTTGCATATGTTGCGGCAGATATCCCGATTGTCCTGATCCTGTTCGCTGGCCTGTTGGCTGTGATCTGTCCCTCAACAACGCTGCTCCGAGTAATCTTGATTGGACTTTTACTGACAGCGTTAGGATATGCGATCTGGTTTTGCTGGTATGTTTCAAAGCAGAAACGGCTGCGTGTGGAAAACGGGGAGTGGGGAACAGGAGTTTTAAGTGCGGAAGACGAGAAGGTGTGGAAACAATCAGACCTGTGGCACAATATTGTACTTGCAATAATCGGGGTATTGTGCGCTTTTTATCTCATTTTTGGAGATCCCAGAATTTACTTGAATAACGCCAAACTGAAAAATGTACTATCCACGTTGCACAGTGACAGCGTTACTTTGGAGGCAATCGTTCCTTTTGAATGGACAACTGTATACACATTTGATCCCTATACATCAATCGACCGCATTGAGAGGATCACTGGCTCAACGAGTCCCGCATTGAAAGAAAGTGCCAGTGAGGGCATGACCCATGTTGTGTTTACGAACAGGGGGGAGGTAGTAGCCAGCGTTTGCGCTTACCCTGCAAGCATTGGGTATTACTTAGAATTCACTGGCGGAGAAAATACATATTATGACTATCCAGACGGTGGATATTCTCACATCGAATACGGCGATGAGATTGCTTTTGAAGTGATGCAGGATGAAGGGCTTGTCAGGCTATATGCTCGCGTTGAAAAATAATGTATGTTACCCATATTAACTTAGCGCAGAGCCATCAAAGAATATTTTCTCTTTTTGAATAACAACCATCACGAAAAACACGACAAATTTCAGTTTGCCGTGGAGTTTTGCAGGATGACTGGCAGGAAGGAAATATGCGGCGATATGCCCAGATGTCTGCCGTTCGCCCGTCCGGCGCAAAAAAGACGCAGGCACACACCGGACCGTGTGCCTGCGTCTATATTCTGGCTGCTCAGGGGTTTTGTTCCATTCCCCGGATGATGGGGGGGAGCTGGGAAATCATGTTGTCAATATCCTCAAACATGGCGCTTTTGGTGGTCCCCATGCGGCTGGCCGAGTCGATATGGGCCATGACCTGGAGGTACTGCTTTTTGATTCCCTCAAAGAACTGCCGCAGGGCCTCCAGCTCGCGCTGGGACTGGCTGATTACGCCTGAAATCCCTGCCTGCACCGACACCGCGCCCTCTGCCGCCGCTGTGATCTGCTCAAAGCTGCCCTCCGCCTGGCTGGCAATGGCAAGGCTCTGACCCAGGGTCTGCTGTGAGCTGTTGATGCTCCCGCTCAGCTCGTTGGCCCGGGACTCCACCTCATTGACGCCGCCCTCCACCTCGCCGGCCAGGTCCTTGATTTCACCGGCCAGCTCCTTGACCTGGGCGGCGACCACCGCGAAGCTGCGGCCCTCCGCCCCCGCCCGGGCCGCCTCGATGGACGCGTTGATGGCCAGGATGTTGGTCTGCTCCGCGATGGAGACGATCTTGTCCAAGGACTTCTGAATGCCCCGGATGGCCTCCTCCAGCTGGGCGAAGGTCTCGGCCATGGAGTCGTAGGACTGCTGTACCTGGGCGGAGGTCTGCCCCAGATTCTCCATCTGTTCCCGGGCGCCGGACACCGCCTGGCCGATCTCGGCGCGGATCTGGCCGAAGTGCTCCGCCTCCTGGCCGATGCCGGCGAAGGACTCGCTCAGCTCCTGGAGCTTGACCTGAAAGCGGTTCCCCTCGCTGAGCACTCCGTCAAAGGAGGACTTCACCTGGCTCAGCTCCCAGAGGGAGGTGACCTCCTTCTTGACCAGATCCTGCTGGTACGCTTTCAGGCTCTCCGCCACATGGAGCACCGGGTAAAGGCTCGGTTTCTCCCGTTTCAGCTCAGAGGACTGTCTCTTTTTCTTCCACAGCATAGGCCCTACCTCCTTTATTCAAAGACCGCGCAGGTCATGGACTGATTGACAAAACGGTTGTTGTAGTGCTCCCCGTACCCCACAAAGCCCGCGTGGCTGCCCAGCGCCGCCATATCCCGCAGGTAGTCCTGCATATAGCCCTGCTCAGAGAAGAGCTTATAGCGGAACAGGCAGTTCACCGAAAAGATGGCCGAGCGCCTGGGGAAGTCCCGGATGATCTGCTGGATGGTCTCCCGCACGATGGCCCGGTAATCCCCCAGCTCCAGCAGAATGAGCACGTCGGAGTCGTTCACCTGGCGGAAGCAGGCCAGGGCGCTGCCGCTGACCTCCTTGATGGAAATGATGCAGGTGTCCTCTCCGTTCAGCTTACCGAAGGGATTTTGGAAGGTGCGGGTCAAAATCTCCTCATCCGTCACGTGAAGGATGTCCTTGTACACCTGCTTGGCGCTCTTGCCGTTCAGCGCCCCCAGGATGTAGTTGGCCCGGTCGGTTTTGGAGGCCACAAAGCGGTAGTCCCCCAGCTGGTGGTAGATGTTCTCCTTATAGGTCTTCACCCGCCCGTGCTGGTTGCGCACCAGGGCGTAGGCCACCGCGTCCGGATACACCCGGCCGTTGGCGGACACCTTCCCCTGGTCCCCGGTCCCGCCCACCAGGGGGATGCCCCGCCGGCCTAGGGAGGTGTTGATGGTGGTCAGCACACAGGCGTCGTTGCCCGTGCAGAAGTCGATGCACACGGTGTCCCGGCTGGAGGCCCCCACCGTCTGAAGGTCCTGCTCCAGCCGCTGTATGTATTTCACCGGCGCGGTGGAGACCTCCTCCAGCACGTTGGCCGCGGCGGTGACCCCGTCCGAGAAGGCAATGATCCCCACCCCGTTCTCCACGATGGAGGTCTGGTAGCTCATCCCGATGCAGCCGATACTGGGCACGCCGGGGAACCGTTTTTCCAGCTCGGCCACGTGAGCCTCGAACTGGCCGCTGTTGGATAGCAGCATAATAAATTGAGGCTGATAGAGTCCCTGAAGCGCCTCGTCCAGGTTTCCGCGGCGGCTCATTCCAAAAAACTGCTTCATGCTGTCGCCCTCCTCCAATATTTACAAGCGCTTTATTATACGGTAAAATCGCCGTTCTGTCAATCATCCGAGCCCAAATTGCGCAGAAAATCGGAGTTTACTTTTTGCGCCGGGGGTAGTATGATAGAGGCAGGGATTCTTTATGGAAATTTAAGAAAAAATCAATTCCGTAAGCGCCGCTTTTCTGCTATGATAAAAGGACAGTACAGAAAGGGGAGAGGGAGTATGCCCAACAACTCCAACCAGCCGGGCCGGAGGAACGACCCGCTCTATTGGCTCATCGCCCTTGGGCTGATTTTTACCGGTGTAGCCGCCCCCGTGGGGGTGCTGATGGTGGTCATGCGCCTGCTGGACCAGGGAAAGCGGCGGGGCCGCCACCCCTATTACAGCGGCCAGTACACAGGCCAGCGGGCGGCCCCCCCGCCTGTGGGGGCGCGCACCACCCCGGCAGCACCGCCCCGGCCCTCCGGCAAGGGGCGGGCCGACGTGACGGTGGAGCTGGACCGGAAGGGGAAGCGCTGGGCCATCGCCGGAGGGGCCCTGGCGGCGGCCTGCTTCCTGGGCCTGACCGGGAGCCTGGGGGAGGTCTTCTACTGGCTGTTCCAGGGGGATCTGGCCTTCTTTGTGGAGGGGCTGCTGAACCTGATCCCGCTGCTGTGCTGCATCGGCGGCGGTCTGGGTTGTCTGTGGGCCGGCCTGCGCAAGCGAAAAAAAGCCCGGCGGTATCGGAGCTATCTGGCCATGATCGGGACCCAGCGCGTGGTGTCCATCTCCGCCCTGGCCTCCGCCACCGGCCTGACTGCCACCCAGGTGCGGGATGATCTGGCGGATATGCTGGACGATGGGGTTTTCTCCCAGGGGTATCTGGACTACGGCGGGGACCGGCTGGTGCTCTCGGGGGAGGGACTCCAGGAGACCAAGGAGGAGCCCGCCCCCAGCCAGGAGCAGGGGGAGGACGCCATCCTGGCCGAGCTCCGCGCCGTCAACAACGCCATTGTCAACAAAAAGCTCTCCGGCCAGATCGACCGGGTGGGGGTCATCACCGCGAAAATTCTGGACTACCAGAGGAGCCACCCGGACCGTGCCCCCCAGCTCCACAGCTTTTTGAGCTACTACCTGCCCACCACCCTGAAGATCCTCCGGGCCTACGGGCAGCTGGAGGCCCAGGAGGTGACGGGGGAGAACATCACCGCCGCCATGCAGCGGATCGAGCGTATGATGGATAAGGTGGTGGAGGGCTTTGAAAAGCAGCTGGACCTCCTCTTCCAGGGGGACGCCATGGACATCACCGCCGATGTGGAGGTGCTGGAGCGGATGCTGGCCAAGGACGGCCTGTCCGACCAGGGGGGAATCACCCTGAACCTGTAACAGAAAGCCGCCTGCCGGAGCTGGTATGCTCCCGGCAGGCGGCTTTTGTGTCTGGACCGGAGGAGAGACGGGTCAGCTCTGGAAGGGCTGGCCCGCTCCCGCGCCGAAGCGGTACACCGTCCGGCTCTCATACACCGCCCCGGGGGCCAGCGCCGCGCTGGGGAAGGCGGGGTGGTTGGGGGAGTCGGGGAAGTACTGGGTTTCCAAGCAGAAGGCCCACCCCTTGGCGTAGGGGGCCCCCTCCTTCCCCCGGGGACAGCCGTCCAGGAAGTTGCCGGTGTAGAACTGGACCCCGGGCAGGGTGGTCAGCACCTCCAGAGAGATGCCGGTGTCCGGGGACCAGGCCCGGGCGGCGGGGCGCAGGGAGCCGTCCCAGTCCGAGACAGCCCAGTTGTGGTCGTAGGTCCGCTCCCCCAGGGGCTGGAGGGCGCGCAGATCCATCCCGGTCCCCTCCACCGGCGCGAGCGCCCCAGTGGGGATCAGGGAGGAGTCCACCGGGGTGTACCGGCTGGCCAGCAGCTGGAAGTGCTGTCCGCTGATGGGGCCGCTCCGGTGGCCGGACAGGTTGAAATAGGCGTGGTTGGTCAGATTGCACAGGGTGGTCCTGGTGCTGGAGGCTGTGTAGCGCAGCTCCAGAGACCGGTCCTGCAGGGTGTAGGTCACCTCCGCCGTCAGCTCCCCCGGGTAGCCCTCCTGGCCGTCCGGGCTGGTGAGGGTCAGGCACAGGCTGCTGTCCGTGAGGGATTTGATCTGCCACAGCTGCTTGTCAAACCCCTCCGGCCCGCCGTGGAGGTGATTGCTGCCGTCGTTGGCCCGCAGGGGGTACTCGATCCCCTCCAGGGAGAAGCGGCTGCCCCCGATGCGGTTGGCGTACCGGCCAATGAGGGCCCCCAGATACTTGTCCTGAGCCAGGTAGTCCTCCAAAGTGTCCAGGCCCAGCACCACGTCCACAAACTGACCCTCCCGGTCGGGGACGGTCAGCCCCCGCAGCGCGCCGCCGTAGGTGAGGATCTGACAGGAGAGGGGGCCGTCAGACAGGGTGATCTGCTCCACCCCGCGGCCGTCGGGGAGGACGCCGAAGGGGGTTTTGTTTTGTTCACACATTGCCGCCCCTCCTCAGCCCTGGCCGTAGTAGGCCCCGGGTCCGTGCTTGCGGAAGTAGTGCTTGTCCTGATAGCGCTGGGGAGCGGGTCCGGCGGCGGCCCTGACCTGCCGGGTGAGGATGGCCATTTTCGCCACCTCCTCCAGCACCACCGCGTGGTACACCGCCTGGGCCGCGTCCTTCCCCCAGGTGAAGGGGCCGTGGCTGGCGCAGATCACCCCGGGGACGGCGGAGGGCTCGATGCACCGCTCCTGGAAGGTCTCCAGAATGACCGCCCCGGTGTTCTTCTCATAGTCCTCCTCCAGCTCCGCCAGGGTCAGATGCCGGGCGCAGGGGATGGAGCCGTAGAAGTAGTCGGCGTGGGTGGTCCCGAAGCATGGGATGTCCTCCCCCGCCTGAGCCCAGGCCACCGCGTGGGGGCTGTGGGTGTGGACGATGCCCCCCACGCCGGGGAAGGCCCGGTACAGCTCCAGGTGGGTCTTGGTGTCGCTGGAGGGCTTCCACTTCCCCTCCACCCGCTCGCCGGTGTCCAGGTCCATGACCACCATATCCTCCGCGGTCATCCCCTCGTACTCCACCCCGGAGGGCTTGATGACCACCAGTCCCCGCTCCCGGTCCGCGGCGGAGACGTTGCCCCAGGTGAAGGTGACCAGGCCGTACTTGGGCAGGAGCAGGTTGGCCTCCAGGACCTGCTGCTTGAGTTCTTCTAACATATGAAACACCTCTTTCCAATGCTTCCGGCGGGGAAGCTCCTCCTGCGGTCGGTTCACCCAGATACAGAACGGGGACGCCGCGCAGGTCCGGCGTCCCCGATGGGGGCTGTGGTTTGGGGCCGGAAGGGGCTCTATTACTTCAGCTTCCAGGCCAGGTCGGACAGGAACAGGTCATGCTCCAGGGACTCCACGGTGGTGTCCCTGGTGATGTGGACAAACTCGATGTCCAGCATGGCGCACCAGTCCTTCATCTGTTCAGCGGTGACATCGTAGCTGAGCACGGTGTGGTGGGCGCCGCCGGCGGTAATCCAGCACTCCACCCCGGTGGTGAGGGAGGGCTCCGCCTGCCACATCACCCGGGCCACGGGCAGGTTGGGCATGGGCAGGATGGGCTTGACACAGTGGATATCCTGGCAGATGAGCCGCAGCCGGCCCCCCATGTCGATGAGGGAGACTACGATGGCGTCCCCCTCCTTGCCCTCGAAGACCAGCCGGGCGGGGTCCTTCTCGTTCATGCCGATGCCCAGGTGGTGGGTCTCGATCCGGGGCTTTTCCGCGGCGCAGCAGGGGCAGACCTCCAGCATATGGGCCCCCAGGGAGTACTCCGCCCCCTCCGCCAGGTGGTAGGTGTAGTCCTCCATGAACAGGGAACAGCCGTTGCCGTTCTCCCCCATGGCCTTCATGATGGCGGTCATGGCGGAGACCTTCCAGTCCCCCTCGCCGCCGTAGCCGTAGCCCTGGGCCATCAGATGCTGAGAGGCCAGGCCGGGGAGCTGCTCCATGCCGTACAGGTCCTGGAAGGTGTTGGAGAACGCCCTGCACCCCTCCGCGTCCAGCATCTTCTTGATGGCGATCTCCTCCCGGGCCTGATACCGGATGTGGTCGAGCTTGTCGGTGGCGATGTCATAGCTGGCCTGATAGGTCTTCATCAGGGCGTCGATTTCGGCGTCGGTGACCTCGTTCATCACCTTCACCAGGTCGCCCACCGCCCAGGTGTTCACCTGCCAGCCCAGTTTGGCCTGGACCTCCACCTTGTCCCCCTCGGTGACCGCTACCTCTCTCATATTATCACCAAAGCGCATGACTTTCAAGCCCTTTGAGACCGCAGCGCCCACCGCGGCCCGCATCCAGCTGCCGATGCGCTTCTGGACCCCCTCGTCCTGCCAATAGCCGGCGATGACCTTCCGGGGCATCCGCAGGCGGGCGGCGATGAAGCCGTGCTCCCGGTCCCCGTGGGCGGCCTGGTTCAGGTTCATGAAGTCCATGTCGATCTCCTCGTTGGGGATCTCCCGGTTGTACTGGGTGGCGAAGTGGCAGTAGGGCTTTTGCAGGCTGGCGAAGCCGTTAATCCACATCTTGCTGGGGGAGAAGGTGTGACACCAGGTGATGATGCCCGCGCAGGAGCTGTCGTAGTTGGCCTCCTTGACCACATCGGCGATCTCCTGGTTGGTCTTGGCGGTCACCTTATAGACCAGGGGGAAGGGCAGGACCTGGGTCAGCTTCTCCGCCATCTCCCGGGCCCGGGCGTCTACGGTCTCCAGCACCTCGGGGCCGTACAGGAACTGACTGCCCACCACAAACCAGAATGAATAGTTCATCAAAATGCCTCCTTACAGTTTTTCTACAGCGGTTTTTTCCACTTCCAACAGGGCCTTGTACCGCTGGATATAGGTATTGAAGCCCTCCGCGCAGGCGGGGTCGGGCTGGACGGTGGAGCCCGAGACGCCCGCGAAGACCTTTTGGGCAAGGAAATCCTCCAGCCGCTCCTCCCCGTCCCGGTTCAGCAGGAAGGAGGCCAGCAGGGCCATGCCGTAGGGTCCGCCCTCTCCGGCGGTCTCCATACAGGTGACCGGGGCGTTGCAGGCGGCGGCCATGTAGCGCTGTCCCACCACGGGGGTTTTGAACAGCCCGCCGTGGCCGGTGAGGGAGTCGATGGCCACCCCCTCCTGGGCCAGGATGTCCATGCCGATTTTCAGGGTGGACATGGTGGCGTAGAGCTGGGAGCGGAAGAAGTTGGCCAGGGTAAAGCTGCTCTCCGGAGTGCGGGCCACCAGGGGACGGCCCGCGTCCATGTGGGTGACCCCCTCTCCGGCCAGGTAGTTGCACACCAGCACCCCGCCGCAGTCCGGGTCCCCCTCCAGGCTCTTCTCATAGAGCTTGGTGTACAGGGTCCCCGTGTCGGGCTCCGCGCCGAACAGGCGGGCGGTCTCCCCCAGGAGGCTGACCCAGGCGTTGGTGTCGTTGGTGCAGTTGTTGCAGTGGACCATGGCGACCGGGGCCCCGGTGGGGGTGGTGACCAGGTCGATCTCCTCGTGGACCTCCTTCAGGGGGCGCTCCAGGACGACCATGGAGAAGATGGAGGTCCCGGCGGAGACGTTCCCCGTCCGGGGGGCCACGGCGTTGGTGGCGGTCATTCCCGTCCCCGCGTCCCCCTCGGCGGGGGCGAAGGGGACGCCCGCGGGGAGCAGGCCGTCCAGCAGGGCGGAGCCGGCCTCGGTGAGGGTCCCGGCGTCCTGGCCGGCCACCAGCACACGGGGCAGCAGGTCCTCCAGCTTCCAGGGCAGGTTCAGGGGGGCGGTGACGGCGTTGAACTGCTCCAGCATGGTCCGGTCATAGTCCAGTGCGGCGCTGTCGATGGGGAACATGCCGCTGGCCTCGCCCACCCCCACGGCGTTGACCCCGGTGAGCTGGTAGTGGATGTACCCCGCCAGGGTGGTGATGTGGGCGATTTTGGGGACGTGCTCCTCTTGGTTCAGCACCGCCTGATAGAGGTGGGCGATGGACCAGCGCTGGGGGATGTTGAAGCCGAACAGCTGGGTCAGCTCCGCGGCGGCTGCTCCGGTGATGGTGTTCTGCCAGGTGCGGAAGGGGGTGAGCAGGTTCCAGTCCTTGTCGAAGGCCAGGTAGCCGTGCATCATGGCGGAGACCCCGGCGGCGGCGATGTGCTCCCGGCCCTCCACCTGGGACAGGGCGGTTTTCAGGCCGGTCCAGACCTCCTCCAGGGGGTAGGTCCACACCCCGTTCTCATACCGGGAGGCCCAGGTGTAGTCCCCGGAGGA
>JAAWSG010000040.1 GCA_022801435.1 Lawsonibacter sp.
CCCCGGTGTCCCGGTAGAGCATCATGGAGGCGATGAGGATCTCGTTGTGGGGCCACCACAGCTTCATGTCGTGCTCATAGGCCTCCGGGGGCTTGCCCATGCAGTCGGTGAAGTAGAGCAGCCCGCCGTACTCCTGGTCCCAGCCGGCGGCGATGGCCCAGTCGAACATCTCCGCCGCCTTTTTGACCAGCTCCCGGTCCCCCGTCCGCTGGGCGTGCTCCAGCAGGAACCAGACCCCCTCGATGTCGTGGCCGGGGTTGACGGTGCGGCCCTCGGTGAAGTACAGGCGGGGGGAGCCGTCCACATCCACGTTCTCCAGGGTGCATTTCAGCTCGGGCTTGACGTGATACCGGAAGATGTCGTCCACGCACTTCTGGGCCCGCTCCTCATAGAGGGCCCTGCGCTCCGGGTCGGTGCGCATGAGCACGCCGGTGACGTTGAGGATGATCATAGGGGTCCCGAAGGCCCGGCCTGACCGGGTCTCGGGGATGGTCTTGGGGCCCATGCCCACCGGGTCCGGCCTGCCCTGGCTCAGGTCCCAGTACAGGTCGTAGCACTGGCGGGCCCGCTCCAGCCGGGCTTTGTCCCCGGTGACGCCGTAGTACTCCGCGTTGGCGATGGCGCAGAAGGCCTCGGAGAAGTAGTACCGGCGCTGGCGCAGGGGTTTTCCCTCGGCGGTGACGGTGAAGTACATCCGCTCCCCCGCCTCGTGGTTGAAGCAGTACCGCTCCATAAAGTCCAAACAGCTCCGGGAGGCGTCCAGCCACTCCTGGCGCACCCCGTAGGTGCGGCAGAGGAAAGCGTAGATCCAGCCGCACCGGCCCTGCATCCAAACGCTCTTGTCGGTGGAGTAGATCTCGCCCTTCCGGTCCAGGCAGGTGTACACGCCGCCGTGCTCCCGGTCCATGCCGTGCTCCAGCCAGAAGGCGGCGGAGCGGTCCAGCTCATGCTTGACCCAGGTCTGGGCGTCCTGCAGTTTTTGACAATCCATAGTATCCCTCTCTTCCGGTCTGATTTATTTGATCTCGGGCAGGCTGGCGGCGGCCATGGACTGGCCCACCCGGCGGAACTTCTCGTCGGGGAGCTCGGGGACCATATTGCCTGCCGTCTCAGGGTACTCGTCCGCCAGCACCTTTTTGGCGGTGTCCAAAATCAGGTCTCCCCCCTTGCCGCTCATCACCCGGCCCAGCAGCAGGACGTGGCGGCAGCCGTACAGCTCGTAGTAATAGGCCAGGGTGTGGCCCAGATAGACGCCGATGGACGCGTAGACCTGAGCCGCCCGGGGGTCGTCCTGAGCCATCAGCGCCTGGACGGCCTTGAGCTTCTCGGCGGGGGAGGCGGTTTCATCCAGCTCGATGCCCGCCCGGGGGGCCAGCTTGATGACGCCGTCCTGGGAGAAGTATTTTACGCCGCAGCCGATGTCGCCGCTCCACTCGTCCCGCATGGCGCCGGGCTGGGCGTCCACGGGGACAAAGGCCAGCTCGTTGAGCCAGCCGGTAATCCGGCCCTCCTCGTCCACATAGCCCACCGCCTCGCTGGTGCCCATGGCGATGCCCAGCACGCTGTTGTCGTTCAGGCTCATAGCCCCGGCCAGGGCGGAGACATCCCCGTCATTGATGACGCAGTAGGGCACGTCCCCGAAGGTGTCGCGGATGGCCCGGATGTAGATGTCCTTCACCTTTTCGTCATAAATCTCCTTGGGGACTTTTAAGAACAGGGAGGCGTTCATGGTCCGGTTGTTGATAAAAACTCCCGCGGAGGAGACCCCCACCGCGTCCACCCGGGGCATATGCTCCGCGGCGGATTTCAGGGCGGCCACGATGCCGTCATAGTGGTAGTCGGGGTCGGAGTTGGTCTTGGGGAACCAGACCACCTCCTCGGAGTAGACCGTCTCGCCGTCAATGACAGCGGAGACCTTCCGGTCGGAGCCGCCGGCGTCAAAGCCGATGCGGCAGCCGCCCAGGTGGCCGCCGATGGCCTTGGGGGCGTCCTGGGCGGCAGGGAGCTCGTCTGCCAGCACCACCTCAAAGGGGTGTTCAAAGACGTTGGCCATATAGTCCCAGTCAAACTCCTGCTGTCCCTTGGCGCAGTAGACCGACTTCAGGTACGCGCAGACCCCCTCGTCGCCGCTGACATAGACCTTGAAGCCGCCCTTCATCCAGAGAATGGTCTTGACGAGCCGCTCGATGTAGTAGTGGTCGGCCTCCTCCATCTCCGGAGTGCCGTGGATGAAGGTGCGGCAGGAGGCCATCTGACCGTCGGCCCGCTCCACGGCGATTCCAACCGGTTTTTTTGCGCCCTCCAGGAAAGCGCGGTTAAAACGCATTAAAGGAATAAAATCCGGGTCCAGCACGGGGGTGTTTTTCAACTCCACATGGATGCCAAATCGGGTCATAATCGTTCTCCTTTCCTTTGAGTCAAATTTGTATCGCCCCAAAATGTCCGCCTTGCATTTGGAAAGTATATCATAAATTTGTGCGGTGTGCAATCTTATTCTTGCAAAAGACCGGACAAATATGGACGATGTTATAAATTTGGGGAAAATCGTTCAGATATCCCGAATAATGTACCGGTAGAAGCCGTCCTCCGCCCGCCTCAAAGCCGGTTCCGCTCGCCCCATTCGCACATCCCGTCTAAAATGGGGATCAGGGATTTTCCGCGCTCCGTGAGGCTGTACTCTACCTTGGGCGGGATCTGGGGATACTCCTCCCGGTGTACCAGCTGGTCGGCCTCCAGCTCCTTCAAAGTTGAGCTCAGGGTTTTGTAGGAAATGTTTTTGATGTACCGTTTGATCTCGTTGAAGCGCACCACCTCGAACTCCATCAGCGTGTACAGGACGGTCATTTTATATTTGCCGCTGATGAGAGACAGGGTGTAGCTGAAGCCGGTATCGCCAAGGTATTCCTGAGAAATGCAGCGGTCTGTCATGTTACACTTTCCTCCCGGTAAGTATCGCACCGGAATGTGCGTACTTGATTTTTTGATGATCCCTGTTATGATGATACTATCGGGGGCGGGAGAAGTCAACCCCGCGGATTTTTGCAGATGCGCAGATATGAGGAGGATATGAAAAATGGGTAAAAAAATAGTCGTGATTACCGGCAGTCCCCGGAAGAACGGAAACAGCTTCGCCATGACGGACGCGTTCATTCAGGCGGCGGAGGCCCGCGGCCATACCATCACCCGCTTTGACGCCGCGATGAAGAAGGTGGGCGGCTGCCGCGCCTGTGAGACCTGCTTCAAAACGGGGAAGGCCTGTTCCTTTGACGATGACTTCAACACGATTGCCCCGGCCATTCTGGAGGCGGACGCCGTTGTCTTTACCATGCCGGTCTACTGGTATTCGATCCCCGCCCAGATCAAGGGGGTCATTGACCGGCTGTTCTCCTTTGTGGTGGGCGGCAAGGATATTTCCGGAAAGGAGTGCGCCGTGATCGCCTGCTGTGAGGAGGACGATCTGTCCGTCATGGATGGCGTCCGCGTCCCCCTGGAGCGGTCCGCCGCGCTGATGAAGTGGAAGATGGTAGGGGAAGTGCTGGTTCCCGGTGTGCTGAACGCGGGCGATATCAGCAAGACAGACGGCTGTGAGCAGGCGGCGGCGCTGGCCGGAAAATTTTAAGGGAGGACAGAACGCCATGTCGAAAAAGATCGTCATTTTGAACGGCAGTCCCAGAAGAGCGGGCAACACGTCCGCGCTGGTCCAGGCGTTTACCAAGGGAGCGGAAAGCAGCGGCCACACCGTAACGGAATTTTTCCTGAGCGGCATGGAGATCCACGGCTGCCGGGGCTGCTTCGGCGGACACAGCAGCAGAGCGTGCCCCTGTGTCCAGCGGGATGATATGGACAAAATCTATCCGGCGGTACGGGACAGCGATGTGGTCGTGCTGGCGTCCCCGCTCTACTACTGGAACATGAGCGGACAACTCAGGACCGCGGTGGACCGCCTGTTTGCCCTGGAGGAGGGGGACGGGAACCTGCTCCGCGGCCACGGACGGGCGTCCGCCCTGCTGATGGCCGCAGAGGGGCATGGGTTTGAGGATGTGCTCCCGTACTACGACCACCTGATGGAGCACCTGCAATGGAAAAATCTGGGGCATGTGCTGGCCGGAGGGAACGGAGAGATTGGCGACATTGAGGGAAAACCGGAGCTCCAGGCGGCCTATGAGCTGGGAAGCGCCCTCTGAGCAGGACCCGGCTCAGGCCGCAAAAACCCGCGTAACATAGAACCCCCACAGCCCCCGAAAAAAATTTGAATTCGGGGGTTGACTTTTTCTTTTTTTCTGCTATAATATCCCTTGCTGTTGCGAGTGTAGCTCATCTGGTAGAGCGCCACCTTGCCAAGGTGGAGGTAGCGAGTTCGAGCCTCGTCACTCGCTCCAAATAATGCGGAGTGTTCTTCGGAGCACTTCGCATTATTTTTATTCCGGGCTATTCTATTTTGAAGTGAAATCTGCTATAATGGCAATGTCATAAATCAGGTTTTGGAGGTCGGCTATGAACCGTATGGAGACCCTGGGGCAGGTGCTGTCCCGCCGCTGTCCCGGGCTGGAGCTGCGGGTGAATGAACCCATGTCCAGGCATACCACCTTCCGAGTGGGCGGCCCGGCGGCGCTGATGGCCCTGCCCAGGAATATGGCGGAGGTCAAAGCGGCGCTGAAAACCGCCCGGGAGCTGGAGATACCCCCCTTTTTCCTGGGAAATGGGAGCAATCTGCTGGTGGTGGACGGGGGATATCCCGGCTTCGTGGTCAAGCTGGCGGGGGAGTTTGAGGAGATTTGCTTCTGTCCCGCGTCAAAGGGGGGAAAGTCCCAACTGACAGCGGGAGGGGCCGCGCTGCTGTCCACCCTGTCCAAAACGGCGCTGTATTGGGACCTCACCGGCTTGGAGTTTGCCAGCGGGATCCCCGGCAGTGTAGGCGGGGCGGTCACCATGAACGCCGGAGCCTACGGTGGGGAGATCGCCCAAAGTCTGCTCTGTGTCTGTGCGGTGAGCTTGGACGGCGAGGAGAAGAACTTCAAGGGTTCGGAGTGCGGCTTCGGCTACCGAAGGAGCATCTTCTCCGGCGGGGACTGCCTGATTTTGGAGGCTATCTTCGAGCTGGAGCAGGGAGACCCCGCCGCCATCAAAGCCCGCATGGATGAGCTGACGGCCAAACGGAAGGAGAAACAGCCCCTGGAGCACCCCAGCGCCGGGTCCACCTTCAAGCGGCCCCCGGGGTACTTCGCCGCCGCCCTCATCGATCAGTGCGGCTTGAAGGGTCTGTCCGTGGGGGGCGCCCAGGTGTCCGAGAAGCACGCCGGTTTCCTTGTCAACCGGGGCGGGGCCACCTGCGCCGATGTGCTGGAGCTGGTGGACCAGGTCAAGGAGCGGGTGTTCCGGGAGACCGGCGTGGAGCTGGAGCTGGAGGTCAAGGTGCTGAAATGAGGCTGAGTGAACGATATCCGGTGAGTATTTACGCGGTCCGGGAAAAAACCACCCTGCTGGTGTCGACAGTGGGCATCAAATGCGCGTCCCATGAGGCCCGAAAGCTGCCCTGGCCGCCTGTGGCCGGGGAATTGGGGGCGGCGGTGCTGGAGCTGCTGGAGGAGCTGAAAGCCGGGCGCATCCAGTACGACCCGGAAGCCAAGGGATACTGGTTCCAGCCGGGTATCCGGAGCTGGAAGGCGTTCCAGGCGGCCTCCTCTTCGGTTGATGTGACGCTGAGAGGAGCGGAGCTGTCCATTACCCGGTGGGACGGCCGCTCCGAGCGGGGCTTTGTCCCGGAGCTGACACCCTGCCGGGTCTGGAATACCAGGGTTGGTCCGGAGGAGCTGGGCCAGGCAATTTTGGATGTCCTTCTCCCCCTGGTGGAAAAGGAACGGGGGTAACGCCCCAAGATGTGCTGCAAAAGAGAGTGATTTCTATGGAATTTGTCATTATCTCCGGCCTGTCCGGAGCGGGAAAGAGCAAGGCGGCCTCCTTCATGGAGGACATGGATTACTTCTGCGTGGACAACCTGCCCGCCCCGCTGATCCCCAAGTTCGCCGAGCTGGGCATGGCGGGGGCGGGGGAGTACGACCGGGTGGCTCTGGTCACCGACATCCGGGCGGGGAGCAACTTCGACCTGCTGTTCCAGGCCCTGGATGCCCTGGAGGGGATGCGGTGTCCCTGCCGCATTCTGTTCATGGACGCCTCGGATGAGGTCATCATCAAGCGGTACAAGGAGACCCGCCGCGCCCACCCCCTGCTGGAGGAGGCGGACAGCCTGGAGGAGGCCATCAAGCTGGAGCGGACCATGCTCGCCCCCCTGCGGGCGCGGGCGGACAAGATCATCAACACTACAAACCTGTCCACCGCCAAGCTGAAGGGGGTTTTGCGGCAGATGTTCGGCCGGGCGGGGACCGCGGAGGGCCGGATGGAGGTGCGGGTGACCTCCTTCGGCTTCAAGCACGGGGTCCCCATGGAGGCCGACCTGGTCTTCGATGTGCGCTTCCTGCCCAACCCCTACTACGTGACCGAGCTGCGCACCCTCACCGGGCTGGACCCGCGGGTGCGGGACTACGCCTTCCAGGGGGGCCAGGGGGAGGGGTTTTTACAGCGCCTGTGGGACCTGGTGGGCTGGCTGCTCCCCCTGTATGAGGAGGAGGGCAAGACCGCCCTGGTCATCTCCATCGGCTGTACCGGGGGACACCACCGGTCGGTGGCGGTGGCCCACGCCCTGGCGGACAGGATACAGGCCCAGGGGTGGCCGGTGACCGAGAGCCACCGGGATCTGGGCCGGAATTGAGGAGGTATCAATATGGAATCCATCTATGAGCGCATTCAGGCCGCGGTCCAGCCGGACGGGACCCTGCCCGAGGGGTTCTTCATCCAGCCGGAGCCCGAGAACCCCAAGGCCCTTCGCTTTGCCGACGGGGCGCAGGACGGCATTGTCTTTTACCACTCCGGCGGGAGAGGGGACGGGGCGCTGCTGGAGAAGCTGAAGGAGATCACCCGTCTGGCCGCCGGGGGCGCGGACTTTGAGGAGACCCATGCCCAGCTGGCCGCCTGCTTTGGGGAGTGGGACGGAATGCTGGGCTGTGTGGACGGCCTCCAGGCGTGGATCATCCAGCACCGGGAGGAGCTGGACCCCAACCGGATCTTTAGGTTTGCCAACGCGGTGCTGCTCCGCAGCGGGAGCATCGGGGCGGTGAAGTACGCCTTGTCGGTGCTGGAGCTGCTGGCGGCCGCCTCCGGGGAGTGGCGGGAGACGGTGCGCGCCCTGGCTCTGTCCGACGAGCTGACTTTGTACTGTGTCTTTGTGGCGGGCCGCTGGGACAATTCGAGTGAGGAGCTCTTCTCCATGGCCCAAAGGGTCCGGGGCTGGGGGCGGGTCCATGCCGTCCGGGAGCTGGAGCCCACCACTCCGGAGATGCGGGACTGGCTGCTGGACGAGGGCTGGCAGAATGACGTCCTGCCCGCCTACACCGCCCTCCGCTGCGCCCGGTCGGGCGAACTGCGCCGGCGGCTGGAGGAGGAGACCCTGTCCCGGGAGCGGTTGGACGCGGCGGACGGGCTGATCCAGGCTCTGCTGGACGAAGGGCCGGTGCAGAACATCTCGCTGCTGGAGGACGGGGAGGAGCTGCTTCTGGCCTGGCTGGACCAGCTGGAGCGGGTTTCCCCCAACGAGGAGGACCAGAACACCCTCCGGTATCTGCGGGAGGAGTGCGGGGACCGGGACTGGCCCCAGGTGGAGGCCAGAACCCGGGCGCTGCTGGAGGGACCGTACCATGGAGCTTGAACAGCTGTATGAGAGCATTGCCCGCCTGAAGGAGAAGGGCGTGGTGGTGGACGCCTACGGCGGCTCCGGGGATCCCTGTGACCCGGACGGCGGCGTTTTGGGGGAGTTTATAGAGTACATTTACATCGCTTACCCCAGGAACCGGCCCGACTGGCTGGAGGCGTTCTATCAGGTTTTGAACTGGCAGTATCAGGCCTTTTACGAGGGGGTCGATACGTTCTATGAGGACGCCTATGGGATGTCCCCCCGTGAGCTGCAAGAGAAAGCGGCGGAGTATTTGGAGGCCCACGGGTATCTGGAACTCGCAAACCAGTTCCGCAGGGGGATGGACCCCGCCGCCCCGGGGACTTACCGGGAGGTCTACCAGTGGATCGGGGACCATCAGGAGGCGGTGTGGCGGTTCAGCCAAAATATCCTGGAGGAGCACAGAGCCGGCTGGCCTGAGCCGGAAGAGAGGGACGACAATGAATGAAGCCTACCCTGTCCTCCAGCAGTGGGAGCGGGGACCCAAGATCGTCGCCATCGGGGGCGGGACAGGGCTGTCCACCATGCTGCGGGGCTTGAAGAAGTACACCCAGAACCTCACCGCCGTGGTCACGGTGGCGGACGACGGAGGGGGGTCCGGGGTGCTGCGCCAGGACCTGGGGATGCCGCCTCCGGGAGACATCCGCCACTGCATGGAGGCCCTGGCCAACACCGAACCCATCATGGAGAAGCTGCTGACCTACCGCTTCACCGAGGGGACCCTGGCCGGCCAGTCCTTCGGGAATCTGATCCTGGCCGCCCTCAACGGCATCACCTCCTCCTTCGAGGAGGCGGTGACCCAGATGAGCCAGGTGCTGGCCATCACCGGGCGGGTGATCCCCGTGACCAGCGCCGACGTGCAGCTGGAGGCGGTCTTTGAGAACGGCGCCCGGGTGACAGGGGAGTCCCAGATCGCCGCCGTCAAGAAGGAACAGGACTGCCGCATCCACCACGTCTCCCTCATCCCCGACCACCCCAAGGCCACCCCCGCCGCCCTGGAGGCCATCCGGGGGGCGGACCTGATCCTCCTGGGGCCGGGGAGCCTGTACACCAGCGTCATCCCCAACCTGCTGGTGGAGGGGGTGGCCCAGGCGGTGGCTCAGGCGGAGGCCCCTAAAATTTACGTGTGCAACATCATGACCCAGGACGGGGAGACCGAGGGCTACACCGCCGCCGACCACCTGGAGGCCCTGCTGGTCCACGGCGCGCCGGGGCTGGTGGACCTGTGCCTGGCCAACACCGCCCCGGTGAACCCCGGCCTGCTGGAGAAGTACCGGGAGGAGGACGCCGCCCCGCTGACGGTGGACCGGGAGCGCATCGCCAAGCTGGGCCTGGAGCTGGTGGAGCGGCCGGTGGCCTCGGAGGAGGGGAACTACGCCCGCCACGACCCGGATAAGTTGGCCCAGGCCATTTTGGAGATCTACCGGGAGCGGGCGGTGCGCATCTTCCGGGGGGACCGGCGGTACATTTTGGAGGGATAAGCATGTCCTTTTCGGGAGCTGTCAAAGAGGAGCTGTGCCGGGCCGCTTTGACCAGAAAATGCTGCGCCCAGGCGGAGGCCTATGGGGTGCTGCTGTACTGCAACACCTTCAACGGGGGGGAGGCCCGCGTTGTCACCGAGAGCGGCCCCTTTGCCCAGCGCCTGCCCGCCCTGTTCAAAAAGGCCTTCGGGCTGGGCTTCGACCGGCTGCCCCAGGGGGAGGGGAAGCGTATCTTCACCCTCAGCGGCCCGGACAAGCTGGAGGCGGTCCGGCGCAGCTTCGGGCTGGACCCAGGAGCGGTGGCCCTCCATGTGAACTTCGCCGTGCTGGAGGAGGACTGCTGCCGTGCCGCCTTCCTCCGGGGGGCCTTTCTGGCGGGGGGCTCGGTCAGCGACCCCCAAAAGAGCTACCACCTGGAGCTGTCCACCTCCCACCACAGCGTCAGCCGGGAGGTGCTGGCCCTGATGCGGGAGCTGGGCCTGGAAGCCAAGTCCTCCCAGCGCAAGGGGAATATGGTGCTCTACTTCAAGCAGAGCGACCGGATTGAAGACTTCCTGACCTGCATCGGCGCGCCCGTCTCCGCCATGGAGGTGATGAATGCCAAGCTGGAGAAGGACCTGCGGGGAAAGGTCAACCGGCGGGTGAACTGCGACGCCGCCAACCTGGACAAGGCGGTGGAGGCCGCGCTGGCTCAGGTGGAGGCCATCCGGCGGCTGGAGGGGGACGGACGTCTGGCCGCCCTGCCGGACAAGCTCCAGGAGGCCGCCCGCCTGCGTTTGGCCCACCCGGAGGATACCCTCTCCCAGCTGGCCGAGCAGTGCGACCCCCCCGCCACCAAATCCGCCCTCAATCATCGACTGCGGAAGCTGGTGGAGCTGGGGAGGGAGTGAGTGCGTGCCTGCGTGGCATATGGAAGAAAAATTTTTGCTGGACCCCGGCACGCCGCAGAGAACCCATCCGCCCCGCAAATACGACGGCACACCGGGGTCGTCGTGCCCTACGGGTAACCTGCCCCGTCTGTGTGTAGGGCGTGACGACCCCGGCACGCCGCAGATAACCTATCCGCCCTGCAAATACGGCGGACACGACAAGTCGTGTCCCTACAGCGCATCATGGGAACGTGCTCGTTTTGGTGGCCGCGGGGTCGGATTGTCTGGGAGAAGAAAAGAGGTCAGCGCTATGTCGTGGTATTTTATGGTCGATACGTACATTGACGAGGAGAGGGGCCGGGGGGAGTACGACGAGTACATCCGCCAGGTGATGCCCATTGTGGAGGCGCATGGCGGAAGGTATCTTGTCCGAACGGAGCGTCTCAGCCATTTGAGCGGGGAGCGGGTCCCGCAGCGGGTGATTGTCATCCGGTTTGACACCCGGGAACAGCTGGACGGCTGCTTTTCCTCCCCAGAGTACAGAGCCATCATGTCGAAACGAGTTGAAAGTGTTGACAGCCGGGCGGTCATTGCGGAGGGCCTGGACTGAGATGAAAGAAGGAGGGACGTGCCATGTCCTTTGTCCACCTGCACCTGCACACGGAATTTTCCCTTTTGGACGGAGCCTGCCGGATCGAGAAGCTGGTGGAGCGGGTCAAGGCGCTGGGCCAGGAGGCGGTGGCCATCACGGACCACGGCTGTATGTACGGGGTCATCGACTTCTACCAGGCCTGTAAGCAGGCGGGGATCAAGCCCATCATCGGCTGTGAGGTCTACGTGGCCCCCCGGGGACGGACCCGTCTCCAGAAGGTCCACGAGTTCGACGCCGAGTCCCGCCATCTGGTGCTGCTGTGCCGGAACGAGGAGGGCTACCGCAATCTGTCCTACATGGTCTCCCGGGCCTATCTGGAGGGGTTTTATATCAGGCCCCGCATCGACATGGACCTCCTCCGGGAGCGCTGCGGGGGACTCATCGCCTGCTCGGCCTGTCTGGGCGGGGAGGTCCCTCAGCTGCTGATGGCGGGGGACTACGAGGGGGCCAGGGCCGCCGCGCTGGAGATGCAGGAGCTCTTCGGGGAGAACGGCTACTACCTGGAGCTCCAGGACCACGGCATCGCCGCCCAGAAAAAGGTGAACGAGGGCCTCATCCGTCTGAGCGGGGAGACGGGAATCCCCCTCATCGCCACCAACGACGCCCACTACCTGCGCCGGGAGGACGCGGAGACCCAAGACATCCTCATGTGCATCCAGACCGGCAAGACCCTGGACGAGCCCAACCGAATGCGCTTCGAGACCCGGGAGTTCTATGTCAAGTCGGAGGAGGAGATGGCCCGCCTCTTCCCCGGCCACCCAGAGGCGATAGAAAATACCGCCAAAATTGCCGGCCTGTGCAATCTGGAGTTCGAGTTCGGCAGATACCACCTTCCTCTCTTCCAGCTCCCCCAGGGCTGGACCGACGGGGACGCCTACTTTGAGCACCTGTGCCAGGAGGGCTTTTCTTACCGCTACCCCCAGGCGCCGGAGGGCTACCGGGAGCGGCTGAGGATGGAGATGGACATGATCCGGCAGATGGGCTTTGTGGACTACTTCCTCATCGTCTCGGACTTTATTGCCTACGCCAAGCGCAGCGGCATCCCCGTGGGACCGGGCCGGGGCTCCGCCGCCGGGTCCATGGTGGCTTACTGCCTGGACATCACCGAGGTGGATCCCATGCGCTTCGGTCTGTACTTCGAGCGCTTCCTCAACCCGGAGCGGGTCTCCATGCCCGATATCGACATCGACTTCTGTCCCCGGCGGCGGCAGGAGGTCATCGACTACGTCAAGGGCAAGTACGGGGAGGACCAGGTGGCCAATATCGTCACCTTCGGCACCCTGAAGGCCAGAGCCGCCGTCCGGGACGTGGGACGGGTGCTGGGCTTCCCCTACGCCGAGGTGGATACCATCGCCAAACAGGTCCCCTTCGACAAGGACATGACCCTGGAGAAGGCCCTGAACCTGTCCAAGCAGATCAAGGAGGCCTATGACGGGGACCCCCGGATCAAAAAGCTGATGGACACCGCCATGGCCATCGAGGGGATGCCCCGGAACGCCTCCACCCACGCCGCCGGAGTGGTCATCACCCGCCGGCCGGTGTATGAGTATGTCCCCCTGTCCTCCAACGACGGGGTCCCGGTGACCCAGTACGTCATGACCACCCTGGAGAAGCTGGGCCTGCTGAAAATGGACTTTTTGGGCCTGCGCAACCTCACCGTGCTGGACGACGCCGCCCAGATGGTCCGGAAGACGCGGCCGGAGTTCTCTTTGCGCGACATCCCGGACACCGACCCGGCTACGATGGCTATGCTGTGCGAGGGGAAGACCTCCGGGGTGTTCCAGCTGGAGTCCGCGGGCATGACCGGCCTGTGCGTCAGTATGCAGCCCAAGACGATTGAGGATATCTGTGCCGTGGTGGCCCTCTACCGCCCCGGCCCTATGGAGAACATCCCCCGCTTCCTGGCCGGCAAGCAGGACCCGTCCAAAATCACCTACGACCATCCCTCTCTGGAGCCCATTCTCGCCTCCACCTACGGGGTCATGGTGTACCAGGAGCAGGTCATCCGGATCTTTCAGGAGCTGGCGGGCTACTCCCTGGGCCAGGCCGATATGGTCCGGCGGGCCATCTCCAAAAAGAAGGAGAAGGAGATCAAAAAGGAGCGGGAGGCCTTCATCTACGGGGACGCGGGCCGGGGCATCCCAGGCTGTATCGCCAACGGCATCCCGGAGGAGACCGCCCAGATTATCTATAAGCAGATTTTTGACTTCGCCGACTACGCCTTCAACAAGGCCCACTCCCTGGTCTACGCCATCGTAGCCAACCAGACCGCCTGGTTCAAGTGCCACTATCCCAAGGAGTACATGGCCGCTCTGCTCACATCGGTGCTGGACTCCACCGGGAAGGTCGCGGAGTACATCGCCGAGTGTAAAAATATGGGTATCCGCCTGCTCCCCCCCGATGTGAACGAGTCCCAGGACGGCTTTACGGTGGTGGAGGGGGGCATCCGCTTCGGCCTTGTGGCGCTGAAGGGGGTGGGCTGGTCGTGTATCGCCGGCCTTCTGGAGGAGCGGGAGCGGGGCGGTCCCTTCTCCGGCCTGGTGGACTTCTGCGACCGGATGTTTGACAAGGACCTGAACCGAAGGGCCATGGAGAGTTTGATTAAGTGCGGGGCCTTTGACACCATGGGCTGCCGGCGCTCCCAGCTGATGCAGGTCTACAAGCAGGTGCTGGACAGCATCGCCGCCAGCCGGAAGCGCAACGTGGAGGGGCAGATGGACCTGTTCGGCGGGGGCGCGGAACTGTCGGAGCCGGTCCCCCTGCCCGCGCTGACCCTGCCCGACCTGCCTGAGTACACCCTCCAGGAGCTGATGGCTATGGAGAAGGAGACCACCGGCCTCTACCTGTCCGGCCATCCCATGGACCAGTACCGCGCCCTGGCCAGACAGCTGGGGGCGGTGACCATCGGCTCCATCCTGGCCGACTTCGCCGGGGAGGAGGGCCCACGGGAGTACCGGGACGAGCAGCGGGTGACGGTGGCGGGGGTGATCGCCTCCAGCCGCACCCGGACCACCCGGAACAATACCCTGATGGCCTATGTGGTGCTGGAGGACGACACCGCCTCCATAGAGCTGCTGTGCTTCTCCCGGGTCATCAACGAGAGCGGAAGCTACATCCAGGAGAACAGCGCCGTTCTGGCGGTGGGAAAAATCTCTCTCCGGGACGAGAAGGAGCCCCAGCTCATGGTGGACAGCATCCAGCCCTTGGGAAACATGAGGCAGCCGGCACAACAGACGCAGACCCTGTACCTCCGCCTGCCCGGCCAGGAGGACCCCCGGCTGCGGAAGGTGCGCCTGGCCCTGTCCTTCTTCCCCGGGGAGAATCCGGTGGTGCTCTACTTCCAGGACAGCAAAAAACGGATGGGCTCCCGGTGTCAGATTCACCCCGCCCTCCTGACCGACCTCAAGGAGCGTTTGGGGGAGGAGAACGTGGTGGTGAAATAGAAGTTCTCCGGTTGAAACGCGCATAAATTTTTGATGTGCAGCCTGTCATATTGCCACAAGACTATGGCAATAAATGTTCTGTTTCTATCTTGACATATGTCATTTTGTATGATAATATAGATTTCAAGGAAGGCCATCCTTGTTAAAAAAGAAAAATTATGTGTGCTTGATTAGAAAGGGATGCAGAAACATGAAAAACTATGCAGTATGATTTTGATATGTTCCATGGTGCTTTCATGACTGTTCCAGCATTTGCTGCTACCAATAGCGAGCATAATAACACCTAATGAGGCGATGTGGATCAATGTTTACAATGCAAAATTGTCTTTCTGATTTCTATTGAGGTGTATCATGAAAATCGACCATCGCAATGTACGGCTTATCGCCCAAATTTTGGTGGCACTGATGTTTGTCCTGTTCGCTGCAGAAGTCCTTCTTCTTCCCGATTCCATTATGGAGTCCCGGCTGCGTTTCCTGATATTCAGTCCACTCTTATTGATCCCGCTTTCCTACTATCTGCTCTTCCGGTTCTGTGTGTGTCCCGACTGCCGTTCCGTGCTTCCCTGGCGCTACAAGCCGCCCTACTGCCCCTACTGCGGCAAAAAGCTTGACTACAGCAAATAATACGGACCCCCGCCTCTCACCGGAAATCCAGTGGGGGGCGGGGGTCATGATATGCGCTCGTGGAGGTGTGCGGAGGGGTTGGGATCAGGCCAGCAGCTTCTCCACGGCGGCCAGCTTGGCGGCGGTGCAGAAGACCTCCATCGCCTGGGCCAGCTCGGCGGGGGAGGGGAAGGAGGGGGCGATGCGGATGTAGCTGTCGTCGGGGTCCTTGTGGTAGGGGTGGGTGGCGCCCGCGCCGGTGAGGACCACGCCGGCCTCCTTGCACAGGCTGACAATCCGTTTGGCGCAGCCGGGCATGGCCATGTAGGTGACGAAGTAGCCGCCCTTGGGCTTTACCCAGGAGCCGGCCCCGGTCCCGCCCACCTCGGACTCCAGGGTGGAGAGCACCGCGTCAAACTTGGGCCGTAGCAGGGCGGCGTGCCTGTCCATCTGGGCCTTGATGCCCGCCGCGTCCTTGAAGTAGCGCACATGGCGGAGCATATTCATCTTGTCCCAGCTGATGGCCTGGGCGTCCAGCTGCTTGAGGGTGAAGTCCACATTCTCCTTGGAGGCGGCGAAGAAGGCCACCCCCGCTCCGGGGAAGGTGATCTTGGAGGTGGAGCCGAACACATAGGCCAGGTTGGGGCTGCCCGCCTTCTGGCACTCGTCCAGGATGTTGAGCACCGGGGTGTCCTCATAGACGTAGTGGACCGCGTAGGCGTTGTCCCAGAAGATGCGGAAATCCTTGGCCTTGGGCTTGAGGGCGGCCAGACGGCGCACCGCCTCATCGGAGTAGGAGCCGCCCAGGGGGTTGGTGAACTTGGGCACGCACCAGATGCCCTTGATGGTCTCATCCTCGGCCACCAGCTTTTCCACCAGGTCCATATCCGGCCCCCACTCGGTGAGGGGGATGTTAATCATCTCAATGCCCAGGGTTTCGCAGATGGTGAAGTGCCGGTCGTAGCCGGGGACGGGGCACAGGAATTTCACCTTGTCGTATTTGCACCAGGGCTTGTCCTCTCCCCCCAGCGCGCCCAGCAGCATGGCCCGGCTCATGCAGTCGTACATAAAGGTCAGGGAGGCGGAACCCACCACAATGACCTGCTCCGGGGTGACACCCAGGTATTCGGCAAAAAGGGCCCGGGCCTCGGGGATGCCGGGGAGCTCGCCGTAGTTGCGGCAGTCGATGCCGCTCTCGGTCCGGCAGTCGCTCTTGGAGCTGAGCACGTCCAGCATGGGCAGGGACAGCTCCAGCTGGTCCGCCCCCGGCTTGCCCCGGGCCATGTTCAGCTTCAGCCCCTTGGCCTGGAGCTGGGAGTAGCTCTGGGTCAGCTTGGCCTTCTCCTCCTCCAGCTGGGTTTTTGTCATTTCCTGATACTGCGTCATAAAATCTCCTCTTTCATCAAGCTGTTCCCCCTCCGCCCATTCCGGGGAGGCGGAAAAATGGCCGGTGTACGCATCTCCGGCACTGCGCCCCTATTATACGATAGGCGCGGCAAAAATGCAAGGCATACTTCAAATATCTTTTTCACAAAAATTTTTTGCAGGAATTCTTGCGGATGGGGAGGGGGAGGGCGGCGGAGTCTCAAGGCGCGGACGGGCTACCCCTCCCGCCGCCGGAAGCCGCACCGCAGGCACAGAGGCTCCCGGGCCTGGTGCTGGGAAAAGCCCTCATAGATGCTCCGGGCCCGGGGACTTTGCAGGATATCCTCCAAACTCTGGCGGTAGAGGCTGCCCAGGGGGATATCCCCCTCGTGGTCCAGACAGCAGGGGACCACCGTTCCGTCCCACAGCACCCCCACCTGGTCCCGCAGTCCCCGGCAGAAGCTGTCCGCGGCCCCCTCCGGAGCGGCCAGGTCGGGCCACTGGAAGCGCTCCCCCCACTCCAGGTAGAGGTCGGGGGCCAGAGTCGTGCCCTGCCAGCGCCGGGTCCAGGGCGGGGGGAAGGTCTCCTCCAGACGGGACAAAATCAGCTGGTTGAGGCGGTTCATCCCGGGCAGGGCGTCCCCGTCCAGGTTCCACAGCCGCAGGGCGCACCGCTTGCCCTCCCGCTGGGCCAGCCGGGCGGCGAACCGGAAGCAGGCTTCCAGATAGCCCTCCAGGTCGATGCCCTGCCCGTCCCCCTCGAAGGAGTGGAGGGAGATGCTGACCTTGCGCACCCCCGGGCTGTCCAGGAGCAGTTTTCCTCGCTGGGGAAGGAGGGTCCCGTTGGTGGTAATCATGACGAAGAAGTCCAGCTCCTGGGCGATGGACAGCAGCTCGTCCAGCTGGGGGTGGAGGAGGGGTTCCCCCATGAGGTGAAGGTAGAGGTACTGGGTGTGGGGCCGGAGCCGGGAGGCCAGGATGCCAAAATCCTCCGGGGAGAGGAAGCCCAGCCGGCGCCGGGTTTTGGGGCAGAAGGAGCAGGAGAGGTTGCACCGGTTGGTGATCTCCAGATAGGCTTTTTGTAAGGTGTGCATGGCAGTCCTCCCCGCCGCGCCGGAGGCTGGAACTGTCCCAGGCGCGGGCTTTCAAGTTTCCTCCCCCAGAGGGGTGTGGTTCCATTATACCGGATGGGGCGTCCCTTGTCACGGGCGTTTTTCGGATGGGAGGGGGCTTGCGGCGGGGGAGGGGAGGTGGTATAATGGGCCTGCGGGGATAAAAACACAGTCCGGTCGGTAGTCCGGATGCGGGCCGCGCTCCCGTCAGTAGCCTTCCCTCCCAGGGTCGTCCCTTCCCCGACGCGGAATCTTATGGGAGGAAATTGAATATGGACCGGAATCAATTCACGGTGCTGTTCCAGGCCCCCTTCTGGGTGGGGATCGCGGAGCGCTGGGACGGGGAGGGCTATCAGGCGGCGAGGGTGGTCTTCGGCCCCCAGCCCACTGACGCCCAGGTCTATGAATGGCTGCTGCGGGAGTGGCACAGGCTGCGGTTCAGTCCGGCGGTGTTGGGAAAAACCCTCCCCCAGGGGCGGAAAAACCCAAAGCGCGCCCTCCGGGAGGCCAGGGCGGCCACGCAAGAGAGCGGGGCCAGCACCCGGGCACAGGAGGCGCTCAGCCGGCAGCGGGAGCAGGAGGGACTTCTCCGCCAGTCCAGGGACCGCCAGAAGCGGCGGGAGGAGCTGGAGCGGAAGTACCGCCTGCGGCAGGAGAAAAAGCGCGAAAAGAAGCGGGGCAGATGACGATCATCTGCCCCGCTTGATGTTGACTGTCTGTGGGAGCGCTCAGCGTCGGCCAAACCCGCCTCCCCGGGAGCCGCCGGAGGAAAACCCTCCCCCTCTCCGGGAGCCGGAGGAGAATCCCCCGCCCCGGGAACCGCCGGAGAAGCCTCCTCCTCTGGGTCCGCTGGAGAAGCCGCCGCCCCGGGAACCGCCGGAGAAGCCTCCTCCTCTAGGTCCGCTGGAGGAGCCGCCCCGGGGACCGCTGAAGCCGTGGAAGCCGCCTCCGCCGCCTCCAGATGGACCTCTGGGCGGGCGGGGCGGAGGGGGAGGCGGGGGCTGACGCCACTGGCGGCGATACCACCAGGAGCTGGGTCCGTGCCAGAAGAGGATGGGCCGGAACATCACCGGGGGCGCGGCCATGTGGAAGTACTGGGCGCGGTAGGTGTTGTAGCGGGCCCGGTCGATGACGCCCAGGACCAGAATGATCCCCAGCATGGCGGCCACCAGCATGGCGATGGTCGCGCTCGACTCCCCGCTGTCCTTCCCCTCCGGCTCCAGATAGCCCAGGCCGTAGCGGTCCGTGTAAATCTGGTTCAGCTCCCCAAAGAGGACCAGGATGCCGTCCCCATAGCTCCCCTCCTGGACATAGCGGTAAAGGGCGCTGTCCAGGCAGGAGGTGATCTGGCTGTCGCTGAGTGGGTAGTCCGGTCCCACGGCCAGGTAGGCGTCCCGGGCGGAGGTGTCAATCACCAAAATGCCGTCCGCGGCGGCCAGCTCGATCTCCTCCCCCAGGTCGTAGGCGTAGTCCTCCAAATCGCCGGACACCGACTTCACCACCGCCACCGCGATAATGCTGTCGTACCGCGCGGCCCAGTTGGCGTTGAAGAGACAGATGCGCTCCTCCTGGGCGTTGGAGAGCACGTTTGCCTCGTCCCAGAGATAGCTGGCGAATTGGGCGGCGGACAGGTTCTGGTCCAGCCCCGCCATGGCCTCCGGGACGGGGGCGGAGGGCTGGGGGGCCGGGCCGGAGTCCTTGGACAGGCCGATGCCCACCGCCGCGGCGATCATGAGCCCGGTCATCAGCCAGGCGAACCAGGTTTTTTGGAAAAGCTTCATTCCCTCACCCTTCCAACGAAATTGTACACTCCACCCACTCCGGGACCTGGGCCAAATGCTCCAGCCAGTCCAGCTGGAAGCCTGTCTCAGAATAGCCCCGGCCCTGGAAAAAGTACTCTATGGGGAAGGTCCCCTCGCCGATCCAGCGCAGCGTTTGGCCCGGCAGCTGGTAGTCAAAGCTCCAGTTCTGCCAGAGGCCCAGCATTTCATCTCCGAAGGGGTTGTCGTACTCCGGGCGGGCGAGCATGGGGCCCTCAGCGGTCCGCTCCGCCGGGGGCAGGGCGGCGAAGATAGGATTCTCCCCGCCCAGACCGGCCCTGTAGCCCATCAGCCACATGGTCAGGTTGAGCAGGTCGAAGCAGCCCGCCGGCCTGGGCCAGCGGACCACCGTCCAGTGCGGGGCCGCCGGGAGGGCGGCCAGGGAAAAGGTAAAGGATTGGGGATGTTCCAGGGCGCACAGGCCGTCGTACTCCTCCACCAGCTGGCGCGCCTGGTCCAGGGGGCAGTTGATGAGGGAAAAGCAGGTGTAGCCGATGAGGTCCAGGGGCAGCTGGGGGTGTCCGGCGGGCTCCTTGGGTGTGTGCATCACCGCTCACCCCCTCAGCTCCAGCAGCTTCTGCTTCAGCTCGCCCTCGATGCGGCCCAGCTCCTGTTCCGCCTCTCTCCGCTTCTGGGCGCCCTCGGTCTGGATCTTCATCACCTCGTCCAGGGTGGAGATGAGCTGCTGGTTGGTGTGCTGGAGGGTCTGGATGTCCACCACCGAGCGCTCCGCCTCCCGGGCGGTCTCCACCGTGCCCATTTTCAGCATATCCGCGTTTTTCCGCAGCAGCTCGTTGGTCATGTTGGTCACGGCGTTCTGGGCGGCGGTGGCCTGACGGCTGTGCTCCATCCCTAGGGCCAGCACCATCTGGCTCTTCCACAGGGGGATGGTGTTCACCAGGGAGGACTGGATCTTCTCCAGCATCTGGGCGTCATTATTTTGCAGCAGGCGGGTCTGAGGCCCCATCTGGACCGAGATCATCCGGGTCAGCTCCAGGTCGTGGAGCTTTTTCTCGAACCGGCTGCACAGGTTGGCGAAGTCGTTGTAGGCCTGGGCGTCCTCCTGGGCCCCGGTGGTCTCCGCCTTCTTCTTCAGCTCGGCCAGGTCGTGGGTGCGCAGGTACTCCAGCCGCTTCTTCCCGGCGATGATATACATGGTGAGCTCTTTATAGTACTTGGTGTTCAGCTCATACATCTGGTCGAACATGGCGATGTCCTTCATCAGGGTGATCTGGTGTCCCTCCAGCACCTTGACGATCTTGTCCACGTTGACCTCCGCCTTGGAGTAGCTGGCCTTCATGGCCTCCAGCTCGTTCTTCTTTTTTTGGAAGAAGCCGCCGATGCCCTTTTTCTCAGGCTGGCCGAAGGTTTTCAGCTCCACCACCAGGGAGGACAGGGCCTCGCCCACCTCTCCCAGGTCCTTGGTGCGCACGTTGTTCAGGGCGCTCTCTGAGAAGGCGGCGATGTTTTTCTGGGCCGCCGCCCCGTAGTTGAGCACCAGGTTGGAGTCGGTCACGTCGATTTTCTGGGAAAAATCCTCCACCAGCTTCTTCTCCGACTCGCTGAGCATGGACTCGTCAATCTTGACCGCGTTGGCGTCCCGCTCCGCCTGCAAGGCCGTGTCCGGTTGGGGAGCGGCGGGGGGCTCGGAGGGGGTGAGGGTCAGCTCCGGGGCGGCCTGGGCGGCGGCGGAGGGGGTGAGGGTCAGCTCCGGGATCATGTTTTGTTCATCACTCATAGCAGTTTCCTCCAGTTGTTGATTGATGATATTGATAATTGGGTGATTGAAGTGGGGGCTTGGGACACAGCGGGGCGGTTTATTTGGAGTCCCTTCTCCGGGCAAAGAAGGTTTTCCACCAGAGAACCGCGTTGACAGCCCCCAGGACGGCGAGAAGGATGGTCATGCCGCGGCTTTCGGACTGGGGGCGGAGGTACAGCAGCACGCAGGAGAGGATTGCGGTGAGGGTCCAGGCCACGGCGGGCAGCAGGGCTTTCGCGCTTGTGTTCTTATTCATGGCAGACTCCTAGCTTGACAGTATTTACAGCTCCAGCCGGGGCCCGGGGCCTGAGCCGCCCAGTCCCTCCTGGGCCAGCAGGTTTTCCATCACGGTGATGTCGGTGGAGATATCCAGGGCCTCGTCGCCGAAGAGAGCGTCCAGCTGCTTGTCAAAGGCGGCGCACAGGGTGTTCAGCATCTGCTCCACCTTCTGCTTGGTGGAGTCGATGTTGCTGCCCGACACGCCGGCGGAGGCCATCCGGTCATAGGCGTTGAGCAGCTTCAGGGTGGTGGGCAGGAAGTAGCTCAGGAAGCGGGAGATCTGGGGCTGCTTCTCGGGCTTCTCCATGACGAGGCTGAAAATCTTCCCTGTGACCTCCTCCAGGTGGTCGATCTGGGCGGAAATTTTCTCGTCCGGGATGGCGTCGTTGAGCCGGCGCAGCTCAGAGACCGCCCGGTCCCGCTCCCGGCGCAGGGCGGTGATCTGGGGGTCCTGCGCCTTCTGCTCCTGCCTGGAAAATTCTCCCTCCCCTGGACCTGGAAGACTTTCCTGATCCGGGAAAATGGCCTTCCCAAGGGTAAAGACGGCCAGGGACAGCGCGGCGCACAGCAGGTAGTGCAGCGGGGCGTTCAGGGGGAAAAACAGCGCGTAGCCCAGCCACGCCAGCCCCACCAGATAGACGGGCAGGACGGAAACTTTTTTGCGGGTGGTCATGGCACACCTCCGAACTTTGGACTCTGCCGGAATTTTACAACAATACATTATAGCATGGGTTTCCGCCTTTGTCGAGGTGTCCCGGAAACAAAATCAATTTATCCGCTGAATTTCCCCCGACGGCTCTTGCAATCGGAGGGGGATTCCGCTATAATGTCAGGGAATCACGGTCGATATGGCCCTCAGCCGGCCGGACGATACAGGAGAGTGTTTGCATTGAAGTACGATTTTACCGCCATCGAGAAAAAATGGCAGACTAAGTGGAAGGAAGAAAAGACCTTCGCCTGCAAGAACGGAGATCCCCGGCCCAAGTTCTACGGGCTGGTGGAGTTCCCCTACCCCTCCGCCGCGGGCCTGCACGTGGGACATCCCCGGCCCTACACCGCCATGGATGTGATCGCCCGGAAGAAGCGGATGGACGGGTACAATGTCCTGCTGCCCATCGGTTACGACGCCTTCGGACTGCCCACCGAGAACTTCGCCATCAAGAACCATGTCCACCCCGCCGCCGTCACCAGACAGAATATTGAAAACTTTACCCGCCAGCTCCATATGCTGGGCTACTCCTTCGACTGGGACCGCTGCGTGGACACCACCGACCCCAGCTACTACAAGTGGACCCAGTGGATCTTCCTCCAGCTGTACAAGCACGGCCTGGCCTATAAGACCACCATGCCGGTGAACTGGTGTACCTCCTGCAAGTGCGTGCTGGCCAACGAGGAGGTGGTG
>JAAWSG010000041.1 GCA_022801435.1 Lawsonibacter sp.
GGTTGGTGTTGCCTTTTTGCGGCTCCTATGGCACCTTTTGGCCAGTTCTTCTCAAATTTTCCTTGCATCACCTACTTGACTTTATACCATTAGACTTTCAGAATGTCTCCTGCTCCTTCAGCAGCTCCGCCTGGTGGTCCGCGGCCAGGGCGTCGATAATCTCGTCCAGCGCCCCGTCCATCACCTGGTCGATTTTATACAGGGTCAGGCCGATGCGGTGGTCCGTGACCCGGCCCTGGGGGAAGTTGTAGGTTCTAATACGCTCATTGCGCATTCCAGAGCCCACCTGACTGCGGCGCTGCTGGGTGTAGCTGTCCAGAATTTTCTCCTGCTCCGCCTCATACAGCCGGGAGGCCAGAATCCGCATGGCCTTATCCCGGTTCTGGAACTGGCTGCGCTCCTGCTGGCACTCCACCACGGTCCCGGTGGGCTTGTGGATGAGGCGCACAGCGGAGGAGGTTTTATTGACGTGCTGTCCCCCCGCCCCGGAGGAGCGGAAGACCTGCATCTCCACATCCGCCGGGTTGAGCTGCACATCCGCCGTCTCCATCTCGGGCAGGACGGCCACGGTAGCAGTGGAGGTGTGGACCCGCCCCCCCGATTCGGTCTCTGGGACCCGCTGGACCCGGTGGACCCCGCTCTCAAACTTGAAGCGGGACCAGGCCCCGTCCCCTTCGACTGTAAAGGAAATTTCCTTTATCCCGCCCAGCTCGGTCTCGCTGGCGGAGTCCACCTCCACATGCCAGCCCCGGCCCTCGGCGTACATGGAGTACATGCGGTACAGGGAGTGGGCAAAGAGGGCGGCCTCCTCCCCCCCCACCCCGGCGCGTATCTCCACAATGACGTTTTTGCCGTCGTTGGGGTCCTTGGGCAGAAGGAGGATTTGCAGCTCACGTTCCAGACGGGGCAGGTCGTCCAGGGCCTGCTGGTACTCCTCCTGGGCCAGCTCCCGCAGCTCCAGGTCGGACATCATCTCCTCCGCCTGGGCCTTGGCGTCCAGGGTCCTCCGGTAGGCCCGGAAGGCATCCACCAGGGGCTGGAGCTCCGCCTGCTCCTTGTTCAGACGGGCCACCAGGGCGGGGTCGTTGTAGGTCTCAGAGGCGTTCAGCCGGGCCTCGATCTGTGAATATTTCGCCTCTACAGAGGCAAGCTTGTCCAGCATAGGCGGACCTCCTATTGTAAAGTGAAATAATTTTACAGCTATTGCAGCAGCCCTCCGCCACGCCAGGGCGTAAGGGCACTCCGGACCGATGACGCCGGGAGCGGGGGCGTTTTGTCCTCCGGGACGTTTTTGCGCAGTTACCGGTCCACCAGGAAGGATTTCACCAGCGCCAGCGGCTCCCGAATGTACATTTTCAGCCGGGAGGGCACATGGCTGGAGGGGGCGGCCAGGGTCGAGACGTTCTCAAAGCCAGCCCGTTCCGCCAGCATCCGGGCCCGAGTGAGGTGGAAGCCGTTGGAGACGATGAGCACCTCCTGGTCCAGCTGGAAGCCGGCCTCCTCCAGCAGCCGGGCGGACAGGCGCAGGTTCTGGTTGGTGTTGTGGGACTGGTCCTCCTGGATAATCTGCTCCCGGGGGAACCCGTTTTCTGCCAGATAGTCCGCCATTCCCTGGGCCTCCGGGGCGGGCTCGTTGCTCCCCTGTCCCCCTGAGACCACCACTGTCAGCTCCGGGTGCTCCTCCAGGTACTCCAGCGCCCTGTCCAGCCGGTCCTGGAGCATCACCGACGGCCCCCAGCTGTGGAGCTGACAGCCCAGGATCACCATCACCTGGGGGTCCCCCTCCACATCGTCCCGGACGCCTCCCATAACCAGCGCCAGCAGGGCGGAGAAGACCAGCACCCCCGCCAGCAGGAGGGCGCACAGGGCCTTGACCCAAAGACTCCTCCGCCGGCCCCGATAGCCGGCCCGCTCCTGCCGCACCGCTCTCTGTCTCATCCCCGCGCCTCCTCCAGCTCCGCCGCCAGGCCCTCCCACACCGCGTACAGGTGGGCCAGCTCGTCCTCCAGAGCCTCTCTCTGCTGGTACAGCTCCTGGAGCTTCAGGTAGTCGGCGGAGGACTCCTCAATGGCCAGCTCCAGGTCGTACATCCGCTCCTCCGCCCCGGCCACCGCCCGCTCGGCGGCGTTGACCTCCTTCTCCAGGTTTTTGGTCCCTCCCGGACGCTTGGGCTTCTCCTTCCGCTCCGGGGCCGGCTCCTCCTTTGGGGGCGGAAGCTCTGCCCGTCCCCGCTCCCGGGCCGCCAGGTACTCCTGATAGTTCCCCTTGAAATCGGTGATGGTCCCCCCCTCCAGCATCCAGATCCGGGTGGCGAACCGCTCGATGAAGTAGCGGTCGTGGGAGACGAAGAGCAGATTGCCCTCATACTCCTCCACCGCCTCCTCGATCCACTCCCGGCTCTGGATGTCCAGATGGTTGGTGGGCTCGTCCAGGATCAGCAGGTTGATTTTGCTGTCCATCAGCATACACAGACGCAGACGGCTCTGCTCCCCGCCGGACAGGGCGGACACCGGCTTGAACACGTCCTCCCCCCGGAACTTGAAGGAGGCCAGCCGGTTCCGGGCGCTCTGGGCGGTGCAGTCCAGGTCGTAAATCATGGTGTTTACCAGGGAGCGCTCCGGGTGCTCAAAGTGGATAATCTGGGGCAGGTATCCCACCCTGACCGTGGGACCCTTCCGCAGCTTTCCTCCGTCAGGCTCCGCCTCCCCCATGATGATTTTGATGAGGGTGGACTTGCCTGCGCCGTTGTCCCCCAGCAGGGCGATGCGCTCTCCCCCCTCCACCTCCAGGTTCACGTGGTCGAAGAGGGTGCGCTCCCCGTAGGACTTTCTCAGCTCCTTGATGGACAGCACCTCGTCCCCTCGGAACTCCCGCTCCCCGAAGCGCACCGACATCTTCCGCTCCCGTTTGGGCCGGTCGGTGACCCGCATACGCTCGATGCGCTTCTCCATGGACTGGGCCCGCTTGAAGATCTTGTCGTTCCCCGAGTAGGCCCAGATGCGCAGCTGCTCCGCGGCCTTCTCCAGCTGCTGGATCTTGGCCTGCTCCTTTTCGTACTGCCTCCGCTTCTCCTCATACCGCCGCTCCTTCTCCACGGCGTAGAAGCTGTAGCTGCCCGCGTAAAATTCCGCCTTTCCCTCCTGGATCTCCACCACCCGTTGGACCACCTTGTCCAAAAAGTACCGGTCGTGGGAGACCGCCAGCACCGTCCCCCGGAATTTTTCCAAATACCCCTCCAGCCACTCGGTGGCCCGCAGGTCCAGGTGGTTTGTGGGCTCGTCCAGCAGCAGGATGTCGGTGTCCTCCAAAATCAGCCGCCCTAAATTCACCCGGGTCTTCTCCCCTCCGGACAGCCGGTCGAAGGCCTGGGCCCGCATTTTGGGGGAAATGGACAGGCCGCTGCACACCTTGTTTTTGTTGGTGTCCCGCTCATAGCCGCCCCCGCTCTGGAAGGCGGCGGACAGCTTGTCATAGCGGACCAGTAAAGCGGAATCACTTTCCCCCTCCGCCATCCGGCCGGACAGCTGCTCCAGCTCCTTCTCCAGCTCCCGCAGGGGGGTAAAGGCGGTGTCCAGCACATCCTCCACGGTGTACCCCTCGGGGTAGACGGGGATCTGGGAGATCAGACCGACCCGTCTGCCCGGGGCGATGGCTACCTCCCCCTCGTCGGGGGTGACCTCTCCGGTGAGGATGCGCAGCAGGGTGGTCTTGCCGCAGCCGTTGGGCCCCAGCAGACCCACCCGCTCGCCGCTGTCTATCTGGAAGGTGAGGCCGTCCAGGATTTTTTTGCCAACCTCAAACTCCTTTGCCAGGTTGGATACGGAAATTTCGATCATGTTTTGGGTCCTCGCTTGTATCTTCAGTGTGGATTTTCTAGGGCTCCGGTGTGTGCTGGGTCAGCCAGGCGGTGAGCTCCTCCAGCTTCATCCCCCGGGAGCCCTTGAGCAAAAAGGTACTGTTGGGCCGGATGAGGGGGGCCAGCACCGCCTGAGCCTCCGCCTGTCCGGCGCAGGCGAACACCTGGGGGACGCCCGACTCCCGGGCTCCCTGGGCGATGTGAGCGGCCAGCTCCCCCACCGCCACCAGACAGTGGATGCCCGCCCTGCCCAAACACTCCCCCACCCCCTGGTGCAGGGCGGGAGCAAAGGGGCCCAGCTCCAGCATATCCCCCAAAATGGCCGCCTTCCACTCCCCCGGGCTGTCCGCCAGCACGCTGACCGCCGCCCGCATGGACTGGGGGTTGGCGTTGTAGGTGTCGTCCAGAATGGTGATCCCCTCCCCCCGGTGGAGGATGTTCATCCGCATCCGGGTGGGGACGAACCGGCATAGCCCCTCCTCGATCTGCTCGGGGGTCAAGCCAAACCGCTCCCCCACCGCCGCGGCAATGAGGGCGGGGTAGATCATGTGCTCCCCCAGGGCGGGGATCTTCACCTCCCGGTCCATGGCGGGGGTGGTGATCCGGCAGTGGATGTGGCTGACCCCGTCCCCTCCCACCGCCTGGGCCCGGTAGTCCAGTCCCTCCCCGACGCCGCAGAACAGGGCGGGGACGGGAGTGCGGCCCCGTAGCTCGGACAGCATGGGGTCGTCCCCGTTGAGGATGAGCAGGCCGTCCTCCCGGATGTGGGGGATGAGCTCGCACTTGGCCCGGAAAATGTTCTCCCGGCTGCCCAGGTGCTCAATGTGGGCGTCCCCGATGTTGGTGATGACCCCCACATCGGGGCGGGCCAAGCGGGCCAGGTAGTCGATCTCCCCCGGCCGGTCCATCCCCATCTCCAGCACGCAGATCTGGTGGCTGCTGTCCAGGCCCAGCAGGGTGAGCGGGAGCCCAATGTTGTTGTTAAAATTCCCCTCGGTTTTGTGCACCTTATACTTGGTCCCCAGAACGGCGGCGATCATGTCCTTGGCGGTGGTCTTGCCTACGCTGCCGGTAACCGCCACACAGGGGATGGCGAACCGGTCCTGATACCAGGCGGCCAGCCTTCCCAGGGCCTCCAGGGTGTCGTTCACCTTCACATAGAACCGGTCCGGACGGCAGTGGACGGGAGTTTTTTGCGCGGTGAGACAGCCCGCGGCCCCCCCGGCCAGGGCGGAGTCAATATAGGCGTGGCCGTCAAACCTCTCCCCCACCAGGGGGATGAAGAGGGAGCCGGGGTGGATGTGCCGGCTGTCTGTATCCACCAAAGTGATGGGCAGGTCCTCCCGGCGGAAGTCCCCCCACAGCTCCCCTTCCACCGCCTCCAGCAGCTGGGCCAGGGTGATGGTCTCCATTACTGTCCCTCCTTCCGCGCCTCCAGAGACGCCTGGATGATGGTCTCACACAGCTCTCCATAGCTGATGCCCGCTGCCGCCGCCTCCTGGGGGACCAGGCTGGTGGGGGTCATGCCGGGCAGGGTGTTGATCTCCAGAAAATAGGGGGTTCCGTCCTCGGTGACAATAAAATCCGCCCGGGCGTAGACTGACAGCCCCACCGCCCGGAAAACCGCCAGGGCCGCCTCCCCCAGGGTTTTTTCCCAACCCTCCGGAATGGGCGCAGGACAGACCTCCCGAGTGGCGCCGGGCTGGTACTTGTTGGCGTAGTCGTAGAAGCCGCTCTGGGGGATGATCTCAATAGAGGGCAGGGCCCGGTCCCCCAGCACCGCCACCGACAGCTCCCGGCCGGAAATAAAGTCCTCAATCACGGTACGGCCTGCCAGACGGGCGCTCTCCTCCAGGGCCCGCCTCAGCTCCTGCCGGGTTTTGGCGATGTACACCCCCACGGAGGAGCCGCTGGCGATGGGTTTCACAACGGCGGGAAGCGCCACCCGGCCGGCCAGCTCCTCCAAATTGTCCGCTGTGACCGAGACGGTCTCCCACCGGGGAGTGTTCACCAGGCCGGAGACCAGCCGCTTGGTCAGGTCCTTGTCCATGGCGATGGCGGAGCCCAGACAGCCCGAGCCGGTATAGGGGACCCCCAGCAGGTCCAGGGCGGCCTGGATGCGTCCGTCCTCCCCGCAGGTCCCGTGGAGGGCCAGATAGACCACGTCCGCCTCCTGGCACAGCGCCAGCACCCCCGGCCCGATGGCGGAGGGGCTTTTGTCCTGTCGCTGGCTCCGGACTTCCGCCAGGTCGGGGGCGCTGGGGTCCACCCGCTTGAATTGCTCCGGAATGGGGGCGGAGTACACGTCCCCCTCCCCGGCCCGCTCCAGGCCGAAAAACAGGTCGAGCAGCGCCGCCTGATGGCCCCGCTCCCGGAGCGCCTGGCACACCATGGCTCCGGAGGACAGAGAGACGTTGCGCTCCGGGCTCAGTCCGCCCGCCAGTACTAGTACTTTCATATTGACACCTCGTTATCTGGGTTGTCCCACACCCGTTTCCTCCCCTGTGGGAGCTGTGGGCATACCAATCACATTTTACCATACCAGGTTATTCTAACACATCCCCATAAAATACTCAAGCCGGAGAAAAAATTTTTGGTTTGACAGGGCGGAATTTTTCCTGTATGATAGTCGGGCAGTAAGCTGGACAGCCGCGCCGGCGGGGTGAAAGGCCCGCCGGTGAGGAAAGTCCGGGCTCCACAGGGCAGGGATAACGGGTAACACCCGCCGGGGGCGACCCTAGGAAAAGTGCAACAGAAATAGACTGCCCTCCTCTCGGGGAGGGTGATGGTGGAAAGGCGAGGTAAGAGCTCACCCGATGGCGTGGAAGCGCCCATCGCTGTAAACTCTATCCGGAGCAACGCCGTGGAGGGACACACAGGCTGGCCCGGCCGTCCCAGGGAGGCGGCTAGAGCGCGTCAGCAATGGCGCGTCGAGATAGATGGCTGTCTTAAAAGACAGAACCCGGCTTACAGGCTTACTGCAGCAGAGAAAAACCGGCGGAGGAAGTTGAATTTCCTCCGCCGGTCCTGTTATTCCATGACCAGACAGCGGTTTTTTAATCCACCCCCAGTTCCTCCAGGGTGCGCCTCAGCCCCCGCCACTGGTTCAGCAGGACGGCCCGGCGCTCCTGTCCGGCCTGGGTGAGACGGTAGTACTTCCGCGCAGGCCCTCCGGAGGTCTGGCCCTGGTAGGTCTCAGCACAGCCCTCCCGGCACAGTCCCCGGAGCAGGGCGTAGATAGCGCTCTCCTGGGTGTCCGGAAAGCCACCGTGGAGCCGGCGGAGGAGCTCATAGCCGTACTGGTCCTCCCCCGCCAGCAGCTGGAGCAGGCACAGCTCCAAAAGCTCCTTTTTCAGCACAGGGACACCCCCGTTCCCACCAGCCCCAGGGCGGTGAGCAGGGCCATACGCAGGGCGTAGGGAACCCACCAGCGCTCCCCGGACAGGGAGAGGTCCATGCTGGTCAAAACGCTGCAAAGGAGCAGAGCAGCCAGCAGCACAGTCAGCCCCAGCACATACACCGCCCGCCACCGCCGGTCGGCCAACCGGGCCCAGACCGCCCCCAGCAGCCCCGCCAGCGCGGCCAGGAGCCCAATCAGCTCCAAACAGGTCCGGACAGACTGCCCCACGCGCCCCGGCTCCCACCGGGCGGCCAGCTCCAGCAGTTTTGGGGAGAAGCACACCCCGGCCAGCCCCCACACACAGGCCAGCAGCACCAGCAGTCCCGCCATACAGGCGTACCAGCTCCGGGATAACCCCTCCCGCTGGCCCTGGCGTCCGAACCAGAACAGAGACAGCCCCAGCCCGCCCCCCAGAAGGAACAGGCTAAAGATAAAGCTGCTCCACCAGAATCCGCTCAGCGTAGGGGTGTACCGGAGCAGCAGCCAGTACAAGGGCAGAACCAGACAGCCGGCCAGCGCTGTGAACGCCAGGAGCCACTGGCCATAGCTTTTGGGAGGACGTACCAGCCGTACCGCCTGCCAGGGGGTCCCCACCTCCTGGACCAGCGCCTCCTCAGTCCGTCCGTCCCCCGCCAGTATGTCTCGATAGTCCGCCGCCACCTCCGCCGCCTCTTTGGGAGGGAGCTGCCACCGGGCCGCTTGGGTCAGACGGGTAAGATAGTCTTTTTTGTGTCTCATACCGCACCTCCAAACTACTGTTCAAAAAACTACTGATAAAAATACACTAGTGCGGCATCATTATACTACCCGCCTCCGTCCCCTGTCAAGCATTTTTCCCGATTGAAGCCCGCCCTGCTTTGTGGTATAATGAGTGGTATAATAACAGTTGGAACCGCTCCCAAAAAATACGGTATTTCCCAAGCAATAAAAAGCGGGAGCGCACATATATGCGCTCCCGCTCCGCATCATTCGGAACTGCCGTAGGGACACGACAAGTCGTGTCCCTACATTGCGTATCCACCGTTTCTACTCCTGCTCCCAGTTGTGATAGACGTTCTGCACGTCGTCATTCTCCTCCAGCAGGTCAATCAGCTTCTCCATATTCTTGATGTCGCCCTCATCGGTGAGCTTGACATAGTTCTGGGGGACCATCTGCACCCCGGCCTCCAGGAAAGTGTACCCCTTCTTCTCCAGCGCCTCGGTGACTCCGGCGAAGGCGTCCGGGTCGGTGTAGACCTCAAAGACCTCCCCATCGGCCTGCATATCGTCCGCCCCCGCGTCCAGGGCGTCCATCATCATGGTGTCCTCGTCCAGCTCCTCTCCGTCAATGACGATGACTCCCTTCCGGTCGAAGGACCAGGACACGCAGCCGGTAGCTCCCAGTCCCTTGCCGTACTTATCCAGCAGATGCCGGACCTCGGGGGCGGTGCGGTTGCGGTTGTCGGTAAGAGCCTCCACGATGACCGCCACTCCGTTCGGCCCGTAGCCCTCGTACACCACGTTCTCAAAGCTGTCGGTGTTTCCCGAACCCAGAGCCTTGTCGATGGTGCGCTTGATGTTGTCGTTTGGCATATTGGCCGCCTTGGCCTTGGCAATGACGGTAGCCAGGCGGGAGTTATTGGCCGGGTCGCCGCTGCCCCCCGTTTTGACAGCCACGATCATCTCCCGGGCGATCTTGGTAAAAATCTGAGAGCGCTTGGCGTCCGCCGCCCCCTTGGTTTTCTGTATATTGTGCCACTTGGAATGTCCGGACATGAAAATCTTCCCTTCTTGTGTAATCGGCGGAGCTATTGTACCATCTTTTCCGCCTCTTTGCAAGCCCTGGAGGGGAGATTTTTACAAAGCCGCCACCGCCGCCTCGATTGCGGCCTCCTCCGCCTGCATGGCCTTCAGGGTCCGGTCCAGCAGCTCGTCCAGCTCCCATCCCAGCAGGCCGGCCCCCTTGGCAATGATGTCCCGGGAGCAGCCGGCGGCGAATTTTTTGTCCTTGAACTTCTTTTTCAGGGATTTCAGCTCCATGTCCCCGGTGCTTTTGGAGGGCCGCATCAGCGCCGCCGCCCCAATGAGGCCGGTGAGCTCGTCGCAGGCAAAGAGGACCTTCTCCATCTGGTGGACGGGCTCCACATCGCAGCACTCCCCCCACCCGTGGCTGGCGACCGCGTGGATGAGAGCCTCCTCCGCCCCGGCCTCCCGCAGCAGCTGCTGGGCCTTGACACAGTGCTCCTCGGGCCACATCTCAAAATCCAGGTCGTGGAGCAGTCCCGCCAGGGACCAGAAGGCGGCCTCCTCCTCCCCGCAACCCAGCTCCCGGGCGAACCAGCCCATCACGCGCTCCACCGTAATGGCGTGGCGGAGATGGAACTCCTCCTTGTTGTACTTCCTCAGCAGGTCCCATGCCTGCTCCCGGCTCATTGCCATTGCTGTTTCCTCCTTGTTCCGAATCTCTCCGGCTCATAATATCCTTCAACGAAGCAAAATTTTTTGTAAAACACCACTCACAACACTGTCACGTATAGCACCGGCATCCTGTCCGTCAGCCAACTGCGCATACTTCCAATAGACTTCAAAATCTTCCTGCGTATACTCAGCGCCATCCTCAATCCGCTTTCGCGCGCTCAGGTCAAATTTCTGTATCGCACACGCTTCATAAGCCGGTTCCAATACAAAATACATGCGCTCGGCAAGCATGACATTATAAAAATCCTTACGGACGCCCGACAGGAAACTGCACCCGTTGATAAAGTCCCTGACAGCAGGCATAGAATCACGGATACGGGGAACTGTCCGAATGACTGCATCGGTAAGCTCGCTATAGATGCCGGACGACATCATGTCATAATACCCAACCTTCGTCTTATTCATCTCAAGCGCAGCCTTTGGATACAGCTTAACGCGCTGCATGATCTCCTTCGGATCAGCAAGGACCTCCTGCATACCAGATTCAGACAAGTTCGGGAACAACGTGCTGCCGTTGTCGTATATGGGAGATGCGGCAACAGAACCGTCAGCTTTAACCAAGTACCCGAAATTACCCTTGTGCCTGTCAAAATTCCCGACAAGAGCATCCCCGACAAAACGCTCCCAATAACATGATTTGAAAAGGCCGGCCTGCGGAGAAAGCACAGGATCTTTCTCAAAAACCTCATAGATCTGCCCGATGTCTGGTATCCGGCTGATCGCGCCAGAATCATAGTGCTTCCGCATGAACGTCCCGAATTCGATCAATGCCCCGCCCGGCGGAACAAAGCTGCGGCATACGACCACGACCTCTCCGCCCATCGTCCCCAGTTCAGTATCGTGTACCGGATAACCGAGGATGCCAAGGACATGACTGGAAATATACTCAGACACAACATTGTTGACATAGCTTGAGGCAAGATCATTACGGGGGGCCTGCTTCTCTGAATACTTCATCATATAGCGCGAGCCGTCAAGTCCCAACAGGCCATCCTTCCGGTCTGACCCGCCATAATTCGCACGAATATCACGGGACCATCCGTCAAACGCCCGCAAGCCCTCAATGCCTGACTTCAGTCCCATGCTCGATCAGCCTTCCCATTCCATATTGACGCAATGCGGCTCTTTTTTAATAAGCCACCACAATGCCCCCGTCATAGGCGTACACTGAGGTGATGCCCCCCGCCTCCGTGACAACGACATGGGCAAATTTGCACTTCTCCTGGGCCATGCGCTTCACCTGGAGGGCCCGCTCCGGACAGTTGCAGTGGCAGATGGCCAGGGTCCGGCCCACGTGTCCCGGGTCCCCCGCCATCCGGTCCACCATCTTGCCCAGAGCCTGCTTCATGGTCAGGGCCTGGCCCAGCTTGCAGATATCCCCCTCCGGGGTGGCGGCCATCAGCAGCTTGATCTTCAGCGCCCCGGTGATGACGGTCTGAAGCCGGGTCAGACGGCCGTTCTTGCGCAGGTTCTCCAAGCTCTCCAGCACGAACATGGTCTGCATCTGATAGATAAACTGCTCCACCTCGGTGACCACCCGCTTGAAGGGCATCCCCGCGGAGGCCAGACGGTGAACAGCCATGGCCACCAGCAGCTCCCCGGAGGCGGCGGAGCAGGAGTTGAACACATGGACGTTAGCCTCTGGAGCCTCCTCCTCCAGCAGCAGCCGGGCCTGCTCCGCGCTGTTGTGGGAGCCGCTGAGCAGGGCGGACAGGGTGACCACATACACATCGTCCACCCCCTGATAGGCGTCCAGGTAGGCCTGGGGGGAGGGGCAGGAGGTGGAGGGGGCGTCCTCGCTCTGGTGCATGGACCACAGCAGGTCGGCCTGGTCAAAGCTCTCATCGTCCACGAAGGTGCTCCCGTTGGAGCGGATGGTCAGCGGGACCTTGACAAAGCAGTCCTCCTGTTTCATCTGGGCGGTCAAATCGCAGCAGCTGTCTACGACAATCCTGAAACTCATGTATTTCATCTCCTGATATGGTTTTAATAATGAGATTTTCCCATCCAGTGTACCACACTTTTCCCGTTCTGTAAAGAGGCTTTTCGGGCTACACCGCCCCAAAAACCTCCCGGTGGACCTCCGACAGAAGGACCTCCACTTTGGGGAACCGCTCAGACAGCCGCCGGGCCAGGGGGGAACACACCACGTTCTCGGTGGGGAAGTGGCCCGCGTCCAGCAGGTTCAGCCCCAGGGCCCGGGCCTCCAGGAACTGATCGTACTTCAGGTCGGCGGTGACAAAGGTGTCGCACCCCATGGCTAGGGCGTCCCCCATCATGGACCCGCAGGCTCCGCCCCCCACCGCCACCCGCCGGACCGGCCTCCCCCCGTCCACAAAGCGGACGCAGGCGGAATGCAGCCGCTCCTTCACATAGGCGGCGTACTCCCCGGCGGACAGCCCCTCCCGGTGGACCGTCCCCACCCGCCCGATGCCGTAGGGCCGGCCCAGAGCGTCCTCCCCTGCCTGGCGCAGCTGGCCGGTGTCGGACAGCTCCAGGGCCTGGGCCAGACAGCCGTTGACCCCTCCGTGGGCAGCGTCCAGGTTGGTGTGGGCACAGATGGCGGCCACGCCCCCCTCCAGCAGTGCCATCAGGACCCGCCCCGTCACCGTGGCGTCGGTCACTGACTTCACCGGGTGGAAGATCACAGGGTGGTGGGATACGATAAGCTCCGCCCCCCGGCCCACCGCCTCCGCCGCCACCTCCGGGGTGATATCCAGGGCCACCAGCAGGCGGCGCACCTCCCGGTCCCCATGGCCCACTAGAAAGCCCGCGTTGTCAAACCCCTCCTGGGTATCAAAGGGGGCGATTTTGTCTATGGATTCATAAATGTCCCTTACAACTGCCACCGTTTCCACTCCTTTTTCATCTCCTCCAGGCCGCTGGACACCTCCTCCAGCTCCCCCCTCCTGGCCAGGGCGGCGGGGGTGCTGGACTGGGACACCCCCTCCAGCGCCCGGCGGGTTTTGACAAGCCACAGCTCCAGCCAATCCCCCCGGAGCGGGTCCGGACTGTTCCGTCCCGCCCACAGCTCCGCCGGCGTCATGGGAGGCATCTCCCCCGCTCGGACCAGCAGCGCGGTGTAAAGGGTATCTCCCTCCCGGGCTAATCTCTCCTCCGCAATGCAGAACCCCTTCTCCCTCAGCCGCCCGCGCAGCTCAGGCATAGAGGACATGGGCTGGAGCACCAGGGCGAACCCCTCCCAGCTGGTCCAGGGCGCGTTTTCCAAAATCTCCGCAATGGTCTCCCCCCCCATGCCGGCGATGACGGCGGCGTCCAGCTCCTCCCGCCGGAAGCCCCGCAGCCCGTCGCACAGCCGGAAAGCGGTCTGGTGGTACAGCCCGCAGGCCCGCACCGTCGCCCGCGCCCGCTCCAGGGGGCCCTGGCGCAGGTCGGAAACGATGGCGAAGGGAATTTTTCCCTCCTGGAGCAGGGCGGCGGGCAGGTAGGCGTGGTCTGTGCCGATATCCGCCAGCCGCGCCCCCCGGGGGACCAGCTCCGCCGTCATTTGCAGGCGGGGGGTCAGATGTATGCGCTTCAAGGGTCCTCCCCTCCTCAACAAAAAAGGGGGAGCGGTTTTGCTCCCCCTTTGGGCTGTATGCGGTTACTTGCCGGCGGCGATGAGCTCGTTGACCTTGGCCAGGAGAGCCTCCACATCCACCCCGTGGACGGCGCAGGCCTTGGCCACCGTCTCCCCCTGGGAGGCGGGACAGCCCAGACAGTGCATCCCGATACTCATAAAAATCGGGGCGGTCTGGGGAGCGATGCGCAGAATGTCGCCAATAATGGTATCCTTTGTAATGGTCATAGTTCCATTCCTCCATTTTTCTCTGGGATAGGAATAGTATATCCTATCTCCGGAAATTTTGCAACAGTGATTTTTTCCGCCCCCGGGACCGATTATCCCCCGAAACCGACCAAACATCCCCAGGCGGTGGACGGGGGCGGGGAGGTCTGGTATGCTGGGGTCTGAGAGGGGGTTTTGTTTTCCATGAAGCTGTCTTCCTTCCTGTATTTTGCCGGGTTCGGGCTTCGGACCGTCCTGCTCCGCCGCTCCGACCCCATTCTGGGCACGATCATCCTCACCGACCGGTGTAATCTGCGCTGCCGGCACTGCTCAGTGAACAACATCGCCTGCACCGACTACCCCCACCCGGCCATCCGGCGGGAGATGGAGCAGCTGTACGGCATGGGGGTGCGCATTCTCTTCTTCTGCGGCGGGGAGACCTTCCTCTGGCGGGACGGGGAAAAAACCCTGAAGGACCTGGTGCGGGAGGCCAAGGAGATGGGTTTTCTCCTTGTCAACGCGGTGACAAACGGGACCTTCCCCCTGGACCTGCCCGGGGCGGACCTCATCCTCCTCAGCCTGGACGGGGACCGGGCGCGGCACAACGCCATCCGGGGGGACACCTACGACACCATTTTGGCAAACATACGCCAGGCCCCCACGGACAACATCTGCCTCTATATGGCCATCAACCAGGTCAACCAGGATACCATTGGGGCGGTGTGCCGGACAGCGATGGAGGAACCAAACGTCCGGGCGGTCTCCTTCAACTTCCACACCCCCTATCCGGACACCCGCGCCCTGGCCCTGAGCCGGGAGGAAAAAGCGGCCTGCTGTGCCCAGATCACCCGCATGATGGAGGCGGGGGCCCCGGTCTTCAATCTGCGGAGCGCCTTCCCCCACCTAATCCAAAACACCTTCCCCACCCCCTGCCGTCAGTGCGTGGTGATGGAGGACGGCCGGCTCAGCATCTGCGGCCGGTGCGTCCACGTCCCCGGCCTGTGCGGGGAGTGCGGGTACTTTTTCGCCGCCGAGTACAGCCTGCTCTTCCGGGGGAATGTGCGGGTCATGGCGGACATGCTGCGGACCTACCTCAAATATATATAGGAGCTGGCCATGGGAATTTTTACTGCACTGAGCCGGATGTGGCTCACCCGCTCCGTAAAGCCATTCCGCTTTACTGGGGACTATGACCACAAGCTGCCCTACGAGGACTGTGAAGGTTTAGGGCTTTATATCCACATCCCCTTCTGCCAAACACTCTGTACCTTCTGCCCCTACTGCAAGGTCCCTTACAACCGGGAGCTGTGTGACCGATACCTGGACGCCCTCCTCCGGGAGATCCATCAGGTGGGAGGCAGCTCCCCCGGAAAGACCCGGGTGACCAGCCTGTACATCGGCGGCGGGACCCCCGCGCTGGCGGCAGAGCGGCTGGGAGAGGTCATCCGGGCGGTGGAGGAACACTTCCAGATCACCCAGGGCATCGGGGTGGAACTGCACCCGGCGGACGTGACCCTCCCCACCCTGCGCGCCCTCCGGGAGGCGGGCGTCACCCGGCTGAGCATCGGGATACAGTCCTTCCAGCCAAAATTCCAAGCGCTCCTGGGCCGGGATGCGGTGGACCTCCCCGCCATGTCCGCCGCCCTGGCGCAGGTCCCCTTTCAGACCGTGTCCATGGACTTCATCTTCGCCCTGCCGGGACAGCGGCTGGAGGACCTGGCGGCAGACCTCTCCGCCGCCTTCGCCTCCGGGGCCAACCACGCGGCCATCTACCCCTTTATTGACTTCACCTTCACCGACAGCCCCCTGCGTCCCATGCCCAAGGGGGAGAAGCGCCGCCTGCTGGACGGCATCACCCGCTGGTGTCTGGACCAGGGCTGCACCCGCACCTCCCTCTGGACCTTCGCCCGGGAGGCGGGGGCGGAGTACTCCTCCATGACCCGGGACAACTTTTTGGGCTTCGGCTGCTCCGCCGCCACCCTGCTGCGGGAACAGTTCAAACTCAACACCTTCTCGGTGGAGGAGTACTGCCGCCGGGTGAACCAGGGCCTCCTCCCCACGGCGCTGACCCTGCGCTTCACCCTCCGCCAGCGCATGGTGTACTACCTGTTCTGGACCGCCTACAGCACCCAAGTCGACCCCGCCGGGTTTCAGCGCTTCTTCGGCGTCCCCCTGGAGCGGATGTACGGCCTGGAGCTGACCCTGGCCCGGCTGCTGGGGCTGGCGGTCCGGCGGAACGGGGTCTATACCATGACCCTGCGGGGGGCCTTCTTCTACCACCACTACGAGCGCTTCTACACTTTGGCCTATATCGACAAAATGTGGGGGCTGCTGCGAACAAAACCCTTTCCGGAACGGATGGAATTGTAACCACACGCCTCCCCCTCCCCCAGACGGAGGGGGAGGCGGTCTGTCACTTGCCCCTCCGGTCCAGCCGCCCCAGGAGGGCCACCAGCAGGGCAATGCCCCCCAGCACCACAAAGATGCCCAGCATCCCCTGGCCCATGAGCTCCAGGGCCTGTGCTACGGTCTCGTTCATGGAATCACCTCCTCCGTTCAGATTGTCATCCCAACCCGTCAGCCCAGATTGGCGAAGTATTGCAGCACCACGCCCCCCGCCACCACTGAGGCGATCTGTCCGGAGACGTTGGCGGCGATGGCGTGCATCAGCAGATGGTTCCGGGGGTCTGCCTCCTGGCCCAGCTTCTCCACCACCCGGGCGGACATGGGGAAGGCCGAGATGCCCGCCGCCCCCACCATGGGGTTGATGGGATGCCTGGGGGAAACCAGGTTCAGCAGCTTGACAAAGAGCACCCCCGCCACAGAATCCAGCACAAAGGCGGTCAGGCCCAGGACCAGGATCATCAGGGTCTCCAGGCGGATGAACCGGTCCGCCTGCATGGAGAAGGAGATGGTCAGCCCCAGGAGCAGCGTGACCAGATTGGCCAGCTCCCTCTGGGCCGTACTGGTCAGGGCGGGCAGCACGCCGCTCTCCCGGATCAGGTTGCCGAACATCAGGAACCCCACCAGCGCCACCGACGCGGGCGCTACCAGCCCGGCGGCCGCCGTCACCAGGATGGGGAAGCAGATGCGGGTCCGGCGGGAGACCCCCTGGGGCTGATAGGACATCCCCAGGCTCCGGTCCTTTTGGGTGGTGACCAGCTTGATCGCGGCGGGCTGGATGATGGGAACCAGGGCCATGTAGGAGTAGGCGGCTACGGCGATGGCGCCCACGTAGCTGGAGCGCAGAGTCTGGGACACCAGCAGGGAGGTGGGCCCGTCCGCCGCGCCGATCATGCCGATGGAGGCGGCGTCCTTCAGGTCAAAGCCCAGGAGCACAGCCAGAATGACGGTGAGAAAAATACCCGCCTGAGCCGCCGCTCCGCAGAGGAACAGCCGGGGGTTGGCCAGCAGGGGGCCGAAGTCGATCATGGCCCCGATGCCGATGAAGAGCAGCAGGGGCATGGCTTCGCTGGCCTCGATGCCCGTCTCAAAGAGCCATTGGATGATGCCCCGGGTCTCCCCCACCCCGGCGCTGAACCGGTCCACCACTCCGGACAGAGGCAGGTTCACCAAAATCGCTCCGAACCCCATGGGCATGAGCAGAGCGGGCTCCAGCTCCTTTTCAATAGCCAGCCAGATGAGCAGGCCCCCTACCCCATACATGACCAGCTGCTGCCATGTGATGGACAGCACGCCCTCCCATAAAAACGAAATGTCCATTTGTATGCTTCCTTTCTGACTTCTGTCGCTGTGTGTTTTCTGAACCGCGGTTCCAACTCCGGGAAGAAAAAAGACCTGCGCTCCGAAATTCGGAACGCAGGTCTGGTCATTTCAGGCACAGCCAGAGCGGTTTTGTTTTCCGCACATGCTTGTTGACTGCTGCCGCGCACCGGAACCGGTGCACCGACTACTCCCCTTTGCTTGGGCTATGCTACCACATCTCCCGCCGCTTGTCAAGAGGGTTTTTCCGCTTTTCCGGAGCGGGCGCAGGGACACGGCAAGTCGTGTCCCGACAGACGGGGGATGGAACGTGTTCACGTCAACGGAAGGCTTTTTTCTCCCGGTCCAGCACCTCCCGGCGGTGGAAGGTCACCAGGTCGGGAGCGAATTGGGGGTATCCGGCACAGAAGGCGGCGCGGATGAGCTCCGGGTTCAGTCCGGGGTTCTGGGCAGACACCACCAGATCCAGTGCCATTGTATCCCGGCTGCACTCCATGGACCAGCTCTGGACCAGGGGGATCAGGTCCACCTCGGTATAGCCGCGCTTCGCCTTATTGGACTTCTTTTTCACCACCAGGCTCTCCCGTCCCAGCAGCTCAGCCATGGCGGGTTCACCCTCCTGGGGGCGGCCCTGGGCGTAGTCGAAGGTCATGATATAGTTGACATAACAAAGCTCCTTCAGCTTCCGCTCCCCGGGGTAGCACTGGTGGATGATGATCCCCTCGGGCATGGCGGCGGTGAGGCGGGCCGGGACCTCCGCATAGCTTGTCCCCTCCAGCAGGCCGAACTCCAGAATCTCGCACTGGCTGGAGTAGCCCACCGACAGGGGCAGGGCGATGGACACGAAGGGGTGGGGGTTGAAGCCCTCGGTGTGCTTGATGGGAATTTTTGCCCGGAAGAAGGCCCGCTGGAAGGTGCGCATCAGGTCCAGGTGGGAGATGTACCGGGCACGCCCCGTCTTGGTAAAGAGCAGCCGGTCAGCCACAGCGTCCACCTCCTGTCAGCAGCTTGTTGGCTCCGCAGCCCGAACAGCGGGCGCGGCAGTCGGGGGTGGTCTGGGACTGGCAGCACAGCTCCCGCTCCCGCCACAAAAATTCCTCCTCCACTCCGGTGGACAGCCGGCTCCAGGGGAAAACCTCCTCCCGGGGCCTCTCCCGGCGGGCATAAAAATCTCCGTCCAGCCCGCAGGCATCCAGCCCGTCCAGCCACCGCCGGTAGTCAAAATACTCGGTCCAGGCGTCCATCTTTCCCCCGTGCGCCCACACCCACTCCAGCACGTCCGCCAGCCGCCGGTCCCCCCGGGAGAGCACCGCCTCCAGATAGCTGGTCTGGGGGTCGTGCCAGTTGTAGGTGATGGACTTGTCCCGCTTCAGAGCGTCCCGCAGCAGGTCCACCCGCCGCTGGTACTCCTCCGCCGTAATCTGCCCCTCCCACTGAAAGGCGGTGTGGGGCTTGGGCACGAACCAGGAGGTGGACACGGTAATCCGCACCCCCCGGGCCGGGTTGGCGGCGCACTCCCGCCAGGCAAAATAGACCTTCCGGGCCAGGTCCGCGATGCCCAGCACGTCCTCATCGGTCTCGGTGGGCAGGCCCAGCATGAAGTAGAGCTTCACCCCGTTCCAGCCCCCGGCGAAGGCGGTGCGGCAGGATTGGAGCAGATCCTCCTCCCGGAGGTTTTTGTTGATGGCGTCCCGCAGCCGCTGGGTCCCCGCCTCGGGGGCGAAGGTCAGTCCCCCCCGGCGCACCCGCTGGAGCCGCTCCATCAGGTTCATGGAGAAGGTGTCCGCCCGCAGGGAGGGCAGGGACAGGCCGATGTCCCGGGGGGCGCAGTAGTCCAGCAGCCCGTCGCACAGGGGGAGCAGGTCGGGGTAGTCGGTGGAGGACAGGGAGGACAGGGTGATCTCCCGGTAGCCCGAGTCCTCACAGGCTTCCCGCCCGTACCGCTCCAGCAGCTCGGGACTGCGGGAGCGCACAGGCCGGTAGGCGTACCCCGCCTGGCAGAAGCGGCAGCCCCGGATACAGCCCCGGAACAGCTCCAGCATCACCCGGTCGTGGACAATCTCGGTGGAGGGGACAATGGTTTTGACGGGGAAAAACGCCTGGTCCATATCTTGGACAATGCGCTTGGTCACCCGCTCCGGGGCCCCCTCCAGCGCCCGGATCTCCTCCAGCGTGCCGTCCGCCCGGTACACCGGCTCATAGAGAGAGGGGATATAGACGCCGGGAATCTGAGCGGCCTCCAGCAAAAACTCCTCCTTGGACCAGCCCTCGTCCCGGGCCTGGCGGTAGAGCTGAATGTACTCCATGGTGACCTCCTCCCCCTCCCCCAGGACGAAGAGGTCTACAAAGGGGGCCAGGGGCTCGGGGTTGTAGCAGCAGGTCCCCCCCGCCACCACCAAGGGAGTCAGGCCGGACCGCTCCCCGCTGCGCAGAGGAAGGCCGGCCAGGTCCAGCATATTCAGCACGTTGGTATAGGCCATCTCATAGCCCAGGGAGAAGCCGATGATGTCAAAGTCCCCGATGGGGTCGCCGCTCTCCAGGCCGTAGAGGAGCATCCCCTCCCGGCGCATGGCCTCCTCCATGTCCCCCCAGGGGGCGAAGCAGCGCTCGCACCACAGCCAGGGGTGCTGGTTCATCCCGCCGTAGAGGATGCGGCAGCCCAGGTTGGACATCCCGATCTCATAGGTGTCGGGAAAGCACAGGGCAAAGCGGACGTCCACCTCCCCCTTGTCCTTCACGACCGCGTTATACTCTCCCCCGGTATACCGGGCCGGCTTCTGCACAGTAGGCAGGATCTGTTCCAAGGTACGGTTCATTCTGTTCCTCCCTGCGGTTCATTTTGAGACGTACCCCCTATTTTACCTGTTTCCCGCCCCGATGACAAGCCCTATTTCGGTTTCTGCCCCAATTATTTTGAGAAAACAGAGCCGCCAGCAGCCACAGAGCCACCAGCAGCAGAGTGATATTCCCGCCCGCGCCAAGGGAAAGCACTCCGCCCGCCAGCAGAAGCGCCGCCCCCGCCAGGTCCATGCTCCGCCCCACCCTGCCCGCCCAGCCGGGTCCCGCCAGCAGGGCCAGGGTGCAGTACAGCGCCCGCCCACCGTCCAGCCTCCCCACCGGCAGCATGTTGAAGCAGGCCAGCACCAGATTCAGCCCGGCGAACACCGTCCCCCCCGGCCAGGCGCAGAACAGAAGGGCCAGCAGCAGATTGACCCCCGGCCCCGCCAGGGCAGTCAGACCCTCCTGCCAGTAGCCCAGGGGCCGGCTGAGCACCATCTCCGCCCCCGCCGCCGTCAGCCGGATGAGGCGTACCCGCCCCCCCAGCCGCCGGAGGGTCAAAAAGTGCCCCAGCTCGTGGAGGGCGCAGGCGGCCATGGCCATAGGGACCAGCCCCTGGGTGTCCAGGTAGTTCAGCCAGGCCAGCAGAAGAAAAAATCCCCCCGTGGCCTCTACCCTGCCCAGCCTCATTCCCCCTCCTGGAAGGTGAGGTAGTAGACGGGATTCAGGTGCATCTTGCCGTACTTCAACTCCAGATGGAGGTGGGGACCGGTGGCCGAGCCCGAGGAACCCACCCGGGCCACCGTCTCCCCCAGGGCCACCTGCTGCCCCTTGGAGACCTCCAGCTTGCTGCAATGAGCGTAGAAGGATTTTACCCCGTTCCCGTGGTCAATCTGGAGGTACAGGCCATAGGAGTCGTCCTCCCCGATATACTCCACCGTCCCCGCCGCGAAGGCCGCCACCGGGTCCCCGTACTGCCCGCCGATGTCCACCCCGCCGTGGAACTGATACCGGCCGTCAATGGGGTGGTCCCGGTAGCCGTAGCCCGAATTCAGATGTCCAAATACCGGGACTATGGTCTCCAGCTCCCCCAGGGAAATCTGGTCCATGGTGTAGTTATTGGGGAGGGGCTCCCCGGCGTAGTCCGAGTAGAGCACCACCGTCCCCGCCGCCGGAACCGCCTGGGGCTGCTCCTCCGCCGCTGCATCCGACGTCTCCGCCGCTGTCCCCTGAGTCTCAGTCTGTCCGGCCTCCGGAACGGGCGCCGTGTCCAGCCCCAGCTCCCCGGTGGAGGCGTAGTGCTCGGTCCGCGTCTGGGCGTCCGGGTTCCCGCTGAGGAAGTCCAGCTCCTTGTCCAGCACACTGTCCGGCTGCGGCGGCAGAAGCTCCGGGCTGTCGGGTTGGGAGATCTCCTGGGGGCCGAACACCTGGACGCAGAACGCCCCCAGGTCCTCCAGCACCGTGCCGCTCCCCGCCAGTGACTCCCCCAGACTGGCCAGCGCCCCCTGGAAGTCAAAGTCCTCCGAGATGAGGAACAGCACCTCCTCCCGCACCTGCATCAGACGGCCAGGAAAAATCCCCTTCCCAATATACGCCGTCAAAAACAGTACCAGACACACCGCCAGCTGGGCCGCCCGGACCCGCTCCTGGCCTCCCCCGCGGCTCCTGCTCCCCCGCCGGGCCGCCCCTCCTCTGCTCCGAACCGCTGTGCTCTGACTGTACATCGGTGTCCCTCCTCCGCCTTTTTCCTTAGCTTATGACCCGGCGGCGGAGATTATGACAGAATAAAAACAGCATCATTTGGCCTTTTGTTAAACCGATCCACAAGGGTTTTTGATGCCACATTAAATTTTTTAGCCCGCAAGCCGATATCAGAATAAAGAGGGTGAATCATATGGCTTGGAAACTGTTCCAGATATCTAATGGACATCAAAGCTTGGAAAATTTCAAGTTAGAGGCGGATGACATGTTTGCGGTCCTGCATCAATTAAAATGGCATTTTCAAGAACGTCTTGACACGGGAAGCAAAATCGGACTTGAGGTTCTATCGTCTGCAGCAGCAGAGATTTGGATTGATGGAGCAAAGTTGACAGCTGGATGGGATAACTGGAGCGGCCTTTTTATCATGGCATGGGATGCAGACGGGGATCGCATTGTGCAAGAAATTGAGGAATTCTTCAGATGAAATAATATCTCAAAAAAGGGATTGTATGTGGAAAAAGGGGGCGATCCCTATGACAACGCCGTGGCTGAAAATTTCTTCAGCTGCCTCAAATGTGA
>JAAWSG010000042.1 GCA_022801435.1 Lawsonibacter sp.
CATCTCTTTGCCCTCCTCCTCTTTGAAACCCAGTTTATCACCTTTTTCTTCTCCTGTCTCCCTTTGTTCATATTTTCTTTACTCATTCAATTACCGTGGCGGCCCTTGGGGAAAGGATTGACAACACCGCGGCCCATAAGTTATAATACCAGCAGAGTATCAGACAGGAGGGGATATCCCGTGCTGGACGAACGAGACTTACTGGCCATCGGTCAATTGATGGAGCAAAAGCTGACCCAACAGAAGCAGGAAATTTTAGAGGTGGTTTCCCAACAGAAGCAGGAAATTTTAGAAGTGGTTTCTCAACAGAAGCAGGAGCTTTTGGAGGTAATTTCCCAGCAGAAGGAAGAGCTGTTAGGCGAGATGGGCCGGCAGAAACAGGAGCTGTTGGGCGAAATGGCTCAGCAGAAACAGGAGCTGCTGGGCGAGATGGGCCGGCAGAAGGAAGAAATCCTGACCGAGTCCACCCACCGCATGAAGGTACTGATCGAGTCCGAATTCCAGCAGCAGTTCAATCTTCTGGCTGAGGATCTGGCAGTGATCCGGGAGAAAATGGTTCCCGAGTCCCGGATGGAGGAGGCGGAGGATGACATCATTGTTTTGAAATCCGCAGTACAGCAGATTAACCAGGAGATTCGGGAGATGAAGCGGGCGCAGTGAGCGGAGCGATACAGACAACGGTACTGCGCTTTGCCGGGCAGGAGGATGTTCCCGCCCTGCTGGACATCTACCGGCCCTGCATCAGTCCATGGGCTTCCGGCTGATGGGGGTCCAGAAAAACGCGGGCTACAAAAACGGCCGGTGGATTGATCTGCTCTGGTTTGAAAAGCCCATCGCTCCCTACGATTCAGAGCCCTCCCCGCTGACCCCAATTTCCCAAATCCCTCCTGATATCATTCAGACCATCCTGTCAAACTAGGACCGCCCCTCCGGATTTTTACGGAGGGGCGGTTTTGTGTTGAACAGCGGGGGACAGCTCGGAGCATGGCTCACACCTGAACCCGCTCAATGCCCTCCACCGCCGCCTGGACCATGCCCTCAATATCCAAACCCTGCTCCGCCCGCTGGATTTCCTCCAGAGTGGGGCGCAGGCGGGGATGCCGGGGGGTAAAGACGGTGCAGCAGTCCTCATAGGGGAGGATGGAGGTGTCGTAGGTCCCAATTTTTCGGGCGAGCTTTACAATGTCCTCCTTATCCATCCCCACCACCGGGCGCAGGATGGGCAGGGAGGCGGCCTCACCGGTGACGGTCATGGCCTCCATGGTCTGGCTGGCCACCTGACCCAGACACTCTCCGGTGACCAGGGCCTTGGCGCCGCACCGCTGGGCCACTTTTTGGGAGATGCGCATCATGAACCGGCGCATGACCAGGGTGAACAGCTCAGGGGGACAGGACCGGCGCAGCTCCTCCTGGATGGCGGTGAAGGGGACCACGTGGACGGTGAGCCGGCCGCACCAGGGGGTGAGGAGGCGGGCCAGCTCCAGGACCTTCTCCCGGGCCTCATTGGAGGTGTAGGGGTAGGAGAAGAAGTGGACCATCTCCAGGGAAACCCCCCGCCGGGCGATCATCCAGGAGGCCACCGGGGAGTCGATGCCCCCGGACAGCAGGGACACCGCCCGCCCGTTGATGCCCACCGGCAGTCCCCCCGCTCCCGGCTCGGGGTCGGCGTGGACGAAGGCGGCGTAGTCCCGGATCTCGATATGGACGGTGAGCTCAGGGTGATGCACGTCCACCTTCAAATCGGGGAAGAGCTCATCCAGCTCCCCGCCCACATACTGGCTGAGCTGGATGGAGGTCATAGGAAAGCTCTTGTCCGCCCGCTTGGTCTCCACCTTGAAGGTGCGGGCGGCCCGGAGCTTCGGGTCCAGGTACGCCCGGGCGGCAGCTAAAATCTCGTCCTTGTCCTTGCCGCAGGCCCGGGCGCGGCTCAGGCCCACCACCCCGAATACACGGGTCAGGGCCTCCCAGGCGGCGTCCATGTCACACTCCTCGGTCATAGGCTCCACATAGGTGGCGGACTGCCTGGTGTAGACGCGGAACTGGCCCAGCCCGTTGAGCCGGCGGTAGATATTGGCCTGAAGCTTGTCCTCGAAGCTGCGGCGGTTCAGTCCCTTGAGGACCAGCTCCCCCAGCTTGAGCAGGATGATCTCGTTCATGAAAATAAAAACTCCTTCTCGCAAAAATCTTCAGGTGGGGTTCAATTTGTCTCATATCCCCGTGTTTCCCCACCGGCGGAGGCGGGAGCGCAAAGCATCAGGGGGACCTGGACTATGGGTTTTTGGGCGGTCTGCGCCAGTGTCCGCGGCGTCTGTGCCGTTTGGAGCTTTTGCAGAGGTACACCAGCCCAGAGCGGCAGGCCGCATCGTAGTCCGCCAGCAGCTCCGGAGTGATGGGCGGGACCTCCAAAGCGCCCCGCCACTGTCCATCGGGCGCGGGGGCCAGGGTAAGTCGGGTCAGGAACCGGCCATGGAGAGGGCAGCGCAGGGGGACATAGAAGGACTCCTCGGTGTGATACTGCCAGCTCTGGACCAGGAAGGGGGAGCCGCACAGGGGGCAGCGGGCCCGGCGGGCGTCCCGGGCGTCGAGGCCGGCCTTCAGAGAGGGGAAGGGCCCCACCGGGCGGGGAGGAGGGACGGGGAACTGGACGCCGGCAAAGCGCAGCGCCTGGGGGGACAGGAGGGACAGCTCCAGGGCCTGCGCTGGGAGGAAGCTACTGACCATGGCGGTATAGACGCAGTCGTGGAGGGCGTTGTGGTAGGTGAAGCACTCGGGGATTTGGCAGTACTCCACCGCCCACCACAGGGCGATATTCTGACGGGTCCCCAGGGTCAGGGAGAAGGCGGTCTGAATGTCGTACAGCCGCTCCACCGGCAGGAGGTCCAGCTCCCAGAAGGCGCAGTTCCGGGCCAAAATATCCAAGTCGTCCGCGCCCCAGGCGGCGAACTCGGTCTCCCCCCTGCACCACCGGCGGAAGCTGTGGTAGGCGTCGGAAAAATCCAGGTCGGAGTCCAGAGAGACCGCCACCTCGGGCAGCTCTCGGGCGGTGCGGTTGAGTCTGCGGTGGACCCGGGGCCGGATGAAGGCGCAGAAGGTCCCCGTTACCCGTCCCCCGGGCCGGTCCAGACGCACCGCGCCAATCTGTAAAATCTCGTCCAGCGGCGTCTTGTCATAGCCGCGGTTCCACTCCAGGTCCAGAACGATCAAAGCGCCGCTCCCTCCTCTTTCTCGGTCCTCTCCAGGTCAGTGCTCCTGTTTCCGCCAGCTCTCCACCAGGGAGCGGAATTTTTGGGGGATGTCCTCCGGGCCCAGGCTCTGGTGGACGGCGCAGGTCCCCGCCTCCAGCGCGGTCTGATAGTACCACTGCTTATAGTCCAGGATGTGAAGGGCCTGGCGGAGCTGTTCAATCTGGTCCAGCACCGACTGCCGCTGCTTTTGAATCAGCTCCAGCCTGGGGGCGATGGCCTGGTCCCCCAGGTCCAGGAAGCGCTTGATCTCCCGAATGGGCATTCCCGTCTCCTTCAGACAGGTCAGCACGGACAGCCACTCCAAATCGCTGTCCTGGAACATCCTCCTCCCACCGCTGGACCGGGCCACGTTGGGCAGCAGTCCCTCCTTGTCGTAGTAGCGCAGGGTGGAGGGTGGGACGTTGATCTTTTGAGCCATTTCTCCGATGGTGTAGTACATGCCTTGACCTCCCGCCGTGATGGCCCGCTGTGGGCCGCTGTGTCCTATTATAGCCCCTCCAGGCCGGACCGTCAATGAAAAGTAAGGTGCTGCATCATTTTGTCCAAATCCATAGGTCTATCCCATCCATAATTGTTCTATATCTGGATTCCTGTTCCACTGTTGCGGAAGCTGCTCCAAAATGTAGTCTATATGGTGAACGATATTATCTGCTCTTTCAACTGAGCAGTGCTCAATGACCCAGTCCCTCACCTTGCAGAAATCCTCCAGGAGAAAAGCCAGCTCGTTTTTTCGCAGCCAAACCCCATTCCCCAGCCTGTCAATATTCAGCTCTTGCAGGGCGGACACCCAGACAGATTCAAATACGGCCTCAGCAGCAACTGGCACTGTGATTCTGCTTGGCGGCTTATTGAGCACATCGTATATTTCTACTGACATCAGCTATCCTTTTTCAGTTTGCAGAGTTCTGTTTACGAATTGATTACCCTGATTATAGCACAACCAAATTTCTGACACAAGCTGCAATCCGTGAAATCGCCAGTGCCCAGCTCTGTCAACACGAAAGGTTATTGGCTGCCGTGGAATTTGATACAAAGAGAAGCTGGGAAATAAGAAACAACTGCTTATCTCCCAGCTTTTCTGCATTCAGATGCTAAAATGGAATCGTTCTACCCCGGATTTATGCTAAAATCCAATTCTGGCTCTCGGTTTACAGCTGGACCATCCGGGCAAAGGTCCCGTTTTTCTCCATCAGTTCCGCCGGGGTTCCCATATTCCCCCATGTGTCTGCCTCCTGTATAACGCCGCTATATAACGGTGTTATATTAACGCAATCAAGAAGCTCTGTCAAGGCTAGATGACAGAGCTTCTTGGCTTTATAGGGGAATCACATTGTCCATATCCAGACAGTACCAGGGATTTGCAGTGCTCCTATCTGCCGCCGCAGACAGGAAGGGCCCGCGCTCAGTTCTGCCGCGGCGCTCCGGCCTACCACGCCGCCAGCTTTTTTCCCAGTTCCTTGCAGACCTCCTCGCCGTCAGCATCCGGCGCTCCATTCACCATCAGGCCATTTTCATCCAGAAGGTTGGCCCCAGCGTGGTCGCACCGGGCGCACCAGTCCCGCATCCACTGGCCGTCACCCCAGCCGTAGGAACCGAACAGGGCGATCCGCTTACCGCTGAGACTGCCCTCCAGGGAGGCGAACATAGGCTCGAACTCCATCTCCTCCAGCACCTCGCTGCCCATGGCGGGACAGCCAAGGGCCACGGCGCTGTAAGCGGAAAGCTGGCCGGCGGAGAAGTCCACAGGCCCCAGCAGCTCCGCTTCACCGCCGGCGGCCCGAACGCCTGCGGCTATATAATTTGCCATAGCCTCCGTGTTGCCGGTTCCGCTCCAGAATACGATTGCGATTTTACTCATGTAAAAAACTCCTTTATAAAAGATTTTTGGCCGTAGTTAGTTAAAACTAACCTATGCGGCGAAAGAAATCCCAAGGGGAGAGGGTCTTGGAAGAAGGTAGGAGGTCATCTTGCCGCCTGTGGTTAGTTTATACTAACTACACTGAAACTTTAACATAGCCGGGTATCTTTGTCAAGAGACAAATTGAAAAAGTTTTATGATCCCGATCTGAGTCCCTCCCAACGGACAAGATTTCTATGCCCTCCGCCTTCTCGCTCAAGTACCTGCGCAAGCTCCGTGCCTCGGTTTTCTGTTCCCGGATGGGCTTCCGACACAACAACCCCCGGCTGAGCGGTACAGCCGGGGGCTTGTTGAACGGAAGGCGGGGTTCAGACGCCGAAGACCTGTTTGGCCTGGCGCATATTCTCCATAATGGGGACCGAGAAGGGGCAGCGCTTCTCGCAGCTTCCGCAGGAGACGCAATCTCCGGCGTGGCGGGGGAGGGCGGCGTAGTGCTCCCGCACGGTCTCCGGAAGCTCCCCCTGTGCTCTGGCCAGGTTGAGGAATTTTGTCACCGACGCCACGTCGATCCCCTGGGGGCAGGGGGCGCAGTGGCCGCAGTACATGCAGTGCCCCACCCAGCTGATCCTGGGCATATTGGCGAAGGCGGCGGCGTAGTCCTTTTCGCTGTCCGGGGCGGTCTCATAGGCCACGCAGGCGTCCAGCTCCGCCAGGGTTTTGGCCCCTGCCATGACGCAGGCCACGCCGGGGCGGGTGAGGGCGTAGTGCAGGCACTGGAGGAGGGTGAGGGCCGCGCCGGCGGGGGAGAGGTCCGCCCGGAGCAGGTCGCCGCCGCCGAAGGCTTTCATCACCGTGATCCCCACCCCCTGCCGCTGGCAGCTCTCGTAGAGGGCCTGGCGCTGGGGGTCCATGTTGACCAGGGGTTTTTGGTAATTTTTCTCCGCCCACAGCTCCTCGATGTCCTCGTTGGCGGGCTGGAGGTCGTAGCAGGGGTTGACGCTGAACATGAGCACGTCCACCAGCCCGCTGTCCACCGCCGCCTGACCCACCTCCGGGTTGTGGCTGGACAGGCCGATGCAGCGGATGCGCCCCGCCTCCTTCAGCGCTCTGGCGAAGGCCATGATGGGGCCGTTGACAATCTCCTGCCAGTCGGACAGGGCGTCGGAGTAGTGGATCATGCCGATGTCGATGTAATCCGTGTCCAGCAGGCGGAGCATCTCCTCAAACCCGGCCCTGACCTTGGCAATGTCCCGAGTGCGCAGATACTGACCCTTCTCCCAGATGGAGCACAGGTGGGACTGGAGAATAAAGCTGTCCCGCCTCCCCTTCAGGGCCCGGCCCAAGCTGGCGCGCACCTCCGGGTTGGGGGTGTAGAGGTCAATGCAGTTGACCCCTGCCGCCTCCATGCGGTCCACAAAGGCGGCGATCTCCTCCGGGCTTTTTCCCACCAGGCCCTCGCAGCCCATGGCGATCTCGCTGACCCTCAGTCCGGTGCGGCCCAAGGTACGGTAGTTCATGAGCTTCCTCCTTCACAATGTGATGTCCCAACTGTACCACTGAAAGCAGGCTTTCAGTCAAGGGGGTTTTCTTATTTCCGTTCAGGGACCAGCTCAATCCAGTAGCCGTCCGGGTCGGAGATGAAGTAGATGCCCATGGCGGGGTTCTCAAAGCAGACGCAGCCCATGGCCTTGTGCTTTTCGTACAGGGCGTCGAACTCGCTGGTGAGGAAGGCCAGGTGGAACTCGCACTCCCCCAGGTTGTAGGGCTTGTCTCCCCGGTCCCGGAGCCAGGTCAGCTCCAGGGTGAAGGGGGAGCCCGCCTCGTCCCCCAGGTAAACCAGCCGGAAGGAGCCGTCCTCCGCGGTCTTCTCCCGCACGGGGGTCAGGTTCAGGGCCTCCTTGTAGAAAGCAAGGCTTTTTTCCAGGTCCAGGACATTGAAATTGAAGTGGTTGAAGGTGGTCATCAATAAAGTCTCCTTTTCAAAAATTAGTGTCTCAGTCGGCCTTGCGGTCGATCCACTTGGTCTGGAATTTGGAGTAGATGATCTTCTGCTCGCTGTACAGGCCGTAGTAGCCCGACAGCATGTAGGACACTCCGCAGCACAGGGCGTAGAGGGTCAGGCTCTCCCCGCCGAAGAGCTCGTAGGCCAGCAGCAGGGAGGTCAGGGGGCAGTTGGTGGCGCCGCAGAAGGTGGCGGTCATGCCCAGAGCGCCGGAAAAGCTGTGGGGCAGTCCCAGCAGGGGGCCAGCCCACACCCCGAAGGCGCAGCCGGTGAAGAGGACGGGGACGATCTCTCCCCCCCGGAAGCCCGCCCCCAGGGTGAGGGCGGTGAAGAGAATTTTCAGAAGGAAAGCTTCCGGGATGGTCTCCCCCTCCAGCAGCCGGCGGATGACCGGGTCCCCCGCGCCGTTGTAGGTGGAGCTGCCCACCAGCAGGGTGAGGGCCAGCACCAGAGCTCCCCCCGCCGTCGCCCGGAGGAGGGGGGCGGGGAAGAACCGGGCGTACAGCTTGGGGGCGGCGTGCATGGCCTTGCAGAACCAGACGGAGAGCACGGCGCACAGGACCCCCAGAGCGGCGGCCTGGAGCAGGGTGAGGGGGGAGAGGGGGACGGTCTGGGGCGGGGGATAGACGGTTTTGCTGCCGTGGAGGCCGAAGACCTGGGCGGTGAGCAGGGCGGTGAAGGAGGAGGTCAGGCAGGGGACCAGGGCGGCGTAGTACATCCGCCCCACCGTCACCACCTCCATGGCGAAGATGGCGGCGGTGAGGGGGGTTCCGAACAGCCCGGAGAAGGCCGCCGCCATGCCGCACATCACCACCACGCCGCTGTCCTTCTGATCCAGCCGGAGTTTTTGGCCGATATTTGCGGACAGTGCGGCCCCCAGCTGGAGCGCAGCCCCCTCCCGTCCGGCGGAGCCCCCTACCAGGTGGGTGAGGATGGTGGACAGGAAGATGAGGGGGGCGGTGCGCAGCTTCATCCGCTCCGCCTCCCGCACGGCGATGAGGACCAGGTTGGTGCCCCGGTCCTTTTCCAGCCCGCACACCCGGTAGAGCAGCACAATGGCCGCGCCCCCCAGGGGGAGGAACCAGATGAGCCAGGGGTACAGGGTCCGCAGCTCCTTGGCCAGGTCGATCCCCAGATGGAAGGCCACCGCCACCAGCCCCACCAGAATGCCGATGGCGCAGGCGTAGAGCAGCCATTTGACAAAGACTGCCAGTTCGTGCAGATGGGTATGGAGCCGTTCAGACGGCTGAGTCATATCAAGCGCCTCCCTCTTGCCGGTCTGACTGCATTATAACACAGCCCGGCGGGTTCTGCATCAAAAATCTTGCGATTCTTTTTTTCTCCCAATTTGTGTCCGGCACTTGCGCGGGGGGAGGCTTTGTGTTATGATACTGTCTGAATCCATTTTGGATCACTGAAGGAATTTAAGGGGGAATTTTCCGTGTCTGGGGACCAAATATGGCCCATATTATTTGCGGTCAGCTTTTTGGGGAATGGGGTCCTGCTGCTGTGGCGGCCCGTGATGCGGCTGCTCCACCGGGCTGACCAGGTGTCCGAGGACAACATCATGGCCATCGTGGAGAAGGGCGAGGAGTCGGGCGCTATCCAGAGCAACGAGAAGGAACTGATCGAAAATGTCTTCGAGTTCGACAATATGACCGCCAAGGACGTGATGATCCACCGCACCGACATGGTCACCCTCTCCCTGGAGGAAGAGGAGGAGGTCATCCTGGAGACCATCCGGCAGTCCGGCCTGTCCCGCTTCCCGGTGTGCGGGGAGGATGTGGACGACATTGTGGGGGTGCTGTCCACCCGGGACTATCTGCTCAGCTTCCGGGACCCCTGTCCGAAGCCTATGAGAGAACTCCTCCGCCCGGCCTACTTCGTCCCGGAGACCGTTCCCGCCGATGTGCTGTTCCGGGACATGCAGGGGAAAAAGACCCACATGGCCCTGGTGGTGGACGAGTACGGCGGAACCAGCGGCCTGGTTACGCTGGAGGACCTGCTGGAGGAGCTGGTGGGCAACATCTATGACGAGTTCGACCCCCAGGAGGAGCAGGAGATCATCCCCCTGGAGGACGGCCGCTGGCGGGTATCCGGCTCGGCCGACCTGGAGGAGCTGGCGGAGGCTATGGAGCTGGAGCTGTCCGAGGACGAGGAGCGGGACTACGACACCCTGGGGGGGCTGGTGTTCTCCCAGCTGTCGGTGATCCCCGAGGACGGGAGCAGGCCGGTGGTGGACGCCCTGGGTCTGCACATCCAGGTGGAGGAGCTGTGCGACCGGCGGGTGGAGTGGGCCCTGGTGGAGAAGCTGGAACCCGCCCCGGAGGAGGCCGGCGAGGCGGACTGAGGAGGTTTCTCATGAATATCCCGATGAATGTCAAAAAGCCCCTACATACCTCCGAGCTGGAGGGGATGAACCGGAGCAGGGGCGGTGGGAGCCTCCAGTCGGTCTGCGCCGGCTTAGCGGGGAGGACGGCCTCCAGGCAGAGCCAGGCCCGGCCCCCCCAGCCCGCGCCAAGACCCAGCCCTGCGCCCAGGCCAAGCCCCGCGCCTGTGCAAAAAAGACCCGCCGTGGTCCACCCGCCCGCCAGTGGGACCATTTTGAAAAAGGGACAGAAAATTTCCCTGACCCAGCTCTCCCGCGGCCTACGGGAGGCGGAGGTGGGCATGGGCTGGGAGCTGGGGCCCGGCGGACAGGACTACGACCTGGATGTGGAGGCGTTCCTTCTGGGGGAGACCGGCAGGGTGCTGGGGGACGACTGGTTCGTGTTCTATAACCAGCCGGTCAGCCCGGACGGCGCGGTGCGTCTTCTGGAGCCTCCAGGCGGCGGGCCCCGGGACGACCGGACGCTGGGCGTTGACCTGGGGCGGCTGGACCCGCGGGTTCAAAAAATCACCTTTATTGTGACCATCGACGGGGCGCTGGAGCGGGGCCGCCACTTCGGCAATGTGGCCAACGCCTACATCCGGGTGGTGGACCGGTCCGCCCGGCGGGAGCTGGTCCGCTTTCCGCTGAGCGAGTACTACAGCAACGTGTGCAGCATGGTGGTAGGGGAGCTCTACCGCTATCAGAACGAGTGGCGCTTCAGCCCCGTGGGAAACGGAACGGGGGAGGACCTGGCCGGACTGTGCGTGCGGTACGGGGTGAGCGTCTGACCGCGGGCCCAAAGAGAGACAGGGGGTTGAACAATGGCGTATTTTGAAGTGGTCAATGAGCTGACTTTAAAAGTGACCTTTGACAACAGCGAGCGCATTCACACCAAAGCGGGGGCCATGATCGGCTTCCAGGGGGAGCTGAATTTTGACAAGGAGCTTCTGGGCCCGGGCCGCGGCGCGGGGAACGCCATCATAGGGCAGATCACCCGGCGTCTGACCGGAGAGAACCTCCCCCTGATGCTGGTGACCCCCCGGGGGAAGGCGGTGGGCTACTTCGCCAACCTGGCCCAGCACGTGGTCATTTTGGAGCTGAGGCCGGGGGAGCGGGTCAGCGTGGAGAGCGAGAATATTTTGGCCTTCACGGAGTCCTGCCAGTACAGTGTGCGCTTCATGGGGGCCGGAATTATCAGCCAGAAGGGGTTGTTTACCTCCACCCTCATTGGCCCCGGCCAGTGCGCCCTGCTGTGTGACGGCAACCCCATCGCCCTGAACGCCCCGTGCAGCGTGGACCCGGACGCCTTTGTCTTCTATGTGGGCCAGGAGGACCCCCAGTTCCGCACCCAGCTCAGCTGGAAGAATTTTATTGGACAGGCCTCGGGGGAGTCCTACTTCCTGGAGTTCAGCGACCCCCGCACCACCGTCATTATCCAGCCCAGCGAACGCACCTCGGGGATCGACATCGGCATCGACGGACAGGGCGGACGCCCCAGCCGTCAGGATAACCGCCTGTTCCGGTAGACGGGACACCTGCCATGACCCGCCAAATGCAGGGGCACGACGTGTGATGCCCCGACAGACAGAACCGCTCCCTCGGGAACATTGTGGTATGCTGAGGGGACAAAGAACGACAAGGAGTGTTGGACCATGGAGAAGGAGAATCAGACCCTGCTGCGGGGCATCCCCAAGGTGGACGAGCTGCTGCGGGAGGAGGCGCTGGCCCGCTCCCCGCTGCCCGCCGCCCTGGTACGGGAGTCGGTGCGCCAGGAGCTGGACGGCCTGCGGGCACAGGTGCGGTCCGGGGCCTGCGCCCAGCTGCCCGGGCGGGAGGCGCTGTGCTCCGCCATTCTGAAAAGAGCCCGGCGGGAGGCCCTGTCCACCCTGCGCCCGGTCATCAACGGGACGGGGGTGGTCCTGCATACCAACCTGGGCCGGGCCTGCCTGTCCAAGCGGGCCGCGGCGGGGGCCGCGGCGGTGGGGGCCTACTCCACCCTGGAGTACGATGTGGACAGGGGGGAGAGAGGCTCCCGCCACAGTCATGTGGAGGGCCTGCTGTGCCAGGTCACCGGGGCGCAGGCCGCTATGGTGGTGAACAACAACGCCGCCGCCGTGCTCCTCATCCTGTCCGAGCTGGGCCGGGGGGGAGAGGTCATCACCTCCCGGGGGGAACTGGTGGAGATCGGCGGCTCCTTCCGCATCCCCGATATCATGGTCCAGTGCGGCTGCGCCCTGCGAGAGGTGGGGACCACCAACAAAACCCATCTCCAGGACTACGAGCGGGCCATCACCCCCGAGACCCGGGCTCTGCTCAAGGTCCACACCAGCAATTTTAAGGTGTTGGGCTTTACCCAGTCGGTCTCCCTGGAGGAGATGGTGGACCTGGGCCGGCGGTACGGCCTCCCCGTGGTCCAGGACCTGGGCAGCGGCTCCCTGGTGGACCTGGAGCGCTTCGGCCTCCGGGACGAGCCCACCGTCCAGCACAGCGTCCAGGCGGGGGTGGATGTCATCTCCTTCAGCGGGGACAAGCTGCTGGGAGGACCCCAGGCGGGCATCATCATCGGCAAAAAGGAGTATATCGACCGCTTCAAGGCCCACCCCCTGGCCCGGGCGGTGCGGGTGGACAAAATGACCCTGGCCGCCCTGCGGGAGACCCTGTTCAGCTACACCGACCCCAGTCTGGCGCTGGAGGAGATCCCCACCCTGGGGATGCTGGCGGTCTCCCAGGAGGCGCTGCGGGCCCGGGCCGGCCTGCTCTGCCAGAAGCTGGAGGAGGCGGGGGTCTCCGCCCGGGTGGTCCGCGCCGAGAGCCAGGTGGGGGGAGGCTCGGTTCCCGGCCAGACCATGCCCTCCTGGGCGGTGGCGATGGACCCAGGAAAACTGACCCCCGACGGTTTGGAGGCGCGGCTCCGGAGGCGGGAGCTGCCTGTCATCGGCCGCATCGCCCATGAGACCTACCTGCTGGATGTGCGGACCCTGGACGAGGAGGAGTTCGGACTCCTGGTCCAGGCCGCTGTGGAGGCGCTGGCATGAAGCATGTAATCATCGGCACCGCGGGCCATGTGGACCACGGCAAAACCCTGCTGGTCAAGGCCCTGACGGGGATCGACACCGACCGCCTGGCGGAGGAGAAAAAACGGGGCATCACCATCGAGCTGGGCTTCGCCCATCTGGATTTTGAGGACGGCCTTCAGGCGGGGATTGTGGACGTGCCCGGCCACGAGAAGTTTATTAAAAATATGCTGGCCGGGGCGGGGGGCATCGACCTGGCCATGCTGGTGGTGGCCGCCGATGAGGGCTTCATGCCTCAGACGGTGGAGCACCTGGAGATCCTCACCCTGCTGGGCATCCGGGAGGGGCTGGTAGTCATCACCAAGTGCGACATGGTGGAGCCCGAGTGGGTGGAGATGATTCGGGAGGACATCGCCAGCCGGGTGGCCGGAACCTTTTTGGAGGGAAAACCCGTCTTCCAGGTGTCCGCCTACACCGGGCAGGGCATCCCCGAGCTGCGCCAGGCCCTGGCCGGACTGGTGCGGGGGGTGGGGGAGAAAAACCTGCGCACCCCCTTCCGGCTGCCCATCGACCGGGTGTTTTCGGTGGACGGTTTCGGCACGGTGGTCACCGGGACCCTCATCGAGGGGGCGGTGGCGGTGGGGGACCCGGCGGAAATTCTGCCCGGCCTGCTCCCGGTCCGGGTGCGCAACCTCCAGGTCCACGGAAAGGATGTGGATACCGCCTACGCCGGACAGCGGGTGGCGGTGAACCTGGCGGGGGTGAAAAAGGCCGAGCTGGAGCGAGGGGACACGGTGGCCGCCCCCAAGACGGTCCGGGTGTCCCGGATGCTGGACGTGCGGCTGAACAATGTAAAAAACTCCCGGCGGATTATCCTCACCGGCTCCCAGGTCCACCTGTACCACGGCGCGTCGGTGCGGCTGTGCAAGGTGGTGCTGCTGGACCGGGAGCAGCTCCGGCCCGGGGAGAGCTGCTACGCCCAGCTGCGCATGACCGAGGAGCTGGCCGCCAAGCCGGGGGACCGGTTCGTGGTGCGGTTCTACTCCCCCCTGGAGACCATCGGCGGCGGGGTGGTGCTGGACGACGACCCCCGGCGGCACAAGGCGGGGGACCAGGCGGTGCTGGAGGCCCTGGCCATCAAGGAGAGCGGCTCCGGGGACCAGAAGCTCATCCAGGCCGCGGCGGAGGGGGGGACCGCCCTGCCCTCCCTGGACAAGCTGGCGGTGCAGCTGAACATGGACCGGGAGGAGCTGGGCCGGGCCCTGGACGGCCTGTGCGCCGCGGGAAAACTGCTGGAGCCCCTGCCCGGCCGGTATCTGGCCCTGGGGGTGCTGGACAGCCTGTGGGAGGGCTGCCGCGCTTTGCTGGAGCAGTACCATAAAACAAATCCCCTCCACGCCGGGATGAAGGTGGCCGAGCTGCGGCAGAAGCTGATGCGGAACGCCGAACAGACGGTGGCGGACGCCATCCTGGCCGAGCTGGTCCACGAGGGGAAGCTGAAAACCGTGGCCGGCCGGTACGCCCTGGCCGATTTCTCGGTGCAGCTGACCAAGCGGCAGAGGTCTATCCGGGAGCGGCTGCTCAAGCAGTACAGCCAGGCGGGACTGGAGGCCCCCGGGCTGGACGAGATGTACGCCGGCTTCACCCCCAACGAGCAGACCGACTGCCGGCAGGTGGTGGAGAGCCTGGTCTCCAGCGGGGAGCTGGTCATGCTCACCCCCCAGCTGTGCGTCCACCCGTCGGTTTACCGGGAAATTTGCCAACAGACCCGGGCCCATATGGAGCGCAGCGAGACCCTTACCCTGGCGGAATTTCGGGATATGCTGTCCACCTCCCGGAAGTACGCCCTGGCGGTGCTGGAATATTTTGACAAGAACAAAATCCTGAAAAAGGAGGGGGACCTGCGCCGTATGGGGCTGGGCTTCCCCGAGCTGGAGGGAGACGGGGAAAAAAATAATTTTGCAGAAAACGGTTGCCAAAACGGGAAAACCGTGTTATGATAAGACGGTATGTGGGGGTAGATGGGTGCTGGTGTGCCTCCTGGTCTTCAAAACCAGTGATAGGGGTGAGGAGCCTCTTAGGTGGGTTCGATTCCCACATACTCCCGCCAGAGCCGGCGGCACGGGTGAGCCGCGCCGCCGGCTTTGTTCCTCTGAAAAAAAGCAATACAGCAGGGGGTGTGCTATGTCGGATATTATGGCAGATATCGACATGAGAGAACTGGAGGCGTTTTGTTATGTCGTCAAAAAGGGCAGCTTTTCCCGGGCGGCCCAGGCGCTGTACCTGACCCAGCCAACCATCAGCGCCCATGTGGCCTCCCTGGAGCGGAAGCTGCGGGTCCAGCTGCTGGTGCGCACCACAAAAGAGGTCTTTCTTTCCGACGCGGGCAAGCTGCTGTACGAGTACGCGGAAAAGATCCTGGCCCTCCGGACTGAGGCGGTGCAGGCGGTGGAGTCCTTCGCCAAGGAGATGCGGGGCACGGTGCGTATCGCCGCCTCCAGCATTCCGGGGCAGTACTACCTGCCCAGGCTGATCCAGGGTTTTCGGAACCTCCACCCGGACATCAGCTTCAGCGTGGAGGCGCTGGACAGCGCGGAGGTGGCGGAGCAGGTGCTCTCCCGAAAGGTGGACCTGGGCTTTACCGGGACGGCCATCCCCTCCAGCAAGTGTACCTACGACGTCTTCGCTGAGGACCGCCTGGTGGTCATTACGCCAAACACTCCCCGCTACCGGGCCTATCTGTCCACCGGCTTCCCCATCCGCCAGCTGATGAACGAGACCTTTATCCGCCGGGAGGAGGGGAGCGGTACCCGCATCGAGACCGAGAACTTTCTTCGGGAGATGGGGGTGGATGTGGACAAGATCAACACCGCCGTGGAGGTGCGCTCCACTGAGAGCATTAAGCAGATGGTCAGCGAGGGGCTGGGAATCTCGATGATCTCCCAGAGCGCCAGCCGGGACTACTGCCAGTTCCAACGGCTGCTGTCCTTCAACTTTGACAATGTCAGCCTCCGGCGCAAGCTCTACCTGGTGCGCCACAAAAACAGTATTTTGTCCCCCATTGCCCAGGTTTTCTGCGATTACGTGCTGAAATACGGGGAGGGACGGGAACCCGCGGTAGGGGAATGAATACTTATCGAAAAAGGCGATACCAATAACTCTATTGATTTTTTCTATGATTGCAACTTTCGCTTGTGAAAATTGGGTTTTTGGCGTATGATGAAATCAGAAACCGGAACGGTTTATCGCCTCGGTTCACAAACATAACAGAATACAGCAGTTGGATGATGTTTTCGGGAGATCCGCCTGGCACAGGCACAGGGCGGGGCCGAAGGAATAAGGGATGGGCAGCCAATCCAGACCCGAATATCTCAGGCAGCAGGACCGAAAACTGACAACTCTCTGGAGAGCGTAAGCGCCGAAGGAGCAACCCGCCGGAAGGTGGGGAATCTCTCAGGTTTGGAACAGAGTGAGGCAGGTTTGGTTTGACATGCCCGCTCTATTTTTGTTTTTGTGGACAGGCGGTCGGGAAGAAGGAGGAAGAGGCCATGGCGCTGGAGGGAAGCCCGCGGGATCATCTGATCCTGACCAACAACCCCTTGGTCCCCCGGTGCATGGAGGGGAAGGGAGAGTTTACCATCCGTTTCCTGCCTGAGCTGAGCTTCCGTCAGGTGCTGGTGCTGGCCCGGAATATGGTGTATGAGGGACACACCCTGTACACCCACCCCCTGGCCGGCAGCGTGAAGCCCAACGAGACGCCGTATAAATCGGTGGTGGTCTCGGTGGAGCCTCACGGCTTCAACGCGCAGATGGGGGAGATCATGGCCAACGCCATTGCGGTGCATGACAAGTTCACCCCCATCGGCTGGGAGCTGAACGAGCGCATCCTGTCCGACTTCCAACTCATCGACTATACTCTGCTGGCGGGGTCGCTCCACTTTGACGCTGCGGCGGGTATCAGTAACCTCAGCGCCCAGAAAACCCAATCATAACGAAAGAAGGAGGTGTTCACTTTGAAATTGGAACTGGGGTTTACCCAGATTAACGACATCCAGTTTTCAAAGGAATGCAAGGTCGAAAACGGCACGCTGTATGTGGACCCCGAGGCGGTCAAGGCTTTTATGTACGAGGATGACGACGTAAAGGCCTGGGTCAAGGAGTTCAGCTTCGATGTGGCCCGGCCCGGCGAGAGCGTCCGCATCACTCCGGTCAAGGACGTGATCGAGCCCCGGGTCAAGGTGGAGGGCCCCGGCGGCGTGTTCCCCGGCGTCATCAGCAAGGTGGATACGGTGGGCAGCGGCAAGACCCATGTCCTGCGGGGCATGGCGGTCGTCACCGCAGGCAAGATTGTCGGCTTCCAGGAGGGCATCATTGACATGTCCGGCCCCGGCGCGGACTACACCCCGTTCTCCAAGCTGAACAACTTCGTAGTGGTCTGCGAGCCTGTGGACAACTACCAGGAGCACAAGCACGAGTATGAGCACGCGGTGCGCATCGCCGGCCTGCGCGCGGCCACCTTCATCGGTGAGCTGGCCCGCAATCTGACCCCCGATGAGACGCAGGAGTTTGAGACCCTGGGCATCAAGGAGGGGATTGAGAAGTACCCCAACCTGCCCCGTGTGGCCTATGTCCACATGCTCCAGAGCCAGGGCCTGCTCCACGACACCTATGTCTACGGTGTGGACGCCAAGCGGTCCCTGACCACCATCCTGTACCCCACCGAGACCATGGACGGCGCCATCCTCAGCGGCAACTGCGTGTCCGCCTGCGACAAGAACACCACCTATCACCACCTGAACAACCCTGTGGTGGCCAGCCTGTTCGCGGCCCACGGCAAGACCCTGAACTATGTGTGCAACATCATCACCAATGAGAACGTCTATCTGGCGGACAAGCAGCGCTCCTCCGACTGGACGGCCAAGCTGTGCCGGCTGCTGGACCTGGACGGCGCGATTGTCTCTCAGGAAGGTTTTGGAAACCCCGATACCGACCTGATCATGAACACCAAGAAGATTGAGCTTCAGGGCGTGAAGACCACCATCATCACCGACGAGTACGCCGGACAGGACGGCAAGAGCCAGTCCCTGGCGGACGCCGACCCCCTGGCGGACGCCGTGGTCACCGGCGGCAACGCCAATGAGGTCATCATCCTGCCCAAGATGGACAAGGTGATCGGCACCCTGGACTATGTGGACGTGATTGCCGGCGGCCATGCTGGGTCCCTGCGTCCCGACGGCACCATCGAGGCCGAGCTCCAGGTCATCACCGGCGCCACCAACGAGATGGGCTTCAACCGCCTCAGCGCCAGATAACCAAAGAAAGGAGGAAGTACGAACCATGAGTTATAAAGTAGTCCACTATATCAACCAGTTCTTCGCCAACATCGGCGGCGAGGAGATGGCCCATGTGGCTCCCGAGCTGCGGGAGGGCATCGTCGGCCCCGGTCAGGCGTTCAATACCGCCTGGAAGGGAGAGGCTGAGATCGTCAGCACCGTCGTCTGCGGCGACTCCTACTTCGCCGAGCACGAGGCGGACGCCAAAGAGAAGGTCCTGGGCTGGGTCAAGGACATCAAGCCCGACTTCTTCATCGCCGGTCCCGCCTTTAACGCCGGCCGCTACGGCTACGCCTGCGCCACCATCGCCAACGCCGTGCAGGAGGAGCTGGGCATCCCCGTCCTCACCGGTATGTACGAGGAGAACCCCGGCGCAGACCTGAAGAACAAGGTCTTGATCTTCGCCACCACCAACAGCGCCGCCGGTATGCGCAAGGCCGCCCCCGGTATGGCCAAGCTGGCCCTGAAGATGATGAAGGGCGAGAAGCTGGGCGCCTCCTGCGAGGAGGGCTATATGCCCAACGGCATCCGCCGCAACTTCTTCGAGAAGGAGATCGGCGCCAAGCGCGCGGTGAATATGCTGGTCGCCAAGCTGAACGACAAGCCCTTCACCACCGAGTATCCCATGCCCTCCTTCGACCGCGTGGCCCCCAATCCCGCCATCAAGGACCTGAGCAAGGCCACTATCGCCCTGTGTACCTCCGGCGGAATCGTCCCCAAGGGCAACCCCGACCACATCGAGTCCTCCTCCGCCTCCCACTACGGCGAGTATGACATCACCGGTGTGGACGACCTGACCGCCGAGACCTACGAGACCGCCCACGGCGGCTATGACCCGGTGTACGCCAACGCCGACGCCGACCGCGTCCTGCCTGTGGATATCCTGCGGGAGATGGAGAAAGAGGGCAAGATCGGCAAGCTGCACAACCTGTTCTATACCACCGTGGGCAACGGCACCGCCGTGGCCTCCGCGAAAGCCTTTGCTGCTGAGTACGCTCAGAAGCTCCTTGAGGCCGGTGTTCATGCCGTCATTATGACCAGCACGTGAGGGACCTGCACACGTTGCGGTGCAACGATGGTAAAAGAGATTGAGCGTGCCGGCATCCCCGTGGTGCATATGTGTACCGTCACCCCCATCTCCATGACGGTTGGCGCCAACCGTATCGTCCCCACAATCGCTATTCCCCACCCCCTGGGCAACCCCGCTCTCTCCATGGAAGAGGAGAAGGCCATCCGCCGCAAGCTGGTGGAGCGCGCCCTGGAGGCCCTGACCACCGAGGTCGAAGACCAGACCATCTTCGAGGTCTGATCCCGGACTGGTGAATTCCCCGGCGGAGGCTTCGGCCACGGAGCCTCCCGCCGGATATTCAAATTCCGAAAATAGGAGCATCAGAATATGGGCAAGGTATATGACGTAATCATCCTGGGCGGCGGCCCAGCCGGGCTGACCGCCGGCCTGTACGCCGGGCGCAGCCGTCTGAGCACCCTCATCATCGAGAAGGGCCAGGACGGCGGCCAGATCGCCATCACCGACGAGATCGAGAACTATCCCGGCCAGATGGTGGAGGGCGAGAGCGGCCCCAGCCTCATCGCCCGCATGACCGAGCAGGCCAAGAAGTTCGGCGCCGAGCGCTGCGCCGATATGATTAAGAGCGCGGATCTCAATGGTGAGATCAAAACTCTGGTGGGCGTCAAGGGCGAGTATCAGGCCAAGACGGTCATCATCGCCACCGGCGCGTTCCCCAAGCCCATCGGCTGCGAGAACGAGGGGAAATTTACCGGCAAGGGCATCTCTTTCTGCGCCACCTGTGACGCGGCCTTCTTTGAGGACTTCGAGGTCTACGTGGTGGGCGGCGGCGACAGCGCCGTGGAGGAGGCCATGTACCTGACCAAGTTCGCCCGCAAGGTGACCATTATCCACCGCCGGGACGAGCTGAGGGCTGCCAAGTCCATCCAGGAGAAGGCCTTCGCCAACCCCAAGATCGCTTTCATGTGGGACAGCGTGGTCGTCTCTGTGGACGGTGACGAGCTGCTCAGTTCCATGGTCGTAAAGAATGTGAAGACCGGCGAGCTGACCAAGGTCGAGGCGGATGAGGATGATGGCATCTTTGGCCTGTTCGGCTTCATCGGCTACAACCCCAATTCCAGCCTGTTCGAGGGTATGCTGGACATGGAGGGCGGTTACATTAAGACCGACGACAACATGCACACCAACATCCCCGGCGTCTTCGCCGCGGGTGATATCCGTGTGAAGAGCCTGCGCCAGGTGGTCACGGCCGCCGCAGACGGCGCCATTGCCGCCATGCAGGCCGAGCACTATGTCAGCAACCACTAAATAAGCGGCGCGCCTCCGGGCCCCGGAGCGCGTGCAGTGAACAGAAAAACAGGAGGAATTTACTATGCTGGAACTGGATAAAAATACCTTTGAGGCGGAGGTCCTCAAGGCCGAGGGCAAGATCCTGGTGGACTTCTACGGCGACGGCTGCGTGCCCTGCGCCGCCCTCATGCCCCACGTCCACGCCTATGCTGAGACCTATGGGGACAAGATCAAATTCTGTGCTCTGAACACCACCAAGGCCCGCCGCCTGGCCATCAGCCAGAAGATTCTGGGCCTGCCGGTCATCGCCATCTATGAGAACGGCGAGATGATCGACTCCTGCGTCAAGGATGACGCCACCCCCGAGAATGTGGAGGCTATGATTAAGAAGTACGCCTGATCCCCCTCTCGGACCCCACTGTTAGATCCTCCTCCGGGAGTATCTATAAAAAATCTGTAAAAAAGGAGGAAGAAGAGCATGAGCATCCTGGCTGGTAAGAAAGTCATCATCATTGGCGACCGCGACGGCGTGCCTGGCATGGCCATCGAAGAGTGCGCAAAGACAGCTGGCGCTGAAGTCGTGTTTTCCTCGACGGAGTGCTTCGTCTGAACGGCCGCTGGTGCAATGGATCTGGAAAATCAGAAGCGGGTCAAGGAATTCGCCGAGCAGTACGGTCCCGAGAACATTGTGGTTCTTTTGGGCGCTGCGGAGGGCGAGGCCTCCGGCCTTGCGGCTGAGACGGTCACCGCCGGTGACCCGACCTATGCCGGTCCGTTGACAGGAGTCTCGTTGGGACTCACGGTTTACCATGTGTGCGAGCCCGAAGTTAAGGCTGAGTTTGACGAAGCCGTCTATGACGAGCAGGTCTCCATGATGGAGATGGTTCTGGATGTGGATGACATCATCAGTGAGATGAGCGGCATCCGCGACGAATACTGCAAGTACTTGGGCTAATAGGCTGAGCCTATGGGGCGGCGGTCGAAAGGCCGCCGCCCTTCCGCTCTGTTTTTGATCGCTGTAAATGAGCGCGGCGTGGGCCGCCGGGTTGATCTATAGCGGTCAACCCTGAAAAAATGAGAAAGGCTGTGATTTCGTCATGAAAAGCGTAATCAAGGGTACCGGATATATTCTGGTCCACACCCCCGACATGGTGCTCCACAACGGCACCACCCAGACCACCGAGCGCATCGTCAACCCCGACGGTGACTACCTCAAGGAGCTGCCCAGCCATATCCGCACCTTTGACCAGGTCCTGCGCTACTGGCCCAACCAGGTCTACATCGGCAACAAGACCCCCGATGACCTGGCCGCCGTGCCCCAGCCCTGGTGCGACAAGGAGTGCGATGTGGCGGAGCGCTATGGCCACCTGGGTCAGATGATGCCCCAGGAGGAGTTCCTGCTGCTGATGCAGGCCTGCGACGTGTTTGACCTGGTGAAGCTGGAGCAGGGCTTTGTGGACGCCAGCCGCGCCGCCCTGGCCGCCAACCCCATCATTGACGATTCCATCATGGCCCGTATCCCCGCCGAGCAGACCGCCCAGGAGGAGATCGACAAGCTGGTCAACGAGGAGCACGCCGAGGGCCTGTACCACATGGGCAAGCTGGTGGGCTGTGTCAAGCGCGCTCACGACATTGATGTGAACCTCTCCGCCCACGTCATCCACGAGGATATCGTGTCCAAGGCCTCCTCCGTGCTGGCCCTGCTCACTGCCGTGAAGAACTCCGGCCTGGAGAAGGACGAGATCGAGTACGTCATCGACTGCTGCGAGGAGGCCTGCGGCGACATGAACCAGCGGGGCGGCGGCAACTTCGCCAAGGCTGCCGCGGAGATCGCCGGCCTGTCCGCCGCCACCGGCTCGGACACCCGCGGCTTCTGCGCCGGCCCCGCCCACGCCATGGTGGAGGCGGCTGCTCTGGTGGCCTCCGGCGCCTATAAAAATGTCATCGTCACCGCCGGCGGCTGCACCGCCAAGCTGGGCATGAACGGCAAGGACCACGTGAAGAAGGGCCT
>JAAWSG010000043.1 GCA_022801435.1 Lawsonibacter sp.
CTCCAAGTCATTCATTTCCCGGGCGAAGTCCAGCACCAGCTGAATCAGTTCCCTGTCTTCCATGACTTCTCCCATTTTCTCACTCCGGCCAGACCTGGCGGCACTGGTCCAGCTCCGCGTTGGGCTTTTCGGAGACCAGTACCTGGGCGGACCGGGACAGGTCGTTGTCCTCGAACTTCTCGGTCTTCAGAAGCTCCAAAATCTTGGGCCACCAACCCTCCGCGTCCTCGGTCTTTAGCCAGACCGCCAGGATATGGCCCTCCTCGTCCACATAGTCATAGCCGTTGTCCTGCACCGCCCCCTGGGACCACTCCTCGATGCGGTCGGGCAGGGTGTAGCGGATATCCAAGTCCGGATTGTCCATCTTTCGGGAGTCCATGCGGATGACGATGGACTGCATCTTCTGGAACCGCAGGCGGATCAGGCGGTTTTCCTCCAGAATGTCTTGCCGGAGCTCACAGGAAAATCCAAGCGGCTCCAACGCTTCCACCAGGGCCTGGACTGTGACCGCGTCCCCCGGGAAAACGCAGGACAGACTTTTCAGCTCCTCCCGCACCGCGGTATCCCGGACCTGCGCGCAGAGGGACTGGCCGTCCCCCTCCAGGGTACAGCTCAACGGTATCTCCGCCAGCGCAACCCGCGCCCGGACAGCGGCTTCGTCAATCCCCAGGAAAACCGCCTTCTCCCCCGGTTCAAAGGCCAGTGGAGTTTGTCTGGGTGTTTTCATTTCCCCCGCCCTCTCTCCTTCAAGGAGTTAAGCAAACCGCCGCTCTGGATGATGCCCTCGATGAACTCGGGGAAGGGAGCGGCCTGATACGTCTTCCCCGTGGTCACATCGGTGATAACGCCTGTGGAGAACTCCACCTCCACCTGGTCCCCGGCCTGGATCTCCTCCGCCGCCTGGGGGCACTCCACGATGGGAAAGCCGATGTTGATGGCGTTGCGGTAGAAGATACGGGCGAAGGAGGGGGCGATGACGCACTTCACCCCGCAGGACTTGATGGCCAGGGGGGCGTGCTCCCGGCTGGAGCCGCAGCCGAAGTTGGGGCCGGCCACAATGATGTCCCCTTCCGCCACAGTGGACGCAAAGTCGGGGTCGATGTCCTCCATGCAGTGGCTGGCCAGCGCCGCCGGGGAGGGGTCGTTCAAGTGCCGCGCCGGGATAATTACATCGGTATCCACATTTGCTCCATATTTATAAACCTTCATACAAAATCCATTCCTTTCTTGGGTCACACAATGGTCACATGGTAGCCCTTCTGCTTTTTTCCCTTCTCAATGTGCTCCTGATAGCCCGCGATATAGAAGGCGATGTTGTCTGCGGGCCCGTTGACCATGCGCTCCTTGACCTTCTCCCAGGCCCGGATGCTGACCGAGAAATCCGGCTGCCCCGCCACCAGGATGGGCTGCTGTTCCTCCTCGATCCAGAAATACTCTCCTCCGAAGTTCCGGCGGGCCACCTCGAAGACGTAACAGCCCGTCATGGAGTAGAGGTCAAAAAAGCCCTCCTCCCGGAACTCCTCCCGCCGCTTGCCCAGCCCGCCCAGCATCTCGTCCACCTCCGCCAAGCTCTCAAAGGAGTAGTCCAACGGAGTTTCATAATACTGCTGCATGTTCTGGACAAAGTTCTGGGCGGTGGTCACAATGTCCTCCATCAAATCTGCCACTTGATACCCTCCCATTCTGTTCCGAAGTTCTTTTTCGCTTCCTCTTTCTTCCAAGAAACAGGAAGAGCTCCCCCGAATTATCCCCTGGGGTCCGCCACACACCCAGCGACCGCGGACGCGGCGGCCACGGCGGGGGAGGCCAGGATGATTTCCGACGTAGTGTGCCCCATCCGGCCCACGAAATTGCGGTTGGTGGTGGAGACAGTGCGCTCCCCCTCCGCCATCACGCCCATATGTCCTCCCAGGCAGGGGCCGCAGGTGGGGGTGGAGACCGCCGCGCCCGCCTCGATGAAGGTCTGGATGAGCCCCTCCTCCATGGCCTGGAGGGTGATGGCCTGGGTGGCGGGGATGACCACGCAGCGCACGCCGGGGGCCACCTTCTTGCCCTTGAGGATGGCGGCGGCGATGCGCAGATCCCCAATCCGCCCATTGGTACACGAGCCGATGACCACCTGGTGGATGGGGGTCCCGGCCACCTCGCTGACCACTTTTGTATTCTCCGGCAGATGGGGCAGGGCCACCGTGGGCTCCAGGGTGTTCAGGTCGATGACCACCTCCCGGGCATAGACCGCGTCCGGGTCGGCGGAGAATGCCTCACAGGGGCGGTTCACCCGGCCGTTGATGTACTCCATTGTCTTCTCGTCCACCGGGAAGACACCGTTTTTGCCCCCCGCCTCGATGGCCATGTTGGAGATGGTGAAGCGGTCGTCCATGGTCAGGCTGGAGACCCCCTCCCCGGCGAACTCCAGAGACTGGTACAGCGCCCCGTCCACCCCGATCGCCCCAATCAGGTGGAGGATTACGTCCTTGCCCGACACGTGGGGCTGGAGCTTCCCCTTCAGGGTGACCTTGATGGCGGAGGGGACCTTGAACCACAGCCGGCCCGTGGCCATCCCCGCCGCCATGTCGGTGGAGCCCACCCCGGTGGAGAAAGCCCCCAGCGCCCCATAGGTGCAGGTGTGGGAGTCGGCGCCGATGATGACCTCCCCGGGGGCGCACAGCCCCTTCTCCGGCAGGAGGGCGTGCTCCACCCCCATCTGTCCCACGTCAAAAAAATTCGTGATTGCGTGCTTCTGAGCAAACTCCCGGGCCTGCTTGCACAGCTGGGCGGACTTGATATCCTTACACGGGGTGTAGTGGTCCAGCACGATGGCGATGCGGTCCCGGTCGAACACCCGGGTAAAGCCCGCCTTCTCAAACTCGGTGATGGCCACCGGGGTGGTGATGTCGTTGCCCAGCACCAGGTCCAGCTTCGCCTCAATGAGCTGTCCCGGCTCCACCGACTCCAGCCCGGCGTGTTTGGCTAAAATCTTCTGTGTCATGGTCATTCCCATAAAAAACTACCTCCTTGCGGCTTGTTGAGAGGATTCTACCACAGGGCTTGTCAAAAGAATGTAACGTATGATATAATTCCAGCATCTTTTCTTTCTGGAGGGTTTTTCTGATGAAGCTCATCTGGACCCGGAGCAGCGTCTGCATGGGGGACGATGTCAACGCCCCCAACACTCGAACGGAGACGGTGGATTCCCCGCTCACCGTCGGCCTCCTGCTGGACAAGGCGGCGGACTATGTGCCCGGTGTCAGCGGGGCTGTCTGGGCCGTCTGGGCGGAGGATATCCTGGCCGGCTTTTTGGAAATGAGCACCTCGGGCTATCTGCTTCGGGATGAGGCGGTCCTGGAGGAGCTTCCGGCCCCCAAAACCCACAAAAGCTTTTGGGGGCGTCAGACTGACATCCTCCACATTGACTGCGTCCTCCATACGATGAGCGACTTTTTGTACCGGAAGGGACCGGATGGCCGTCCGCTGGCGGAGCGCTTCCCTCCCTACACCCCATTGCTGGAGATGGTGAAGGCGCTGGCGGGGGCAGGAACATGAACCACGAGCTGGACTTTCCCGCCGGGATCTGGGAGCCCTTCGCCCAAAACCGGCCCCCGGTGCGCTGCTCCGCCGGATACCTCATCTATTTGCAGGACACCCAGGCCACCTGCTTCTATTTTCTCAAGTCGGGGCGGGTCAAGAGCTTCATCCAGTCGGAGGACGGGGGGTCGCGGGTGCTGCACATCTACAGCGCGGGGAACCTCTTCGGGGAGGCCGCCTTTTTTGACGGACTGCCTCGGGTCTCCTCGGCGGTGGCCCTGACCGCCTGCGAAATCGTCCCCATTGACCGGGAGCTGGTGGCGCTGGCCTTCTCGCAGGACCCGGAGCTGGCCCTGTCCATGACCAAATACCTGGCCCGGACGGTGCGCCTGCTCTCCCGGCAGGTGGACCAGATGGCCTTCCGTCCGGCCCAGTGGCGGGTGGCGGACTGCCTGCTCACCCTCTCCTCCGACGGCGGGCCCGCCTGCTGTACCCAGGACGACATCGCCGCCGCCGTCTCCGCCAGCCGGGTGACGGTGAGCCGCATTCTCAACGGCTTCGCCAAGCGGGGGTGGGTAGAACTGGGCTACCGGAGCGTGACCCTTCTGGACCGGGAGGCTCTGGCCCGGCTCTGCCGCCCCTCTTGAACCCCAAAACGGCGGCCAGAGCGGCGGCGGAGATCAGCGCGGCAGTCCACCACATCAGCGCGCCGTCCCCTGTCTCGGGCACGCGGGCCAGGACCGCCCCCTCCACAGAACCGTCCTCCTGGAACGCAGCCCCCTCCGCAGGCAGTCCGTCCTTCTCCCCTGCCTCCTCTTTAGGAACGTCCTCCCTTTGGGACGGAGCGGGCGGCTCATCCGGCAGGACTTCTGTGGATTCCTCCTCCGGAAGCTCCTGCCCTTCTTTTGGGGGAAGCGCCCCTTCCGGCGGACCCACAAGTCCAGGCGGCAGGTGCTCCGGCGGGATCTCCGGGCGCTGGAGGACCGGCTTCTCTTCCAATTCCTCTTTCAATCCCGGGCCGGGGCGCTCTCCCAGGTCAGGCGCGGTTCCCCCTCCGGACCCGGAACCACTTCCTCCATCTGGTCCAGGGCCGGGCTTGGTTTCCCCCCCAGGACCGGGACTGGGCTTGTTTTCCCCTCCCGGTCCAGGGCCGGGCGTCTCCTCCGGGCCGGGTTCGGGTCCATCGGCGCGGTAGGTGTTGGTGATGGTGATCTCACGCAAGCTCCCCGCCTCCACCTGCACAAAGCCCTCCCCGGACACGCTCCACCGGAAACCGTTCAGGGAGGCGTTCCGCTCGGTGACAAAATACATCCCCGGCTCCAGCCCCTCTACCGTTCTGCTGCCCGCCCCGGTGATGGTCACGGTCTCCGTGCGGCCTGCGGGAGAGACGATGTCAAAGGTGTACACCCGCTCCGCCGCCGCGCCGGCCCCGCCCTGCACCTCCTTGATGACGGTCAGGCTGCCCGTACCGGCTACACCGGGCCGCTCCGGCTCCTCCGGCAGGCCTGGGTCCTCCGGCAGGCCGGGTATCTCCGGCAGGTCGGGTATCTCCGGCGAAGACACATCCTTCTCCCGGAGCGAAAAGGCCACCTCCACCCCCCACGGCATATCCCGATAAAACTCATTGACCCCGCCGCTGAGGTACAGAGTCATACCGGACAGCGTGCCCTCGGACTCCCCGGCGGCCAGCGCCCCCCAGCACAGCCCCGCCGCGTCCTCAAAGGAACACGCCCCTCTCATGTACTCCCCGATGGCGAACTCTCCCAGCTCCCCCGGGGTCTCTCCGCTCTCCGGGACCACGCTGAGGAGGCGGGTATACAGGCAGCTGTAGCCCACCCCCGCCACCTCGGGGTCGCTCTCCCGGACGCCGGAACCGGTCCCGCCGAAGATGCCCTCCCCCTGACGGAAGAGCAGGCTGTCCGGGACCTGACTCAGACTGCTCCACAGCGCCCCGCCGAACGCTTCGCTGTAAAAATTGTTGTAGTAGTCCAGATAAAACCGGTGGAGATCCAGCACCCCGTTCTCATAGCCCCGCTGGACCAGCCTCCTCCCCACCGCCTCATCGGTCAGCTGTTCCCCGGTGAGCTGGCCCTTCCCCACCTCAAACAGGTACTCCAGCGCCCCGTTCGCACTCCGGAAGGGGATATCCTCCTCCGACAGGGCGCTCCCGTCAAAGGCCCAGGCCGGTCCACGGGCGGCGCTGCCTGGACTCTGGAGCACAAAGCTCCCCTTCTCATAGGAAAACGCCTGACCAGACCGGTTGACAACACGGAGATAGACCGGACCGGCCTGATCCCCGCCGGACAGCAGGCGGGCAAAGGCACGGCTCACCTCTCCGGCGGCGTTGACCTGGACGGTTTTTCCGCGGTAGTCCTCCGGGATGGTGTAGGTGATGACACAAAAATCCTCCGCGTCCCCGTACACCGCGTCGGTCAGTATCCCATCAGAAGTGTCGGGAACGGTCCGGCGCAGGCTCGGATTGGGCGCGGAAGGAATATAGGTGACCTTGTTTGTCAGAAAATCATAAGCCCCGCAGACGGTACAGACCTGGTCCGCCCAGCTGTGCCCCAGGGCGGGAATGGGGGCGCTCACCTCCCCGCACAGCAGGCAGAGCCGGGTCAGACTGCCGTCCTGGGTGCAGGTGGGGGCGGTGGTCTGTCCAGGCGCGGAGGGGTCCCAAAGATGGGCGTCCGGGTCGGGACTGCTGTCTGTGTCCAGCTTCCACAGCCACTTCGCCCCACAGCCCCAGCACTGGATGGGCGGTGCGGCGGAGGCGGGGTATTTGCAGGTGGCGGGAACCAGCTCCGGGTCCTCCAGACCGGGGAGCCAGCTGCCCAGCTGCGCGCCATTGTGCCGGCACTCCGGGTCGTTCCCCGGCAGGACAGGCTGATGCCCCTGGCACAGGTAGGTCTCCGGGTGCTCCGGGTCGTAGTTTGTAATATCCAGCTGGTGCTCCTCCGCCCGGCTGCAAACCGGACAGTCCGGGTTTATATGGATGTAATCTCCCCAGAACCACACGCACAGATACGCGCAGGTACACTTCTCCCCCTCTACAGTCCGGAGGGCGGCGTCCTCGGAGACGGCGTATACCCCCTCCCGCCCGCCGGAGTCCAGCCGCTCCGCAGCCCATACAGGGGTCCACACTGCACACACGGCCAGCAGCAGGAGCGCCGCGGCGGCCTGTCCCCATCGTCCCATTCTAATCCCCATATTTCACTCTCTCCTTTCTCAGAATATGAGCCGGTCCGTCAGATCTGGGATTCCGATTCTAGGTATATCACAAAATTCGTGATAATTCAACTTAAATCGACATTTTTATCCCATTTCCACCATTCGACCGCATGTTCCAGCACATTTTCCTCCCGGCGGGACCGGGGCCGCCAGGGAAAAATTTTCGCCCGCTTTCCCAAGAATATTCAGCCGGTTCTTGACATTTCATTCCAAAAAAGTTATGATAAGAGGGACAGATCCCCTGTTTATATGATCGCGGAGATCAGGACCGATCTCCGAACTGCGCCTGCCGGACCGCCCAAGCCCCTGCGGGCGCAGATTTTTTCCCAAACCACGACAAGGAGGATTTTATTGTGGAGAGAAGCATCCCCGAGCTGAAGGAACGCATCCGGGCGGGCCGGGCCAAGGTTCCCGCCCACAAGGTCATCCGCGGCGGCCAGCTGGTCAACGTCATGTCCAGCGAGATCTACCCCGCGGACGTGGCCATCTACAACGACATGATCGCCGGGGTGGGCGACGTGGAGGCCTACATCGGGCCTGACACCGAGATCATCGACGCCCAGGGCTGTTACCTGGTCCCCGGCATGATTGACGGCCACATCCATAGCGAGTGCAGCAAGCTGAGCATCACCAGCTACGCCAAGGCGGTGGTCCCCCACGGCACCACCAGCATGGTCTCCGGCCTGGACGAGTACATCTCGGTCTCCGGCCTGGAGGGCCTGCGGGAGGTCATGGCGGAGGTCAAGGCCAGCCCCCTGAAGGTTTTTTGGGGGGCCCCCTATAAGACCCCCTACACCGTCCCCCAGTCCACCGTGGCCTACAACTTCACCAAAGAGACCCACGCCCAGGTCCAGCAGTGGCCCGAGTGCTTCGGCGTGTGGGAGACCGTCCGGGAGTTTATCCAGGAGGAGGACGAGGACACCCTGGGGGCCATCTCCCTGGCTTTCCGGAACCGGCTGCCCGTCTTCGGCTGCGCCCCCATGGCCCGGGGGAACGACCTGAACGGCTACCTGTGCGCCGGGGTGCGGCTGGACCACGAGAGCTACGACCACGAGGAGGTCGTGGAGAAAATGCGCAAGGGGATGCACATGCTCATCCGGGAGTCCTGCGTCACCCACTTCCTGGCCGAGAACATCCGCGCCGTCACCGAGGTCAACCCCGCCTTCGCCCGCCGGGTGAGCTTCTGCACCGATGACGTGACCGCCACCGACATTCTCTCCCGGGGACACCTGGACAACGTGGTCCGCCTGGCCATGGCGGCCGGAGTGGACCCCATGACCGCTATCCAGATGGCCACCATCAACAGCGCCGAGGCCTACCGCATCGACCACCTGGTGGGGTCCATCTGCCCGGGCCGTATCGCGGATATCCTCTTCGTCCAGGACCTGAAGGCTTTCCAGATCCACCGGGTGATGACCAACGGCCGGCTGGTGGCGGAGGACCAGCGCCTCTCCTACGATTTGAAGGCCCCCGCCCGCAGCCCGGTCCTCAAGGGGGCACTCAAGTGCGCCCTCACTACTCCGGACACCTTCACCTATCATGTGGACCTGCAAAACGGCACGGCGGACGTGCTGGCCATGGACGTGAAGGGGCCCTTCGTCCGCAAGCGCCGGGACGTGACCCTCCAGGTGCGGGACGGGGTGGTCCTCCCCGACCCGGAGCAGGACGCGGCCCTGGTGTCCGTGCTGGAGCGCTTCGGCCGCAATGGAAACAAGTCTCTGGCCTTCTGCTCGGGCTGGAAGCTGAAGAAGGGGGCCATGGCCTCCTCCGCCGCCCCGGACGACAACGACCTGGTGGTCATGGGGGTCAGCCCGGAGGACATGTCCATCGCCGCCAACTACCTCATCCAGCAGGGGGGCGGCCAGGTGGTGGTGGCCGATGGAGAAATTTTGGAGTTCCTCCCCCTGCCCGTGGGGGGCATCGTCAGCGACTGCGAGCCGGAGGAGATGGCCGCCCAGGAGAGCCGGATCGACCAGGCCGCCCGCTCCCTGGGCTCCGACCTGCCCAACCCCATGATGTATATGTTCTTCCTGCCCATCACCGCCATCCCCGACTACGCCATTACCGATGTGGGCCCGGTGGACTATGTAAACCTGACCACCTTTGACCCCATTCTGAAGCTGACGGAGGAATAACCTGACATGACCAAGGATTTTTTGAAACAGCTGATCCTCACCGCCTCGGGGCAGATTCCCGCCAAAACCGTCATCAAAAACTGCAAGGTCTTCAATGTCTTCACCGGCGCGTTTGTTCAGGGGGACATCGCCCTGTGCGGGGGGCAGATCGCCGGGGTGGGAAGCTACTCCGGCGAGGTGGAGGTGGACGCGGAGGGCCGGTACGCTGTCCCCGGGTTCATCGACAGCCACATCCACATCGAGTCCTCCTACCTCTCCCCGGAGGAGCTGGGCCGGCTGCTGGTCCCCCACGGCGGGACCACCATCATCGCCGACCCCCACGAGATTGTCAACGTCTGCGGCATCCCCGGCCTGGACTATATGATGCAGGCCGCGGAGAACACCGCCCTGGACGTGGAGTTCATGCTCCCCTCCTGCGTCCCCGCCACCCCCTTTGAGCACGCCGGCGCGGTCATCAACGCCCCTGAAATGGCCGAGCCCATCCGGCGGGACAAGATCCTGGGCCTGGGCGAGTTTATGAACTTCCCCGGGGTAGTGAACGCCGACGATATGGTGCTGGACAAGCTGATGTGCGCCAAGGAGGCGGGAAAGCTCATTGACGGCCACTCCCCCGGGCTGTCCGGCCTGGCCCTCAACGGCTACGCCGCCGCCCGCATCCAGGGGGACCACGAGTGCTCCTCCGTGGAGGATATGCAGGAGCGGTTAGCTCTGGGTATGTACGTGCTCCTCCGCCAGGGCTCCGCCTGTCACGACCTGCGCACCCTGCTCAAGGGGGTCACCCCGGCCAACAGCAGGCGGTGTCTGCTCTGCTCGGACGACCGCCAGCCCAGAACCATCCTGGAGGAGGGCCACCTGGACAGCCACCTGCGCATCTGCGTGGAGGAGGGCCTGGACCCCGCCACCGCCCTGCGCATGGCCACCCTCAACGCCGCCGAGTGCTTCCGGCTGTACGACCGGGGGGCCATCGCTCCCGGCTACCGGGCGGACATCGTGCTGCTGGACGACCTGACCCAGTTCCATGTGGACCGGGTGTGGATTCAGGGTGTGCTGGCCGCCGAGAAGGGGGAGTACCTGCTGCCGGTGGAGCGCTGTCCCATCGACTCGGTGAAGGGCAGCGTGCGCATCCAGGACTTTTCGGAGGAGAAGCTGAAAATGCACCTGAAGGGCGGCCGGGTCCACGCCATCGAGATCCAGCCCGGCGGAGTGGTCACCAAGAAGGCGGTCGCGGACATTCCCCTGGATGAAAACGGCGAATTCCTCTGGTCCAAGGAGCTGGACATCGTCAAGGTGGCCGTGGTGGAGCGCCACCACGAGACGGGCAACGTGGCCTGCGGCTTCCTCAAGGGCTACGGCATCCAGGCGGGAGCCATTGCGTTGTCCATCGCCCACGACTCCCACAATGTCATCGCCGTGGGGGTGAGCGACCGGGAGATGACCGCCGCGGTCAAGGCGCTGCAGGCCCAGGAGGGGGGCATCGTGCTGGTGAAGGACGGTCAGGTCATCGCCTCCATGCCCATGCCCATCGCCGGCCTGATGAGCGACCAGTCGGGCCAGTGGGTGGCCCAGCGGCTGGAGGCCATCCATGAGGAGGCCTATACCCAGCTGGGCATCCACCGCAGCGTGGAGCCCGTGATGACCCTGTGCTTTATGTCCCTGGCGGTCATCCCGGAGCTGAAGCTCACCGACATGGGGCTGTTCGACGTGACAAAATTCCAGTTCATCCCCGTAGAGGCGGAGGAATAACCCCAGCCCCCGAGAGTGCAGGAGAAAAAAGGAGAGAAAAACAATATGAACACAAAGAGCAATCTGGTCCCCTGGTTCCGCCGGGGGGACATTGGCGGGATCTCTTACGCGGTCACCAACAATATCGTCAACTACCTCATCGTCATCGCCACCCTCACCGGCGTGCTGGGCTGGCCCAACGAGGTGGTGTTCGGCTTCGTGGTCCCCGGCATGTCCATCGGCCTGATGATGGGCTGCTTCTACTACGCCTGGATGGGCTATAAGCTGTCCAAAAAGGAGGGGCGGGCGGATGTCACTGCGCTGCCCTCCGGCGTGTCCACCCCGGCCATGTTCGTCATTCTCTACGGAGTCATCAGCCCCCTGAGCTACGCCATTGAGGACCCCATGCAGGCCTGGGCGGCGGCGATGGCGGCCTGCTTCATCGGCGGCTTTGTGGAGTTCTGCGGCGGCTTTATCGGCCCCTGGATGAAGCAGCGCATCCCCCGGGCCGCCCTGCTGGGCACGGTGGCGGGCATCGGCTTCATCTGGATGGCCACCCAGGGCGTGTTTGACATCTTTGGCGATCCCCTGGTGGGCCTGCCTGTACTCTTTGTGGCCATGGTGGGCATTTTTGGCGGCTACCTGTTCCCCAACAAAATCCCGCCCCTGGTGGTGGCCATTGTGGGGGGCGTGGTGTACGCCATGTGCCTGGGCCGCACCTCCTTCGACTTCAGCGGCGTGGGCTTCTACTTCCCCAACCCCGCCACCAGCATCCAGTATATGATTAACGGCTTCGCCATCGTGGTCCCCTACCTCACCGTCATCATCCCGGTGGAGATCTATAACTTCATTGAGACCATGGACAATGTAGAGGCCTCCAACGCCGCCGGAGACGCCTACAACGTGCGGGAGGCCCAGTTCGCCGACGGCATCTGCACCATGATCTCCGCCCTGTGCGGCGGGGTCATCCCCAACACCGTCTGGCTGGGCCACGCGGGGCTGAAAAAGGCGGAGGCCGGCATCGGCTACTCCATCGTCTCGGGGGTCATCTTTGGGGCGGCGGGCATCTTCGGCCTGTTCACCTTCCTCAGCGAGCTGGTCCCCCCCGCCGTGTGCGCCATCACCTTCCTGTGGTGCGCGGTGGTCATGGTGGCCCAGGCCTTTAAGGACTGTAACCGGAAGCACTACGCCGCCATCGGTATCGCCATGGTCCCCTCGGTGGCCGACTATCTCTACACCCAGGTCACCGGCGCGGCGGGCCTGGCGGACTACTGGACCGAGGTGCTGCCCTCCGGCGTCAACGACTTCGCCCCGGAAATTTCCCAGATGCTCATCGACGCAGGGGTCATGTGGAACGGCGTGGCCGCTACCAAGGCGGGCGCCATCCTCATCGGCATCCTGCTGGGCACCATGACGGTGTTCATCATCGACAAGAAGCTGGACCGGGTGGCCCTGACCGCCTTCGTGGGGTATGTGCTGGCCGCTCTGGGCTTTATCCACAGCGCCGCCCTGGGCTTCTACCCCACCTCCCCCTACGCCCTGGGCTATCTGGTGGTGGCGGTGCTGGCGCTGATCCTCCACCAGGGCCGCAAGTCCTGGTTCCAGGGCCCCGACGACTTCGAGTACGTGTAACCCAAATCTCCAAAACAGAGCCAGCCCTCCGCCCTGGAGGACTGGCTCTGTTCCTGTGTCTGCCGCCTGTTTTGTTCCGCTACAGATGCCGCAAATTGACGCGGTACTCCCGCAGCTCCTCCTCCCTCCCCCCTTCCATAATCCGGTCCAGCGCCGCGGCAAGGGTCTCTCTGTCCTCCGGCAAGTTTCCCTGAAGCTGAACCGCGTTTGACGCGCCCAAAGCGGCAAATTGGGTGGGGATTTTCAGATGTTCCAGCAACGTGCGGACTTCCCTGTATTTTTCAATCTCGCTCTCTTCTCTCCAGCTGCCGCGCTGAATTTCCCGGTAAAGCTCCGACTCGGGATAAACCGTCAGCATATTGACGCCAATGCGCGTGGGATGGAGCTGATTGAAAACCTCCGCGGTGGCCCTGGCTCCGGCCTCCCCCCGTCCAGCGCCGGAGATGCCTGCCAGATAGAAGAAGCTGTACTGAATGCCCACCCGGTCTAACCGCCGGCACTGCTCCGCAATATCAGCAGCAGCATAGCCCTTATTCATAAATTGCAGGGCTTCATCGTCGCCGGTCTCCACGCCGATGGTCAGTCCGTCATACCCGGCCTGGCGGAGGGACGCCAGTTCCCTGTCCGATTTCAGCGCAGCGTCCGTGACCCGGGCAAAGCAGCCAATGGTTTTGACGGAGGGGATGTAGCTCCGGATCAAGTCAGCAATCTCCATAAGGCGCTGGTACTTCAATACAAAGGGGTTGGCTCCGGTCAAAAAAACCCGCTGGATGGACTGCGGCCGGGGGATGCCCTGCAGGCGGGCCGCCAGCATCGCAACCGGGTCTGCACTCCAGAGCTGCGCCTCCTGCAAGTCACGCTCCACATCCTCCAGGGGGGACATCCTGAATTGGAAGGGCAGCTCATGATAGAGGGTGCAAAACTTGCATTTGTGATGGGTACAGCCCGCCGTGGCTTCAAGCAGCAGCGAGGAGGCCTCATAAGGCGGCCTCCATATTGTTCCTGTGTAGTGCATAGCAGGACCTCCTTTTTTTCTGCCATTATACCACGGCGCGTCCAAAAGAAAAGTACGGTACTTTTTTGCAGTACCTTGCTTTTTGCGGCGAAAACGGTATAATGCCATCAGGAGGTCAGAGCGTATGAGGAAAACAAAAGCGGCGGTCCAGCGCTGCAAAACCATGTCAACCCTCCAAAAGATTCTGGGGGGCAAGTGGAAGCTGGAAATTCTCTACTACATCGCCTTTCATGACATCCGCCGGTTTGGAGCGCTGCGCCGTCAGCTTGGTGAAATTACCGAGTCATCGCTGACCAAACAGCTGCGGGAGCTGGAGGCCGACGGCTTTTTAATCCGGCACGACTTCCAGGAGAGCCCGCCCCATGTGGAATATACCCTGTCTGATTTGGGCAAAAGCTTCCTGGACGTAATCAGCTATATGAAAGCCTGGGGGGAACAAAATTTGCCCGGGACAGCGGATTCAGCAGCACCGGCCCAGGACGGAGCCCGCCGCATTGACCCTTGCGCAGTCCCGCGTTCCGTGGTATAATCGACACGGAACAACAAAATGCGGCGCGGGACGGCGGCACAGCCTCCCGCCCATATCCGCGCATGAGGAGATTGGAACGATGGCCGAAACAAAGAAATCTGAGCCGAAGCTGTGGCAGAAGAAGTGGTTCCCCTGGGCGCTGGCCGGCGTACTGCTCCTGGTGGTGGGGCTGGCGGGGTGGTCCTCCCTGTCCGCCCGGACCCGCCAGAAGGAGCTGGAGGCCGAATTGCAGCTTCAGCGGGAGACCATTGAGGCACTGCGGGCCCAGGCCGGGCAGGAGGAGGACGAGGGGCTGATCCATGAGGCGCTGCCCGTCATCACTGACAGCCTAATCAGCGAGCAGCTCAACGCCCTCCGGGAACTGGTGACCACAGAGTACCTCTATACCAACTCCGGCAAATATGAAAACCAAAACCAGATTACCATCATTGGCAAGGACATCAACATCCCCTTCACCGGGAAGCGGTTCATCGTGGCCTATGACGGGCGCATCCAGGCGGGCGTCGACATTGGCCAAACCCAAATCGACATTGACGAGGACGCCCGCGCCATCACAATTACCCTGCCCAAGAGCGAGATCGTCTCCCACGAGACCTTTGAGGACACCCTCGTGGTCCTGGACGAGACCAACAACGTCTTCAACCCCATCTCCATCGAAAATTACAACGAATTCGTCAGCGAACAGAAGGACGGCATGGAGAAAAAGGCCATCGAGCGGGGCCTGCTCACCAACGCGGACGCGGAGGCCAAGCGGATGGTGCAGTCCTTCCTGTCCCAGATTCCGGGAATTGACACCTATCAACTGACCATTCAACAAGGAGCGTGATTTTCAACATGGGACGTTTTTTTGACCGGTTCCGGAAGAAAAAGGGCGAGAACGGAGGCGGAGGCCAGAAGGGGCCCGTCCTCTATGAGGAGTCGGGCGGCGTAACCAGGGACCAGGCCGCCGCGCTCATCCAAGGGCTCGCCTTCTCCCCCGCCCAGTCCCCCATGAGCGTGTCCGGCGGAGAACACGATTACGCGCTGATCTCCTATCCGGGCTACATCCTCATCTTTTTCCACGGAGACGACAGCCACCTGATGAAGATCCCGTTCCGGGAGTTCATGCCTTTGGAGTGCATCAAGGACCACGCGGAATTTTACGCCTCCCAGGGGGATTTCCACGCCGCGGCCTACTGTATCAAGGAGGGTTTGGAGCAAAATCAGGACAAAGAGGACAACTGGGGGCTCCACTACATGGCGGGGGATATCTTCTCCCAGCTCCGGAGGATGTCCCCGGACCCAAAGGAGCAGAAACAGTATCTCATCCTGGCATATAAGTCCTACCTGACCGCCCACCAGTGTACCGACTGCGACCACAAGGCCCACGTGCTCTGTAAAGCCGCCGCAGTCGCTTCCATCCTGCGGGACCCCGACCTGGCCTTCGCGCTGTATAACCGGGCCATGGAGGAGGAGCCGGACAACCTGGAGGTCCCCCACGACCTGGGCGGCTTCCTCTGGGATATGGGGGAGCTGGACAAGGCGGCGGAGCATTACTTCTCGGTGCTGAACCGGGACCCCAGCTACTCCGACACCTACGAGGAGCTGTCCAACCTCTTCCGCCAGCTGGGCGACACCACTTGGCCAAAGCCGTTCATGGACTGCTTTACCCAAAAGCGCCCCCTCCCGGCGGACCAGCTGGCGGCCGCCCAAAGGGATATGACGGCGTTGCTGGCTCAGAATCAGAAATGACCGCTGAAAACCCAGCGCACAGGAATGAAACGCGGAGCGCCGCCCACAACGGACGGCGCTCCACGTTTTATATGCTTTCCCAAAAAATTCCATGATAGAAAAAGCATTTGACGAATATTTTTATATGTGTTACTATATGGTAACAGGAGGGATGCCTATGAAAAGCTATTCTTCCAGGGAGATTATCAAGACCCTGATTGCGGACGGCTGGTATGAGGTCAGCGTTGCCGGCAGTCACCATCAGTTTAAGCATCCTGTAAAAAGGGGCCGGGTTACAGTCAAGCATCCGGACAAAGACATCCCCCGCCCAACCTTAGACAGCATTGAACGTCAATCTGGGCTGAAATTCCGCTGAACGTGACGCAGGAGGTTTTTTTCATGCACAAAACAGAACGCTATATCTACCCCGCGATTTTCACCTACGCCCCTGGTCAGGAGATCGCGGTGGTCTTTCCCGACTTGGACGCGGCCACCAGTGGGACCAGTGACAGCGACGCTCTGTTCTCCGCCCGTGAGCTGTTGGGCTGTGTCATGTGCGGGCTGGAGGAGGACGGAGCGCCCATTCCTGCGCCTACGCCACTCCACAAGCTGCATCCGCAGGATAACGAGCGAGTGAGTTTGATTGATGTTTATATGCCCTCTGTCCGCATGGCTCAGGTCAACCGCTCGGTCAACCGGACCGTCACGCTGCCCGCATGGCTCAACTCCGCCGCGCTGGAACGAAACATCAACTTTTCTCAGGTTCTTCAAGACGCGCTGAAAACCCAGCTGCACATGAATTAAACGCGGAGCGCCGCCCACAACGGACGGCGCTCCCAATTTTATATCCGTTTCCAGACCGCCCCGCCGGGCACGTCGGCCACCTCGACCCCCTGCGCCTTGAGCTCATCCCGGATTCGGTCGGCCTCGGCGAAGTTTTTGCTCTTCTTGGCCTCGTACCGGGCCAGGACCTTCTTGTCGATCTCCGGGTCCCCCTCGCCGGTGATGGTATACCCTCCCTGGGAGGCGGTGGTCTGTCTGTTCCGCTCCTCCCGAAGCTTTGCGGCTTTCTCCAGCAGGGACAGGGACAGCACCTGGTCGAAGCTGTCCAGAATCGCCAGCCGGGTGGCTCCGTTGGTCTTGGCCCGCAGCGCTTCATACAGGGCGGTAATGCCCAGAGCGGTATTCAGGTCGTTGCCCACCTGGGCGCGGAATTTCTCCTTGAACTCCGCCACAGCCGCCTGGTCGACCGGGCCGTCCGCCGGGTCCTGGGCGGCAATTTTTTGAATCAGCTTCTGGAAGGCCGCCACGGCGTTGTCCAGATTCTCCCAGGAGAAGACAAGCCCCTTCCGGTAGTGGCTCTGGAGGCAGAAGAACCGGTAGGCCAGCGGGTCGTACCCCTTCTCCTCCAGCAGGGAGACGGTGAGAAACTCCCCCTTGGACTTGGACATCTTGCTGTTGTCCGGGGTGTTCAGGTGGTGGACGTGGAACCAGAACTTACACCAGGGATGGCCAATAAAGCTCTCGCTCTGGGCGATCTCGTTGGTGTGGTGGGGGAAGGCGTTGTCCACCCCGCCGCAGTGCAGGTCCAGATACTCCCCGTTGTATTTCAGAGAGATGCCCGAGCACTCAATATGCCAGCCCGGGTAGCCCACCCCCCAGGGGGAGTCCCACTTGAGGGCCTGATCTTCAAACTTGCTCTTGGTGAACCAGAGGACGAAGTCGTTCTTGTTGCGCTTATTCTCGTCCTCCTCCACCCCCTCCCGGACCCCCACCGCCAGGTCCTCCTCATCGTGGGCGTTGAAGATATAGTACCGCTCCAGCTTGGAGGTGTCAAAGTACACGTTCCCTCCCGCTGTATAGGCATAGCCCTTGTCCAGCAGGCCCTCAATCATCCGAATAAAATCCTCAATCAGTCCGGTGGCGGGCTGGACCACATCGGGGGTCTTGATGTTCAGCTTGCGGCAGTCGTCAAAGAAGGCGTCGGTGTAGAACTGGGCGATCTCCATCACGGTCTTGTGCTCCCGCTTGGCCCCCTTGAGCATCTTGTCCTCGCCGGTGTCCGCGTCACTGGACAGGTGGCCCACATCGGTGATATTCATGACCCGGTTCACATCGCAGCCATCATAGCGCAGAAACTTCTCCAGCACGTCCTCCATGATATAGGAGCGCAGGTTTCCAATGTGGGCAAAGTGGTACACCGTAGGGCCGCAGGTGTACATCTCCACGCGGCCGGGGGTGTGGGTGGTGAACTCCTCTTTCTTGTGGGTGGCGGAATTGTAAAGTAACATGGTGGTTCCTCCTTGTAAATTATTCGTGCAGCTCCAGGGGCAGGCCGTCGGGATCATGGAAGAAGGTCATGCGCTTCTCGCTGTAGGGGTCCCAGCGGATAGGCTCACACTGGATGCCCCGGGCCTTCAGCTGGAGGACGGCGACCTGGATATCGTCCACCTGGAAGGCCAGATGCCGCAGTCCCTGGGCCTCGGGGTAGCTGGGCCGCTCAGGCGCGCCGGGGATGGAGAAAATTTCCAGCTCCCCGTCCCCGAATTTCAGGTCCAGCTTCCAGTCCCCCCGCTCCGGGCGGAAATTCTCCCGCAGGATGGGAAACCCCAGCTTCTCCACATAAAATTCCTTTGCCCGCGCATAGTCGGATACGATGATGGCCACGTGGTGCATTTTTTCAAACAGCATAGCTTCTTTTTCCTCCTGTTAAATCGGCTCCCCCAGCCCCTCCATGACTTCCAGCAGAGCGGCACAGCTCGCCTCCGTCGCCCCGCCGTAGAGGGTCTGGTATTGGCCGCCCACGTCCATGATGGCCAGCAGATTGTCCGGGCGGTTATGGTAGCAGGTGATCTCCATCTCCATCCAGTTTCTCAGGACGGCGGGGTGTCGCGTCAGCTTGGACTGGACCAGAGCAAGCTCCTCGTCCGTGAGCCAGTAAAACTCGTCGGGGGCATACTCCAGCCGCCAGACGCTCTCATAGAGCAGGGCCGCCTGCAAAAACGCGCTGGTGGTGGGGGCGGACAGCAGCCAGGGATCGTCCTCCTCCATCCGGGTGTATACCGGCGGGTCGGGGAGGGTCAGGTCCTCCCGGCGGACGCACGCCCGGCAGCAGCCCTGATTCTCGTTCAGCAGGACCAGGCTGTCGTATTCCTCCAGCCACTTCCACTTGGCATACTGCTCCGGGAACATCCAGTCATCCTGGCACTGACCCAGCTCCCTCGTGCGGCCAAAGCCGCGCCAAAACTCCTCCACCACCGCGGGGAGGACCCCGAACCGCTCCCGTACCGCGGCGATCTCCTCCTCGGTGCAGCCCTGGGGCCGGTCCACGCCGTAGAGGTCGCGGACCAGTTTTCTCAGTTCCATCCAAAACACTCCTCCTGCGAATCTGCAAAAACGCCTCTTACACCCGTCCGGGCATAAGAGGCGATGACTCGCGGTTCCACTCTTGCTTTCACTCAAAGGGCCGGTATCGGGGCCAGACCGGACGGCATTACCCGCCGCGCTCCCGGACGCACTTCACGTCCCCCGTCCGCGGGCCCCCTTTCAGCCGGGGAGGGGCCCTCTCTGTCCGCCGGGCGGGACGTTACTTTTCCGTTCTCCGCGCGTATATGTTATAGTTTTGCTATTCTACCACCCCGAAACAAACCTGTCAAGCCCCTCTTCCCTGATCAAAGCGGGCATAAAACTCCTTGGTCTGGTCGATGAAGGCCCGGGCGGCTGGGGAAAGAAACCCTTTTTTCTTGTACACCACCGCCATCGGGCAGGCCAGAGGCGGGTCCCCCACAGTAAAGCAGGCCAGCCGGTCCAGGTAGGGGGTGCGGGAGATGCCGCTCTCCTGGAGGAAAGCGAAAGCCATCTGCTCCGCCGCCAGGTTGATGGCGGTGGTATTGTTGGTGGTGATGAGGATATTCTGGGGCTCCACATTGTGGGCGGAGAAGGTGTTGTAGAGCAGACGGGACAGCCGCCAGTCCGCGGGGAGCATCACCAGCCGCTCATGCTCCAGCAGGCGCAGGTCGGGAAAGGGAACCGGGCTGTCCAGGGCGCTCCCCAGTCCCTGGAGCAGGGGATGGTCCCGGTGGGCCACCAGGAAGATGCGCTCCTGCATCACCAGCTCATAGGTCAGCTCGGTCAGGTCGCCGGGGATCTGCATGACACAGAAGTCCACCACATTTTCCACCGCCAGATCCCCCAGCTCGGGCACGGGGGCCTCGTGGAGGACCACCTGAACGTCGGGGTACTGACGGGTGAAGGTGGGCAGGATGTCGGGCAGCAGGATGGACCCCCGCCAGGGCGACACGCCGATGTGGAGCACCGGGCGCTTCTTGTCCCGGAGGTCCTGCAGGTCGCTGACCAGCTGCCGGTCCAAAAAGCTCTGCCGCTCCAGATAGGCGTGGAACAGCTCCCCCGCCGGAGTCATGCTCAGGGGGGTGTGGGAGCGGTCCAGCAGCATGACCCCCAGATTACTCTCCAGCTTGGCCAGGTACTGGCTCAGGTAGGGCTGGGACAGGTACAGCCGCTCCGCCGCCCGGGAGATGCTGCGCTCCTTGGCGATGGTCAGGAAATATTCCGGATTTTTGACAAACATGGGCTGCCTCCCCTCAAACACCTCCGCATTTGCCGGATAACAGTGGATATTGTATCACAAAAATGGAAAAAGCGCAAGAAAAACATCCCAACCGCTTTTTTCTCCCCCATCATCGGGGACGGCGCTGCTCCGTTTCGTCCCGGCAGAACATGGGCCGGGCCTCCTCGAAGAGGTCCACCATCCCGCAGTAGTTGAGGATCTCGTACCGCTTCAGCCACTCCTGCTGTGTTTCGCTCAGCTCCCCCCGTTTCAGGAACTCCCCCGCTCCGGTGACGAAGCCCACGGGGGTGATGGCGGGCAGCTCCTTGTACATATCCAGCAAAAACTCCATGTATCCGGTGAGGGGCAGTCCCGCCAGCTCCGCCGTAACAGCTCCCAGGTAGTTGGGGCTGACCACCACGTCCCGGGCCTCGGGGATGTCGTAGTTGGCCCAGAGGAAGAAGGGGACGGCGTACTGCTGCAAAACCTCCTGGGTGGTGCGCTCGGACAGCTTTTTGCCATAAAGTTCCTCATAGAAGGCGTTGGTCAGGGGAGGCTGGTGGTCCCCGAAAAACACCACCAGGGTGGGCTCCTCACTCTGGCTGAAATAGCCGATCAGGGACTCCAGGGCCTTGTCGCTCTCCGCCATCAGGGCAAAAAACTGCTCCGCCGTGTGGTCCGCCGTCTTCAGCCGCTCAGGCAGGAGGACGCTGCGCTCCAGATTCCGCCAGCCCTGGGCGTAGCCGCTGTGGTTCTGCATGGTGACGTTGAAGAAGAACAGTTTCCTATAAATGAGCAAATCTGAAAAATGGCAAAAAAGAAGGCATAGCCTCAAGTGTTATAATGGAAGTGTGACCAACCACAAAACACGAGAGGGAATGCCT
>JAAWSG010000004.1 GCA_022801435.1 Lawsonibacter sp.
TCCCGGTTCATGATGGTGGAGATGGTGGGGGCGTAGGTGGAGGGCCGGCCGATGCCCTGCTCCTCCAGGGCCCGGATGAGGGTGGCCTCAGAGTACCGGGCGGGGGGCTGGGTGAAGTGCTGGGTCTTCTCCAGTTTTTTACAGGTGAGGGGCTCCCCCTCCTTCAAATCAGGCAGGGGGGAGGTCTTCTTTTCCTCCTCCTCCCCGGCGTCCTTCCCCTCCTCATACACGGCAGTAAATCCGGAGAATTTCAGGCTGGAGTGGCTGGCCCGGAAGATATAGCCGGAGTTCTCCACATCGATGGACAGGCTGTCATAGACGGCGCTGGCCATCTGGCAGGCGAGAAAGCGGGACCAGATGAGCTTATACAGCCGGAACTGCTCGGAGGTGAGGTCCTTTTTGATGTCCTCCGGGACCAGGGTGACGTCCGAGGGGCGGATGGCCTCATGGGCGTCCTGGGCGTTGCCCTTGGCCTTGAAGCGGCGGGGCTGGGCGGGGCAGTAGCTCCCCCCGTAGCGCTGGCCGATAAACCCCCGGGCGGCGGTGATGGCCTCCTCCGACAGGCGCAGGGAGTCGGTACGCATATAGGTAATCAGACCCACTGCGCCCTGGCCGGAGATGTCCACCCCCTCATACAGCTGCTGGGCCACCGCCATGGTGCGGGCGGGGGACATATTCAGCTTGCGGGAGGCGTCCTGTTGGAGGGTGGAGGTGGTAAAGGGCGGGGCGGGCTGGCGGTTTTTCTCCTGCCGCTTCACCTTCGCCACCGACCACGTCCCCGCGGAGACGGCAGAGATGACCGCCTCCGCCTCCTCCTGGCTGTGCAGCTCCAGCTTCTTTTCCCTGCCATGGAACTGGGCCTGGAACCCTCCAAAATTGGGGGCCACCCGCTCCAGCTGCGCCTCAATGGACCAGTACTCCTGGGGAACGAAGGCCCTGATCTCCTGCTCCCGCTCCACCACAAGCCGGGTGGCCACCGACTGCACCCGCCCGGCGGACAGCCCCCGGCGTATCTTCTTCCACAGCAGAGGGGAGAGCTGGTAGCCCACGATGCGGTCCAGGATGCGCCGGGCCTGCTGGGCGTCCACCAGGTTCTGGTCGATGGCCCGGGGCGCGGCGATGGACTGCTGGACCACATTTTTGGTAATCTCGTTGAAGGTCACCCGGTAGGTCTTGTCGTCCGGGATGTTCAAAAGCTCCTTCAAGTGCCAGGAGATGGCCTCCCCCTCCCGGTCCGGGTCGGTGGCCAGATAGACCTTCCCGCTCTTCTTGGCCGCCTTTTTCAGCTCGCTGATGACATCCTCCTTCCCCTTGATGGGCTGATAGTCGGGAACAAATCCCCCCTCTATGTCTACGCTCAGCTTGCTCTTGGGCAGGTCCCGGATGTGCCCCATGGACGCCTTGACCTCGTACCCCGGCCCCAGATATTTTGCAATGGTCTTTGCCTTGGACGGGGACTCTACAATCACCAAATCTGTCTTGTTTGCCACTTGGATTTCCTCCCAGCAATCAATTGTGTATTTTTTAGTCTCGCTTGTCCGTGCGCCCCAGCAGATAGTCTGTGGTCACATGATAGTAATCCGCCAGAGTAATCAGCGCTCTTATTTTGGGTTCATTGGTCCCATCCTCATAAAACTGATAGGCCCGAAGTGAAATCCCCAAAAGCTCTGCCAGCTCCTTTTGGTAATATCTGTGTTCTTTTCTCAGCTGCTTTAATCTCTCCGAAAACTCCGGCATATGGAACCTCCTCTTGACACGCAAAATTTTTTGTGTTAAAATGTATTAAATCTTCGTTTAAGAAAGGATTGATTGTTTTGACCGACCTCATGAACGCCCTATATGAATACCTCGCTGACCACACCAGCATCTGGAACGATTTGCAGTATCAGGCCAGCAACCGCTGCGCGTCGGCGAAGCAGAAGCAGCTGGACAGTCAGCTGAACGACCAGCAGCGCCAGCTTCTGGATGACCTGCTCATTGAGCTGCAAATTGCTCACTCCCTGGAGCTGAAGCACACCTTCCAAAAAACCCTCTCCCTCAGCCGGGAGCTGTCCTCACTGGTCCGGGGGTAGTCACTCCAGCTCCACCGCGGCGTAAAACCGTCTGCCCGGCCGCTCCTCCACCGCTCCCTGGACCTGGAGCATGGTCAGGGCGGTGAGCACATATTTCATGGAAATCTGGGTGCGCTCCACGATCTCATCGGCGCTGAGGGATTTTGTTTGGATAGCCGTCAGAATCGCCAGCTGGTCATCGGTGAACCGTTCTGTCTGCCGGGCTTTGGGGACACGCTCCCGGGGTTTTTGTTCCGGTTCGGTCTGGGGAGGCTCCGGCCCCTCCTTCTGCTCCTCCGGGGGGCTCTCCCGCAGCCGGGCCCGGGCGGACTCCGGGGAGGAGGCGGCCAGCTTCACCGGGAAGCGGCCCCAGTACTCCTCCAAAATGTCCTCTCCCCTCCGCACCAGCTTGGCCCCCTGCTGAATCAGCCGGTTGGGTCCCTCGCTGAGGGGGGAGTTGATGGCCCCCGGCACGGCGAAGATGTCCCGGTTCTGCTCGATGGCGTGGTTTACGGTGAGCATGGTCCCGCTGGACTGTTTGCACTCCACCGCCAGCACCCCCAGGCACAGGCCGCTGAGAATGCGGTTGCGGGGGCTGTAGTGGTCCCCCTTGTGCTTCGTACCCGGGGGATACTCGCTCATCAGCGCCCCGGCGGCGGCCACGTCCTCATAGAGGAAGCGGTGCTCCTTGGGGTAGACCACGTCGATGCCCCCCGCCAGCAGGGACACCACCGGGCCTCCCCCCATCAGCGCCCCCCGGATGGCACAGCTGTCCGCCCCCTCCGCAATGCCGGACACCAGCAGCGCGCCCCCCTGGGCCAGCTCCAAACCGAACTTTTCCGCCGCCCACCGCCCATACGCGGAGGGCTTTCGGGCTCCCACCACCCCGATGGCCGCCTCGTCGTCAAACCGGAACACCTTTCCCCGGATGTAGAGCACCACCGGCGGGTCGTTCAGCTGGCGCAGGCGCTGGGGGTAGTCCGCGTCCTGAAAGGTCATCACCCGCAGATTCAGCCGGTCGCAGTCCGCCAGAATTTTGTCGGGCAGCGCCAGACTCTTGTCCAGCAGCCCCCTGCGTCCGGCGGGAGGCAGGGGAAGCAGCTCGTACTCCTCCTGACCGGCGTAGTAGGCCCGCTCCGGGGTGACAAAGTGGTCCAGTACGGTGAGCATCCCCACCGGACCTAACCCCCGCCGGGTGCTCAGCCAGAGCCAGTACTTCAGCTCGGACATGGTCTCTCCCCCTCTGCTTCTGTGTTGTTTCGATCTGTCCCGCGGTCCCTGCCGGAACCCCCTCAGCGGGCCAGCTCCCACAGGATGACCGCCGCCGCCACCGCCGCGTTCAGGGACTCGCACCGGGTCCGCATGGGAATTTTGAGGTTTTTTTGACTCATGGCCAGCAGCTCCGGAGAAACCCCCCGTCCCTCGCTCCCAATGGCCACCGCGCAGGGGCCGGCGTCCAGCTCCCGCACATCCACGGTGTTCTCCCCCAGGGCGGCGGCGTACAGGGGCAGGCCGGAGCGGGACAGCAGACCGGGCAGGTCCGGTTCCTCCACCTCATACACCGGCAGCCGGAAGCAGGCCCCCATGGTAGCCCGCACCGTTTTGGGGGAGAAGGGGTCGGCGCAGGCGTGGACCAGCAGCAGCCCGTCCGCCCCCAGCGCGTCGGCGGTGCGCCAGATGGTCCCCACGTTCCCCGGGTCCTGGAGCCCGTCCAAAATCAGCCACCGCCCGCCCTCCAGCCGCTCCGGGGGTTTTGTGGAGGGCAGGGGGGCCAGAAACAGCACCCCCTGGGGGGTCTTGGTATCGCACAGGCTGTCCAGCAGATCCCGGGGGACCTCCACCCGCCGCCCCGCGCCGGGGAGCTCCAACCGCTCTTCCCCCCGGGCGGCCAGCAGGGTGTGGATGGGGACCCCCGCTCTCACCGCCTCTTCCAGCAGCTTGGGCCCCTCGGCGAAAAAAAGCCCCGCCTCCCGCCGGGCCGCCCGGGAGGTGTTCAGCTTTCTGATCTGGACCGCCAGCGGATTTTGGCGGCTTGTGATGAATTCCATAGACAAAAAAACCTCCCCCACGCTGGCATTCTCCCTTATCATAAAGGTATCCCTCTAGGTTGTCAAGCTTCCATTTATGAACTTTCTCCCCCGAAAGCTCCATCATTCTCCTAAAATCTGGATTTCTCCCTCAAAAACCGTCCGGGCGGGACCGGTCATCCTGATGCGCTCCCCCCTGCGCTCCAGCAGCAGCTCCCCTCCCGGCAGACAGGCGGTCACGCGGCTCCCGCAGAAGCCCTCTCTCTCCGCCGCCGCGAAGGCCGCACAGGCCCCCGTCCCGCAGGCCAGGGTGATCCCGCTCCCCCGCTCCCACACCCGGAGGCGGAGGCGCTCCCTGTCCGGACAGAGGGCGAACTCCACATTCCGCCGCTCCCCCAGGCCGGGGTGGACCTCCAGCAGGGGACCCAGCCGCTCCAGGTCCACCTCCTCCGGCTCGGGGCAGAAGATCACGGCGTGGGGGTTGCCCACCCGAACCGGATGGACCCAAAAAAGGGCTCCCCCCGCCTCCAGCTCCACCGGGGGCAGCAGCTCCGCCTCCCCCATGTCCACCGTCACCCGGTCCACCTCCCCGCCCGAGACATGGAGCTCCAGCTCTCTGGGCCCCGCCCCTGTGTCCACCGTGAGCCGGGTCCTTTGGGTCAGCCCCCGGTCGTAGACGTACTTGCCCACGCACCGGATGCCGTTGCCGCACATGGACCCCCGGGAACCGTCCGCGTTGTACATCTCCATGGAAAAATCCCCCAAAACCCCGGGGCGGATACAGATCAGTCCGTCCGCTCCCACCCCAAAGTGCCGGTCGGACAGCTTCACCGCCAGACCGGGCAGGTCCTCGAACCCCCCCTCCAGGCCGTCCAGGTAAATGTAGTCGTTGCCCAGCCCTTCCATCTTGGTAAACCGCATTGCGCGCCTCCTCTCTGTGATTGCCGGTTCCAGCCTATGCGCCCCCGCAGCCCGGCATACCCGGCGTTTGTAGATTTTCGCAACATGCTCCCCCTGGGGGATTTATTATTTAGCCACAATTTGACTTGTAAAAAATGGATGAATAAGCTATGATGTTACCATATTTTTTGAAAAAGGGGCCCAGAAACTATGAGCGTCAATATCAAGGAGATTTTCGGCAGCAACATATTCAGCATGTCGGTCATGCGGGAGCGTCTGCCCAAAAAGGCCTATTCCGAGCTGGCGGAGGTGCTGTCCCACGGCGGGAACATCACCATGGCCACCGCCGACATCATCGCCAACGCCATGAAGGACTGGGCGGTGGAGCAGGGAGCCACCCACTACACCCACTGGTTCCAGCCCCTCACCGGGGTCACGGCGGAGAAGCACGACTCCTTCCTCACCGCCCCCCAGGACAGCAGGACCCTGCTTCAGCTCACCGGGAAGCAGCTGATTATGGGGGAGCCGGACGCCTCCTCCTTCCCCTCCGGCGGCCTGCGCTCCACCCACTACGCCCGGGGGTATACCGCCTGGGACATGACCTCCCCCGCCTTCGTGAAGGAGATGTCCTGCGGCACGATCCTGTGCATCCCCACCATCTTCGTCTCCTACAACGGGGAGGCTTTGGACAAAAAAACCCCTCTTCTGCGCTCCATGGAGGCCATCAGCACCCAGGCCCTGCGCATCCTGCGTCTGTTCGGCAGCACCCAGGCCGCTCGCGTGGTCCCCCAGGTGGGGGCGGAGCAGGAGTATTTCCTGGTGGACCGGGAAAAATACCTGAAGCGCCGGGACCTGATCTACACCGGCCGCACCCTCTTCGGCGCCCCCGCCCCCAAGGGCCAGGAGCTGGACGACCAGTACTTCGGGGTCATCCGCCACCGGGTGGGGCAGTTCATGGCCGACCTGAACCAGGAGCTGTGGAAGCTGGGCATCCCCGCCGCCACCCAGCACAACGAGGTGGCCCCCGCCCAGCACGAGCTGGCCCAGGTCTATGTCCCCTGCAACCTGGCGGTGGACCAGAACCAGCTGACCATGGAGACCATGAAGCGGGTGGCCACCCGGCACGGGCTGGTCTGCCTGCTCCACGAAAAGCCCTTCGCCGGGGTGAACGGCTCGGGCAAGCACAACAACTGGTCCATCGCCACCGACACCGGAGAGAATCTGCTGGACCCCGGGGACACCCCCAATGAGAATTTGCAGTTCCTCCTGGTGCTGGCCTGCATCATGCGGGCGGTGGACCTCCACGCCGACCTGCTGCGCTGCTCCGCCTCCTGCGTGGGCAACGAGCACCGGCTGGGCGCCCAGGAGGCCCCCCCCGCCATCATCTCCATCTTCCTGGGGGACCAGCTGGACAACGTGGTGGACCAAATCGTCTCCAACGCCGCCTCCATCCACCTGCTGGCCTCGGGCAAGCTGGACTCGGGGGTGTCCACCGTCCCCGTGCTGGACAAGGACGCCACCGACCGCAACCGCACCTCCCCCCTGGCCTTCACCGGGAACAAGTTCGAGTTCCGCATGGTGGGCTCCTCCGACTCCATCGCGGAGGCCAACGTGGCCCTGAACACCATCGTGGCCCAGTCCATGTGCCAGGCCGCCGACCTGCTGGAGGGGGCGTCCGACTTCCCCTCCGCCTGCGGACAGCTGATCCACGACTGGATGAGCGCCCACCAGCGGGTCATCTTCAACGGCGACGGCTACTCCAACGACTGGGTGCAGGAGGCCGCCCGCCGGGGACTGCCCAACCTGGCCTCCATGGTGGACGCCGTGCCCGCCCTCACCACTCAAAAGGCGGAGGAGCTCTTCACCAAATTCGGCATCTACACAAAATCCGAGCTGGAGGCCCGGGCGGAGATCCTTTACGAGACCTATGTGAAGACCATCAAAATTGAGGCCAACACCATGATCCATATGGCGGCCAAGCACTACATCCCCGCCGCCATCACCTACACCACCCGCCTGGGGCAGTCCATGTCCGCCGTGTCCGCCGCCTGCCCCCAGGCCGACCTGTCCGTTCAGCGCCGCCTGCTCACCCAGGTCAGCGAGCGGCTGGCCGACGCCTCCGCCGCCCTGGAGCAGCTCAAGCCCCTCATGGGCCGGGTGGACGCCATTGAGGATATTCGGGAGATGGCCCTGGCCTACCACCAGGCCGTGGTCCCCGCCATGAGCGCCCTGCGCCAGCCGGTGGACGAGCTGGAGCTGCTGGTGGACAAGGACATCTGGCCGGTCCCCACCTACGGAGATCTGATGTTTGAGGTATAGAGGTATCAATGAGATGAATAAAACACCCTTTGTCACCCTGGAGCAGCTCCAGGAGATCACAAAAGCCTGGCCCACCCCCTTCCACCTCTACGACGAGGGGGGCATCCGCCAAAACGCCCAAAGGCTGCACCGGGCCTTCGCCTGGAACCCCGGCTTCAAGGAGTATTTTGCTGTCAAGGCCACCCCCAACCCCCAGATTTTAAAAATCCTCCGGGAGGAGGGCTGCGGGGTGGACTGCTCCTCCCTCACCGAGCTGATGATGGCCCAGCGGTGCGGCTTCTCCGGCGATGAGATCATGTTCTCCTCCAACGACACCCCGGCGGAGGAATTTTCCTTGGCCGCCCAGCTGGGGGCCACCATCAACCTGGACGACATCAGCCATATCGGCTTTCTGCAAAAAACCATCGGCTATATTCCCAAAAAAATATCCTGCCGGTATAATCCCGGGGGGACCTTCACCCTGGGGGAGAGCAAGGAGGGCTTCCAGGTCATGGACAACCCCGGCCAGGCCAAGTACGGCCTCACCCGGGAGCAGCTGACCCTGGCCTTCCGGCAGCTGAAGGAGCTGGGCGCGGAGGAGTTCGGCATCCACGCCTTCCTGGCCTCCAACACCATCTCCAACGACTACTACCCCACCCTGGCCGCCATCCTCTTCCAGACGGCGGTGGAGCTCTCCCGGGAGACGGGCTGCCGCATCACCTTCATCAACCTGTCCGGGGGGGTGGGGGTCCCCTACCGGCCCGAGCAGAGCGAGAACGACATCGCGGCCATCGGCGCGGGGGTACAGAGGGCGTTTGAGGACATTCTAGTCCCCGCCGGCCTGGGAGACGTCTCCCTTTTCACCGAGCTGGGACGGTTCATGCTGGCCCCCTACGGACACCTGGTCACACGGGTCCGCCACCTGAAGCACACCCACAAGGACTATGTGGGGGTGGACGCCTGCGCCGCCAACCTGATGCGGCCCGCCATGTACGGGGCCTACCACCACATCACTGTCATGGGCAAGGAGCACGCCCCCCACGACCACCTCTATGATGTGACCGGCGCGCTGTGCGAGAACAACGACAAGTTCGCCATCGACCGGATGCTCCCGGAGATTGTCCCCGGCGACCTGCTGGTCATCCATGACACCGGCGCGCACGGCCACGCCATGGGCTACCAGTACAACGGGCGGCTGCGCTCCGCCGAGGTGCTCCTGTGTACGGACGGCTCCACCCGCCTGATCCGCAGGGCGGAGACCCCCGAGGACTACTTCGCCACCGCCGTGTGGGATTGAGGTGTCCGGCCTTGAACATTTTCGCCGAGATCGCCATCGTGTTCGGTATCTGCCTCTTCTCGGAGGGGATCGCCAAAATCCTGCCCTTCACCTTCCCCGCCAGCGTCATCGCCCTGCTGATTTTGGCCGCCCTGCTCCTCTCCCGGGCAATCCGGCCAGAGCACATCCAGCGGCTCAGCGGCTTTTTGACGGCGAATATGGCTTTCTTCTTCCTGCCTCCCACCGTGAGCATCATGCGCCACGCAGACGCCATCCTGGGGCAGCTGGTCCCCTTCCTGCTCATCAGCTTTCTGACCACCCCTCTGGTCTACTGCGCCGCCGCCTGGACGGTCCAGCTGCTCATCCGCCTGTCTCAAAGAAAGGGGGCGGGCTCCCATGATTGATACCCTCCTCTCCTCCCCCTTTTTCGGCCTGACTCTCACCGCCGCCGCCTGGTGCGCGGGCTGCTGGGCACAGAAAAAGACCGGCCTGATTCTGTGCAGTCCCCTGCTGGTGGCCGCCGTCCTGATTATCTGCCTGCTGTCCCTGTTCCACATCCCCTATGAGCAGTACGCTCTGGGGGGAGACATCATTCAGCTGATGCTGGGGCCGGTCACCGCTATCCTGGCTCTGAACATATACAACCAGCGGGCCGTCCTCAAGGAGCACTTTTTTCCTGTGCTGGCGGGCTGTCTGGCGGGGAGTCTGGCCAGCGTGGTCAGTATCTGGCTGCTGTGCCGGCTGTTCCAGGTGGATGAGATCCTCACCGCCTCTCTCCTGCCCAAGAGCGTCACTTCCGCCATCGCCATCAGCATCTCCGAGAGCCGGGGCGGCGTGGGCGGCATCACCACGGCGGGAGTCATGGCCGCGGGAATCACGGGGACGGTCTTCTCCCCTCTGTTCGCCAAGCTCTTCCATATCACCGAGCCCGTGGCGGAGGGTTTGGCCATCGGCTCGTGCAGCCACGCCTTGGGGACCACCAAGGCCATGGAAATCGGACCCGTCCAGGGGGCTATGAGCTCCATCGCCATCTGCGTGTGCGGCATTTTGACCTCGATGATCGCCCTGTTCCTCCCCTGAAGCCTGCCCCGCTTCCCTCCAAGCTGCCCCTGCCGGTTTCCCGTGGGCACGACTTGCCGTCTCCCTGCACGCACGCTGGAGCGTATCTGTGTCCGCTGCACGTCTCAGATTTCAAAAAAACCGTCCTGCGGCTGTGCCGCAGGACGGTTTTGCTTACTTCTTCTTGCTGAAAATGCGCTCCAGGATATCCCAGTCATCGTCGCTCACCGGGGCCTTTACGTCCTCCTGAACAGGCGCAGGGGCGGGACGCTCTATCACCCGGCCTCCGCTCCGCTCCGGCGCCGCGGTCTGGGCCGGCTTCACCTGCTCCTGATGGGGGAAGGGGACCGACTGATCCTCCTCAAAGCCGGTCGCGATGACGGTGACCCGGATCTCGTCCTCCAGGTCCTCGTCAAAGGCGGCGCCGAAGATGATATTGGCGTCTGGGTGGGCGGCCTCCTGCACCAGATTGGCGGCGGTCTCCACCTCCTCCAGGCCGATGTCCATGGAGCCGGTGACGTTGATGAGCACACCCTTGGCCCCGTTGATGGAGGTCTCCAGCAGCGGACTGGAGATGGCCATTTTCGCCGCCTCCTCCGCTTTATTCTTGCCCGCGGCCCGTCCTACGCCCATGTGCGCCCGGCCCGCCTCCTTCATGACGGCGGACACATCAGCGAAGTCCAGGTTAATGAAGCCGGTATTTTTGATCAGGTCCGAGATGGACTGCACCGCCTGCTGGAGCACGTCGTCGGCAATCTCAAAGGCGTTGACCATGGTGATCTTCTGGTCGGTGGCCAGCTTGAGCCGCTCGTTGGGAATAATGACCAGGGAGTCCACCTTGCTCCTCAGCTCGGTGATGCCGCCCTCCGCCTGCTTCATGCGGCGCATCCCCTCGAAGCGGAAGGGCTTGGTGACCACGCCCACCGTCAGCACGCCCATCTCCTTGGCGATGTCGGCCACGATGGGAGCCGCGCCTGTACCCGTCCCGCCCCCCATGCCGGCGGTGATGAACACCATGTCGGCGTCCTCCAGCGCCTTGGAGATCTGGGTGCGGTTCTCCTCGGCGGACTTGCGGCCCACCTCGGGGTCGGAGCCCGCGCCCTGTCCGTTGGTCAGCTTCTCCCCAATCTGGATCTTGTGGGTGGCGCTGGAGACGGCCAGCGCCTGCTTATCCGTATTGACGGCGATGAACTCCACACCCTTTGTTCCGGTGCGCACCATGCGGTTGACCACATTGTTTCCGCCGCCGCCCACACCAATTACCTTGATATTGACCACACTGTCCGGCCCCATGTCCAAACCAAACGCCATGACTGTTCCTCCTATGTAACAAAGCTGGGCCCCGTATCCGAATCCCTTCCGGAGCCGCCTCGGGTAAACACTTCCACGCTATCTATTGTATCCCTCTTTTCTCCAGCGGTCAAGAGGAAATCGCGGTTTCGGCCAAAATTTCCATATTTTTGTTCCAAAGTCCCGGCGCTAACCGGGGCAGTAAACCAGATCATAGTCCTCCTGGGTCAGGTCCATGGTCCCCACTGACTCCGAGCCATGTCTTTGGGAGATCTGCTCCTCCACGCTCTGCATCACCTGGAGGCAGTAGCCAAAATCCTTGTTGGGGGCCAGGCGCACGTCAAAACGGTCCAGATAGCGCAGCTTCACCCGGGTGGTGCTCAGGCCGATGGCGGACACCTGGGAGAGCATCTCCTCCTCCTCCAGGGCGGCCAGCAGCGACAGCAGGGTCTCCAGCCGGGTACGCTCCCCCTCGGGGACGGTGAGCATCTGCCCCGCCTGGGGCTCCAGGGAGGTCAGACCGGTGACTGAGGGGGCGGTGCTGCCCTCCGGCGCGGGCTCCAGCAGCTTGCCGCTGGCATTGATGAGCCACCCCTCCTGGGCCGCCGCAGGGAGAGGCTCCTCCGGCCCCTTCAGAGCCTCCAGGTCCTCTCCGCTGGCCAGCGGGACTCCGGGGTCGGGGGGCTCAATCCGGGCCACCGCCCCCCACTCGGTGACTGTGATGATGACCGTGCTGGGCAGGCCCCGGCGGATGGACGCCTCCCCGATGTAGGGCAGGGTCTGGCGCAGACGCTCCGACATCCGGTACTTGTTCAGGGCGTACAGGTTGTCGCCCTCCTGAATGCCGGCGGCGGCGATGATCTCCTCCTGGGTGTAGCGCTGGTTGCCCTCCACCACCACCCGCTCCACCCGGAAGAACACCGTGGCCCCCCCGGTGAGCGCCACAATCAGCGCGATCAGGCACAACAGCTTGAACAACGGCCCAAACCGGCCCCTGTTTCGTCGGCGTGTTCGGCTGCGCTGACTGTGTCTTGGCATAGCGTTCTCCTTGGTTCTCAATTTGCCGGTCTCTCCCGAATGTCCGCTCCCAGGGCGCGGAGGTTCCGGTCCAGGTCCTGATAGCCCCTCCGGATGTACCGCAGGCCGGATACCTGGGTGACCCCCTCGGCGGCCAGCCCGGCCACTACCAGGGCCGCGCCCCCCCGCAGGTCGGAGGCGCACACCCCCGCCCCGTGGAGCCGTCCCGCTCCCGACACCATGGCCGCCCGGCCCGCCACCTGGATATCCGCCCCCATCCGCCGCAGCTCATCCACGTGGCGGTAGCGGCTGTCGAAGATGTTCTCCACAAAGAGGGTGGCTCCCTCCCCGCCGGCCAGCGCGGCCATAAGGATGGCCTGGGCGTCGGTGGGGAAACCGGGGTAGGGGGCGGTGCGAACCTGGCGGCAGCCCCTCAGCGGGGCGCGGCTGGTCAGGGCGACCCGGTCCGGGCCGGTATGTATCCCGCACCCCGCCTCCTCCAGGCAGGCCAGGACGGCGGTGAGGGTCTGGGGCGCGATACCGGTGAGCTCCACCTCTCCCCGGGCCGCCGCCGCCGCGCACAGGTAGGTGGCCGCCTCAATGCGGTCCCCCATCACCCGGCAGCAGGCGGGGTGGAGGGGCAGCCCCCCCTGGATGGAGAGGATGGAGCTCCCCGCCCCCTCCACCTGCGCCCCCATCCCCTGGAGGAAGCGCTGCAAATCCACGATCTCCGGCTCCCGGGCGGCTCCGATGATGGTGGTCAGGCCGGGACAGCCGCAGGCGGCCAGCATGACGTTCTCGGTGGCCCCCACGCTGGGGAAGGGCAGACAGATCTCCTGACTCCCTCCCGGGCGGCTGCGGCAGCACAGACAGCCCTGTTCCTCCAGAATTTCCGCCCCCAGACTGCGCAGGGCGGACAGGTGCAGGTCGATGGGACGGGGCCCCAGCTCGCAGCCGCCGGGGTAGGACAGCTCCGCCTCCCCCAGACGGGCCAGCAGCGCCCCCAAAAAAACCACCGAGGAGCGCATCTCCCGCATCAGGTGCTGGGGGATGTCGCACCGGCTGAGGGAGGACGCGTCAATGACCACCGTGTCCCCCTCCCGCTCCGCCCTGCACCCCAGCAGGCGCAGGATATCCAGAGACACGGACACATCGGACAGGTCGGGACAGTTATGGATGACGCTCTCCCCCGGGACCAGCAGGGCGGCGGCCAGAATGGGCAGGACGCTGTTCTTGGCTCCGTGGACCGCCAGGGAGCCGGACAGCCTGCGTCCCCCCTCAATTTCAAAGTAACTCATGGACAGCCTCCAAATCTTTGGGATTTGGGCTATCCTATGCAAAGGGAGGGGATTTGGTTTACGGACGGGCCCTCTGCTCCAGCAGCTCCGACAGGGTCTTGTAGATCTTCTCCCCCGCGTCCGCCACCGCCATGGAGGTCAGGGCCCGGGTCATGGACTCCCGCCGGTCCCGCTCCCGGAGGAGGAGGGCGGCCTCGTCATACAGGGTGTCCCCCACGCAGTCCCGCTCCCGCAGGAGGACCGCCGCCCCCTGGCTGGAGAGCACCTGGGCGTTTTTCTCCTGGTGGTTGGCGGTGACATTGGGAGAGGGGACCAGCACGGCGGGCTTGGCAATGGCGGTGAGCTCCGAGATGGTGGAGGCCCCCGCCCGGCACAGCACCAGGTCCGCCGCCGCCATCACCAGGGGCATGTCGTAGATGTACTCCCGCACCTCCACCCCGTTGTCCCCCAGCTTCAGCCCCCGGCGGAGCAGCTCCTCCCTCATCCAGGGGTAGTCCCGGCCGGCGCCGTGGATGTGCCGCCAGGGGGCCCCCTCATAGCACTCCTTGGCCACGAAGTCCACCATTTTTTGGTTCATGACCTCCGCCCCCAGAGAGCCCCAGTAGGACAGCAGCAGGGGGCGCTCATCGTCAAAGCCCAGCTGCCGCCGCGCCTCCTCCCGGGTGTACTTGAAAAAATCCCCCCGGACCGGCGTGCCTGTGACCACCACCTTCGACCGGTCCTCGTAGTGGGTCCGGCTGTCCTCAAAGCCCACCATCACCCGGTCCACCACCTTGGACAGGGCCTTGGTGGTCAGACCGGGGACCGCGTTGGACTCGTGGACGGCGGTGGGGATGCGGCGGCGGGCGGCCTCGCTGACCACGGGGAAGGAGGCGTACCCCCCCGTCCCCACCACCAGGTCGGGCCGGAACTCATCCAGAATGGCCTTGGCCTGCCGCTTGGACCGGCTCATATTCACCAGCGTCCCCAGGTTGTGGGCAATGTCCGCCGGAGCCAGGGAGCGGTGGAAGTTGGTGATGGTCACGGAACGGATCTCATACCCCTCCTTGGGCACCAGCTTGTTCTCCATCCCCCCGTCCGCCCCCACAAAGAGGACCCGGCACCCCGGATGGCGCTCCTGAAAGATACGGGCCAGGGCCACCGCCGGGTTCACGTGTCCCGCCGTGCCGCCGCAGGTAAACAGTACGTTCATATGCTGCACCTCTCAACTGTGATCTGACTTCTTTGGTGTGTTCCCGCCGTCTTGGAGCCTAGTCCTTCCTGGGGGCGGGGATCTGGCGGGAAATGCTCAGCACCATGCCCATCTCCCCCAGCTGGATGGCCAGGGCGCTCCCCCCGTAGCTGAAGAAGGGCAGGGCGATGCCTGTGTTGGGGATCAGGCCGGTGACCACGCCGATGTTCAAAAACACCTGGGCGGCCAGCAGGGTGATGATGCCCGCGATGGTCAGGGTCCCGAATTTGTCCCGGGCGTGGAGGGCCAGCCAGTATCCCCGGAGGATGAGCAGAGCGAAGAGCATCAGCACCAGCAGCCCTCCCACCAGGCCCAGCTCCTCCACCACGATGGGAAAGAGGAAGTCATTTTGGGGCTCAGGGATGTAGAGGAATTTCTGCCGGCTGTTCCCCAGGCCCAGACCCAGCAGCCCCCCCGAGGCGATGGCGTACAGGGACTGGATGATCTGATAGCCGCCGTCCCTGGGCTCGCTCCAGGGGTCCAGCCACAGGTTGATTTTCCGGGTCATATAGTCGGTGGCGAAGACGATGAAGGTCAGAGCCGTCAGGGCAATGGAGCCCAGACCCACGAACCACTTCAGGCTCACCCCCGAGATGAACAGCACCGCCGCCGCTCCCACCAGGATGAGCACCGTGCCTGACATATGGGGCTCGGCCACCACCAGCCCCAGCACCACCGCCATCACCACCCCGTAAGGGACCAGCTCCAGAAAGCCGATCTTCTCCAGCCAGTTGAGGAACCTCCCGGTGGAGGTGCGGCGGGTGAAGCGCCGCTGCCGCTCCGTGTCCCGCTTGGACAGCCGGGCGGAAAAGAACAGGATAACCGCCACCTTGGCAATCTCCGAGGGCTGTAGGGAGGGGATGGGTCCGATGCCCTTGAACCACCGCTTCACCCCGTCGCTGCGCACCGTATGAAACCCGGGGAGGAGGACCAGCACCAGCAGCACGATGGAGAAGACAAGGGCGGGGATGGCCAGAATGCGGAAGTACTCATAATTCATGCGGGAGACGATGTACATCCCCACCAGACCGATGGCGGCAAAGACGGCCTGCCGCTGGATGTAGTACCAGGGGTTGTTGCGCACCGCGTCCGAGCTGTTGTACAGGGCGGAGGCGAAGGAGGCGGAGAACATCATAATCAGCCCCACCCCGGTGAGCATACACACCAGCATGAGAAACGGCAGGTCCAGCGGCCCCTTGGCCAGCTGCTCCTCCATGGTCAGGTCACGTTTTGCTTTCCGGGCCAACGGACAGCCCTCCCTTCAGGTCTTGTTTCTGCCTTGTTTCTACATGGGATACCGGTCCATAACCCCCAGGAACCCCAGGGCGCACAGGACCAGGGTGATGCCGGAGAAGACGCAGAACAGCTTGCTCTCGCTCCAGCCCCCCATCTCCAGGTGGTGGTGGAGGGGGGCCATACGGAAAAACCGCTTGCCCTTGGTTTTTTTGAAGTAGGCCACCTGGATGATGTCCGAGAGCACCTCCGCCACATAGACCAGCCCCACCACCGGGATAATCAGGGGGATGTCCAGGGCGAAGGCCAGGCCGCACACCATCCCCCCCAGGAACAGGGAGCCCGTGTCCCCCATGAACACCTTGGCAGGGTGGAAGTTATAGATCAGGAAGGCGGCCAGTCCCCCCGTCAGGGCGGCGGCCAGCACAGCCAGGTCGTGCTTTCCGAACCAGGCGGACACCGCCATATAGAACAGGGCCACAGGGATGGTGACCCCGGTCGCCAGGCCGTCGATGCCGTCGGTGATGTTCACCGCGTTCACCGTGCCCACCATGACAAAGGCGGCGAAGACCATGTACACCGTCCAGGGCAGGATGATCTCCATCCCCAGGAAGGGCACATACAGGTTGGGGGTGAGGTAGCCCTGCCGGCGCATGAGGACGGTGAAGACAATGGCCGCCGCCAGCTGGAGCAAAAACTTCTGTCCGGCGGTCAGCCCCTCGTTGGCGTGGTGGCGCAGCTTCTGAAAGTCGTCCACCATGCCGATCACCCCGAAGACCAGGGCGAAGAGGTACACATAGATGTGGTTCCAGTTCCCCCTCTGGATCTCCTCCCGCCCCGCCAGCGCCGCGGCGATGCCGATGGCGAGGATGAACATCACTCCTCCCATGGTGGGGGTCCCCTGCTTGGACATATGCCAGGTGGGGCCGTCTGTGCGGATGGACTGCCCCGCCTTCAGCCGCCGGAGCAGGGGGATGAGGATCTGTCCCACAATGGCGGCCACACCAAAGGCCACAATGAAGCTGAGGATGTATGTCATGTCTGGAGCCCTCCCGGTTTTTCTCTTTTGCAGCGCTGGACCTGTGGGGCCCGGCCCGCGAACAGGTCATTATACTATATCAGCCAAAGCTTTTTCACTCATTTTTTGTCGTCTCTCCCCCTGGGCGAACCAGCTGGCCACAATCTCCCGCTCGTCCATGGGGTACTGTACGCCGGCGGCCTCCTGATAGGTCTCGTGCCCCTTGCCGGCCAGGACAATCACGTCCCCCGGCCCCCCCTGGGAGAGGGCCCAGCCGATGGCCTCCCGCCGGTCGGGCTGGATGTGGAGCCGGGCGTCCGTCCCCTCCAGGCCGGGGAGGATCTCCCGAATAATCTCCTCCGGGTCCTCGCTCCGGGGATTGTCGGAGGTGAGCACCACAATGTCGGCCAGCTCCCCCGCCGCCGCCCCCATGAGGGGACGCTTCCCCCGGTCCCGGTCCCCGCCGCAGCCGAACACACAGATGAGCCGGCCCGCGGTGAAGTCCCGGGCGGTCATCAGGATGTTCTCCAAGGCGTCGGGGGTGTGGGCGTAGTCGATGAGGACGGTATAGGCCCGGGGGACGGGGACCACCTCCACCCTGCCCTTCACCCCCTTGACGGTGCGCATCACCCGGGCCATCTCCCCCAGGGGCAGGTTCAGGGACAGCCCGGCGGACAGGACGGCCAGGGCGTTGTAGATGGAGAACCCCCCGGGGATGGGCAGGTGGACCCGGACCAGGTCCCCCAGGGTGAGGGCCTCGAACTCCACATGGCCGGGGAAGAGCCGCAGGTTCCGGGCGGTGAGGTCCGCTCCCGCCCAGCGCTCGGAGTAGGTGAAGACGGGGCAGGCCACGGTCCGGGCGTACCACCGGCCCGCCTCGTCGTCCAGGTTGAGGACGGCGGTCCGGCACTGGGCAAAGAGCAGCCCCTTGGCGTCCCGGTAGGCCTCCATGCTCCCGTGGTAGTCCAGGTGATCCTGGGTCAGGTTGGTGAACACCCCCGCCGCGAAGGTCAGCCCCGCCGTCCGCCGCTGGACCAGGGCGTGGGAGGAGGCCTCCAGCACCACGTGGGTGCAGCCGCTGTCCGCCATCTGCCGCAGCAGGCCCTGGAGCTCATAGCTGTCGGGGGTGGTGCGGCTGGCGGGCAGCTCCCGGTCCCCAATGAGGTTGCGGTTGGTGCCGATGAGGCCCACCCTGGTGTGGAGCACCCCCTCCAGCACCTCCTTCAGCAGGCTGGTGGTGGTGGTCTTGCCGTTGGTCCCGGTGACCGCCACCAGAGTCATGCCCTCCCCTGGCCGGCCGAACCAGTTGGCGCAGAGGAGCGCCCAGGCCAGCCGGGGGTCCTCCGTTGTCAGCCAGGGGCCGGGGTACGGGGGAGGCGTTTTGCACAGCACCGCCGCCGCCCCGTTGTCCAGAGCCTGGCGGATGTGCGCCTCGTCCTGTGTCAGCGCCGCGAAGAGGCCGCCTGGCCGGACGGCGCGGCTGTCCTGGGAGAGACTGGTGATCTCCCGTTCCTCCACCTCCCCTTCCGCGGGGACCCGCTCCAAAAGAGCGCTCAGTTTCATGGATATCACCCCTTGCGGGGGGTTTCATTCTCTCTAAGCCTTGCCAAATCCTGCCGGGATGCCGTTTGCAGGGACACGGTCAGTTCACCTGGCCGTCGTCTATCATATTGTAGAACCGCACGTCGATGACCGTACCGATGGCGGCGGTCTCTCCCCCGGCCACGCTTTGATACTCGGCGGTGGTGGTGTTGCTGTAGTAGGTGGACACCCCGCTGGCCCGCATGAAGAAGCCGGCGTTCTCCAGCCTGTTCTTGGCGGACTCGTAGCTCTGCCCCGTCACGTCGGGGACCGTGTTGGTGGCGTCTGGGACCGCGTCGCCCAGGTAGAGGATGACGGTGGAGCCGCTGGGCACGCTGGCTCCGGCGGCGGGGATCTGACTGGTCACCGTCTCCCCGGAGCCCACGGTGCGGTATCTCAGGTCCTTGTCCCGCAAAATGTCCTCCGCGTTGGAGAGGGCCTGCCCGGTCACTCTGGGGGTGAACACATCCACCGCAGCGGACTCCCCGGCGCTGTACTGCTTCTCCACCCCCAGGTAGTCTAAAATCTCCGCGATGAGGGGCCCGGCCTGCTTGGCGGCCATGTTGCCCCCGCTGATGTAGACCCCGGTGGTGCAGTGGTGGGGGTCCCCCGGCTTCTCCTGGGGCTTGTCGTAGGCCAGCAGGACAATGACCTGGGGGTCGTCCGCCGGGGCGAAGCCCATGAAGGAGACGATGGTCCGCCCGGTCTCCCGGGTCTGGGAGGAGCCCGTCTTGCCCCCGATGCGGTAGCCCGCCATATAGGCGTTGCCCCCCGTCCCCTCGGAGACCACGCTCTCCAGGATGTCCACCGCCCGCTGGCTGGTCTCCTTGCTCACCACCTGCCGGACCACGGTGGGCTCGGTGTTCTGGATGACCGTGCCGTCCTTGGCGGTCACCGACTGGACCACGTAGGGCTGTAGGAGGTTGCCCCCGTTGATGACGGCGGCAAAGGAGGCGATCATCTGCAGGGGGGTGACCTCCAGCCGCTGGCCGAAGGAGCCCACCGCCAGGTCCACGTTGGTCATGCTCGCCCTGGGCCAGATGGCGCCGGTGGTGCTGGCCTCGCCGGGCAGGTCGATGCCGGTCCGCTCGGTGAGTCCGAAGGCCTCCAGGTAGTCGTAAAACGTGTCGATGCCCATCCGCTTGCCGATCTCGATGAAAGCGGGGTTGCAGGAGTTCTGCACCGCCTTGGCCAGACTCTGGTTCCCGTGGCCAGGGCTGCGCTTGGAGCAGTTGATGGGGTCGTCATAGCCGGGGACCATCACCGAGCCGGTACAGGTGAAGCTGTCGTTCTCGCTGACCAGTCCCTCCTCCAGGGCGGCGGCCAGGACCAGGGCCTTGAAGGTGGAGCCCGGCTCGTACCGGGAGTCCAGCACCTTGCTGCGCCACTGGGTGTTCACCGCGTCCGAGTAGGCCTGGGCCTTCGCCTTGTCCATCAGCTCCTCGGAGGTGAGGTTTTCGGTGTTGTTGGCCAAAAGCCTTTCATAAATGGCGGCGGTGTTCTCCTCCATGTCCCGGTTCAGAATCTCGTTGGTGATCTTGGAGTAGTTGTTGGGGTCGAAGTCGGGGGAGCTGGCCATTGCCAGGACGGCCCCGGTGTTGGGGTCCATCACCAGGCAGAAGGCCCCGTTGCGCACGTCATAGGCCTTGATGCCCCGCTCCAGGGCCTTCTCGGCGTAGGACTGGATGGTGGTGTCCAGGGTCAGGGTCAGGTCGTAGCCGTCCTCGGCGTCGATGTACAGGGAGTAGCTGTTGTACATGGCGGTCCCGGCGGCGGTCTTGGTGGTCACCACCCGGCCGGCGGTCCCCTCCAGCAGGTCGTCGTACTGGGCCTCGATGCCCACCGCCCCCCCGTTGGCGTTGACGAACCCCAGTACCTGGGCGGCCAGGCTGGAGTAGGGGTAGTACCGCCTGGAGCTGGTGATGAGGTACATGTAAGAGGCGGCCTTGTTGTCCACGATGTACTGGCGGATGACCTTGGCCTCCTCCTCCTCGATATTTTTTTTGATGTTCTCATAGGCGGACTTGGTCTTTCGGAACCTCTGGTCCAGATTCTCCCGGTCCAGGCCGGGGACCAGCTCCATCAGTCCGTCAATGAGCTGGTTCCGCTTGGCCTCCACCGCGGCGGCCCGGGCGTCGGGGTCCAGATTGCCCTCCGCGTCCTTATAGTCCTCCGCCTTCACCGACTTCTCCAAATCCTTGGGGGAGACGATGAGCTCGTACACCGTGGCGGACATGGCCAGCGTGTTGCCGTTCCGGTCATAGATGTCCCCCCGGGAGGCGGGGACCTCCAGCTTCAGGCTCTGCTGGTCGCTGGCCCGCTCCTGGTACTCCTCGTGGTGGAGGATGGCGATGTCCCACAGCTTCCACGCCAGGGGGATGAACATGACCACCCCGCACAGCACCATCAAAAAAACTGTGCGGAGAAAGATGGACCGCTTGGAGTGGGTCCCACGGGTGGCGGTGGACTGGACGCTGCCCCGTCCCCCGCTGCCGCGCTCGTATCTGCTGCGCATCCATTCACTCCTCTCTCCGGCTTTCTGGAGCCGGCCAGGCTGGATCTGATTTCTGGGAAAACAGCGAAGGAAGACCCCCCTCCGACTCCCGCACTGTACGCAAGGAGCAGGAGAGAAACCTTCCATCGCCCCTTGTTTCTCTCTTGTACCGCACCGCGTCCGTACTGAGCCCCGGCGCTTCTGTGCATCTATATGGTCCGGTCAGCGGAAATATTCTACAATTCCATCCACCACGCGCTCCAGGCCCTGCCGCAGGCTGCGCAGTCCCCCCTCGATGCCGGAGGTCTCAAACACCACCACGGTATCCGGCTCGGACAGGTCGATATACACCACCTGGTCGCTGCTGGGCCGCACCATGGCGTCCCCCTCGGCGGACTGGAAGGAATCCAGGTCGAAGATTTTCTCGTACTTGGTCACCAGAGCGGCGTTGTCCGTCTGGAGGGCGGTCAGCTCCGCACGCAGGTTCTCCAGCTCCCGGTGGGCCATGGTCAGGTGGGCGTAGCTCATCACCACCATCACCGCGAAAGCCGCCACCGCCAGAAACCCCACCACCGCGAAGGGGGCAATCTGGCCGGCCTCCCGCACCTGGACCCGGGCGCGGACCAGAGTTTTCTCCCGCTGTCTGGGCCGGGGCGCGGGCTGAGGATAGCCCTGCTGCTCCTCCCGCCGGGGGACGCGGACCGTGTTCCCATCATAGACCGGGGCGTAGGCCACACTGCCATAGGTGCTGTATGTGGTTGATGTGCGCCGTCTGGCCGCCATTCCTGTCACTCTCTTCCTTCTTTTGTAGTCCGCGCCCGCGGGTTTACAGCTTCTCCGCCGTCCTCAGCTTGGCGCTTCTGGCTCTGGGGTTGTCCGCCACCTCCTCCGGGCTGGGGAGAACAGGTTTTTTATGGACCAATTTCACCTTTGGCGTCCGGCCGCACACACACACCGGAAAATCCGGAGGACAGACACATCCCCGGGCCAGCCCGGCCAATCCGGTCTTCACCATCCGGTCCTCCAGGGAGTGGAAGGTGATGACCGCCAGCCTCCCCCCCGGGTTCAGCCTGGGGACCGCCTGGCTCAGCATCCGCTCCACACAGCCCAGCTCGTCATTCACCGCGATGCGGATGGCCTGAAAGCTGCGCTTGGCGGGGTGCTGCTTCTCCCGCAGGGCCTTGGGGGGCATGGCGCCTTTGATGATCTCCACCAGCTCCAGGGTGGTGGCGATGGGCCGCTCCTCCCGCCGGCGGACGATGGCGGCGGCGATCTGGGGGGCGCAGCGCTCCTCGCCGTACTGGAACAGGACCCGCCGCAGCTCCTCCTGGCTCCAGCCGTTGACCACCTGGGCGGCGGTCAGCCCCTCCCCCCGGTCCATGCGCATATCCAGGGGGGCGTCCGTTCGGTAAGAAAACCCCCGGCTCCCGTCGTCCAGCTGGGGGGAGGACACCCCCAGGTCAAAGAGCATCCCGTCCACCGCCTCCAGAGACAGCCCGTCCAGGATCTGGTCCAGCCGGTCAAAATTGCTGTGGACCAGGCTCACCCGGTCCCTCCAGGGGGCTAACCGCTCCTCCGCCGCCTCCAGGGCGGCCTGGTCCCGGTCCACGCAGATCAGCCGGCCTGTGGTCAGTTTTTTTGCGATCTCCCGGCTGTGGCCCGCCCGGCCCAGGGTCCCGTCCAAATAAACCCCCTCCGGCCGGATGTTCAGCGCCTCCAGGCTCTCCGCCAGGAGGACCGGCCGGTGCATCAGCTGCTCCCCCATCTCAGAACCCCAGCTCCGCCATACAGGCGGCCATCTTCTCCGGCGTCATCTCTTCCTCCTGCTCGTTCCAAATGCCGGCGGCCCAAATCTCCGCCCGGTCGTGGACCCCAATGATGACCACGTCCTTCTCCAGTCCGGCGTACTTCCTCAGCTTCTGGGGTACGACGATACGGCCCTGGCTGTCCAGCTCGCACTTGGCGGCGTTGGCAAACAGAGGGCGCATCACTTTGGACTGGCTCATGGGCAGGGAGGCAAATTTTTCGGTGAAGCGGTCCCAGGTGGCCTGGGGGTAGATGGCCAGACAGGCGTCCACTCCCATGGCCAGATAGAAGGTGACACCCAGCTCCTCCCGGAGCTTAGCGGGGATGAACAGCCGGCCCTTGGCATCAATACTGTGCTCGTATGTGCCGGTCACCCACCCACACCCCCACTCGAACTGCCTTTTCAGGGATTTTGCCCCACTTTGCTCCACTTCGGTTTTAGTATATAGCCTGCCGCCGCAAAAATCAAGTATTTTTTTCCCTGATTTTCCGGAAGAAAAACCCCATTTTTGTCAAAAAAGTTCGATTTTCATGTTAAAACATATGTTCTATCATAGCTGTGTACCAGCAGTTTTCCCCTCTCCCACAAGATATACGGGTCTTTTTGCTTCCCCTCCCATATATAGGGGTTTTGGGCAAAGCTGCGGAAAATAGTTCAAAAAAATTTTTTTGCCGCGCCTCCTGCCTGGGACGCCGGAAAATTTTTGTTTTTCCGTCTTTTCCTTCCTGTCGAAGCGTGGTATACTCTATCCATGGGCGGGGATTTCTGTCGAACCCTCCCGATTCCCTGGAAACACAACAAAAAGGAGGCGCCGAAATGGCTTTGACAACCTGGGAAGAACTGGAACAAACCTGTCTGAACTGTCAAAAATGCGCCCTGGCTGACACCCGGACCAACGTGGTCTTCGGAGTGGGCCCCCGGGACGCGGAGGTCATGTGCATCGGGGAGGGCCCCGGTGAGAACGAGGACCTTCAGGGCCAGCCCTTTGTGGGGCGGGGCGGCAAGCTGCTGGACGACATGCTGGAGATGGTGGACCTGAGCCGGGAGAAAAACGTCTACATCGCCAACATCGTCAAGTGCCGCCCTCCCAAGAACCGGGACCCCCTGAATACCGAGCAGGACGCCTGCATCGACTACCTGCGGGCCCAGGTGGCGCTGCTCCGGCCCAAGATCATCATCTGTCTGGGCCGCATCGCCGCCTGCCGCATTATCAAGGCGGACTTCAAGATCACCAAGGAGCATGGGCAGTGGTTTGAGAAAAACGGCTTCTGGATGACCGCCCTCTTCCACCCGGCGGCCATCCTCCGGGACCCCCGCCGCCGCCCGGAGACCTTTGAGGATTTGAAGGTCGTGCAGGCCAAGATCCGGGAGGTCTGCACCCACACCTATTGAGCCCCGTCAGCGCGCCCCCGAATCCCCGCCGGACAAAAAAACCGCCTGCGCTGTCTGCGCAGGCGGGGTTTTTTTCCTGTCAGGGTGTTCCAATCGTCCTCAGCCTGTACCGGCCGGGTCACCAGGTCAGCTCCAGGTAGAGGTCCTTATACTGCTTTGCGGAGTTCTCCCACGACAGATCCTTGTCCATATCCCGCTGAACCATCTCGTCCCAGCACCAGCGGTTCTCAAAATAGAAGGTCTTGGCCCGGTTGATGGCGTCCAGCAGCAGGCCGGCGTCGTAGCGGTCAAAGGTAAAGCCGTTCCCTGTGTTTTGGAACATGTTGTAGGGCTCCACCGTGTCCTTCAGGCCCCCCGTCTCCCGCACGATGGGCACGGTCCCGTAGTGCATGGCGATCAGCTGGGTCAGGCCGCAGGGCTCGAACCGGGAGGGGACCAGCAGGGCGTCCGCCCCCGCGTAGATCCGGTGCGCCCGGGTCTCGTCATACATGATATTGGAGCACACGTCCCCCTGGTAGGTGTGCTCAAAGTACCGGAACGCGTCCTCATAGCCGCTGTCCCCGGTGCCCAGCACAACGACCTGGGTGTGTCCGTCCATCACCTGGGGGAGGATGGAGGTGACCAGGTCCAGGCCCTTCTGGTTGGTCAGCCGGGAGATCAGTCCAATGACGAATTTATGGTTGTCCTGGACCAGCCCCAGCTCCTCCTGAAGCCTGCGTTTGTTTTCCTTCTTCCCGTCCAGCACGCTGGTGATGCTGTAGTTCTTGTACAGCCTGCCGTCGGTATCGGGGTCCCAGATATCATAGTCGATTCCGTTGACAATCCCCCGCAGCTTGCCCGCGTGATACCGCAGATGGGCGTCCAGGGTCTCCCCGAAGTCAGGGCTCTGAATTTCTCCGGCGTAGGTCTGGCTCACGGTGGTGATGACATTGGCGTAGGCCAGTCCTCCCTTGAGCATGTTGGCGTCCTTGTACTTCACCTTCAGGGCGTCCTTGTTGAAGACGTAGCCGGGCAGCCCCGACCAGTAGCGGATGGTGGGAATGTCGTAAATCCCCTGGAAGCGCAGGTTGTGGATGGTCAGAATGGTCTTTGCGGTGGTCAGCTTGGTGTTGACGAACTGGGTCCTCAGATAGACCGGGACCAGCGCGGCCTGCCAGTCGTGACAGTGGATAATGTCGGGAATCCAGTCCATATAGTTCAGCGCCGCCAGAGCCGCCTTGGCAAAGTAGCAGTATTTCGGAATGTCGTCAATGAGATTGGTATAGGGATCTCCGCTGCTGAAAAATTCCTCGTTGTCAATGAAATCGTACACCACCCCGTTCCAGACGTACTCCATAATCCCCACGTAGAAGGACCTGCCGTCCGCGCAGAGGTCCATCTGGAAGGAACCCCGGTAGATCATCTTCTCCTGATACTCCCACGGGATGCACTTGTACCGGGGGAGAATGACCCTGACATCGCAGTTCTGCTTGACCAGGGCCTTGGGCAGGGCGTACATCACATCGCCCAGTCCCCCCGTCTTCACAAAGGGATAGCACTCCGACCCGATCAAGGCAACGCTCCTTCTGGGGGACTGCTCCTCCGGCTGGACTTCCTCTGCCGGTTCCGTCTTCGGGGTCTCCTCCACCGGCTCCGGCTGGACTTCCTCCGCCGGTTCTGTCTTCGGGGTCTCCTCCACCAGCTCCGGCTGGACTTCCTCCGCCGGTTCTGTCTTCGGGGTCTCCTCCACCGGCTCCGGCTGGGCCTTTCTGCTTCCCCGCTTGGCCCGCTTGCTCTCCTTTTTGGCCTCTTCTGTTTTGGACGCTTTCGCCACGGTCTCCTTTTCTTCGCGTTCCTTCTCGTTGATCTCTTCCTCCGGCTGGGCAGCCTCCGCCGCGGAAATGGTTTGCTTGCCGCCGGTCCGTACTGTCTTTTTCCTTGACATCGGAACACCTCCCAAAATAAATCGTTGAATTTGTAATCTCTGCGGATTCCGCAAAAAACGCTGAGGGCCTCTTGGAACAGTATAGCACAGCTTCCCGCGTTTGTCACCGGGTTTTGACAGGTTCTGGACCCTCTGCCAAAACCCGGCGGGGGACAGCCGTCAGCACAGGCCCAGCAGGCGGCGGGCCTCCCCAATGGTGTAAAGGGACCCGCACATACACACCGCTCCCCCCTCCCCGGCAGCGGCGCGGGCCCGGCGCAGCCCCTCCTCCACACCGGCGCAGGGGGCGGACCGAACGCCCCGGTCTTTCAGGTGGGCGGCCAGTTCTCCGGCGGGCAGGGCCCGGGGGCTGTCCGGGGTGAGGGTAAAAATCTCTTGGGCCAGGGGGAGCAGCGGGTCCATCATGGCGGGGTAGTCCTTATCCGCCAGCACCCCGGTGAGGAAGACCATACGCCTCCCCGGGTACAGCCCCTCCAGAGCCCGGGCCAGGGCCTCCATGCACTGGGGGTTGTGGGCCCCGTCCAGCAGCAGGTCGGGTTCCCGCTCCGCCAGCTCCAGCCGCCCCGGCCAACGGGCCAAGGAGAGTCCTTGAACCACCGCCTCCTCCGGGATATCCCACCCCCGGAGGCGGAGGACCTCCACGGTCTCCAGCACCACGGCGGCGTTTTGCAGCTGGTGCTCCCCCAGCAGGGCGATGCGGTAGGGGCCCTTTCCCCGGTAGGTGAAGCTCTGCCCCTCCAGCCCGGAGGACAGCGCCGCCGGGTTCTCTGTAGTCCAAAGGCCGCTGCGCCTGAATTTACAGAGGTACTCAAACAGGGAGAAGATTCCGTAACCCTGCTCATAGAGGACGACCGGACGGCCCTCCTTTATGATTCCCGCCTTTTCCACGGCGATTTTTTCCAGAGTATCCCCCAAAATCTCGGTGTGCTCCAGGCCGATGCGGGTGATGACAGCCGCCTCGGTCTCGGTCTTTTCGATGACATTGGTGGGGTCCAGCCTCCCCCCCAGCCCGGTCTCCAGCACCACGATGTCACACGCCGACTGCTGGAAGTACACCATACCAATGGCGGTTATCAGCTCGAACTCGTTCTCGTCCTCCGCCTGCTCCAGCACCCGGGCGGCGATCTCCTCCAGCATCTCCTCCGGGATGGGCTGTCCGTTGACCTGGAACCGCTCCCGGAAGTCCCACAGGTGGGGGGAGGTGTACAGGCCGGTTTTCAGCCCCGCCGCCTCCAGCACAGAGGCCAGCATAGCGGCGGTGGAGCCCTTTCCGTTGGTCCCGGCGATGTGGACGAATTTCAGCTCCTTCTGAGGGTCCCCCAGAAGGGCCAGCAGGCGGCGGATACGCTCCAGCCCCGGCTTCTGTCCTGTCCGCGCTTTTTGGTGGACGCGGACCTCCGCGCGCTCCCGCTCCACAGACTAGCCCTCCCGCAAAATCCCGCTGCGGCGCAGGCCGTGGCACAGGGGAATACACACCGTGGCGACCACGACGGCGGTGGCGATGCCGGAGACAAAGCGAGAGGGGACCCACATGGCCGCGGCTGCAAAGGAGGTGCGGTAAACGAGACTGTCCAGCCACATACCGAAGGTGTTCCCGATGGTGGTGAGGACCGCCCCCACGATACAGACCGCGTAGCAGACCGGGGGCCGCGCCTCCAGCCGGGTTCCCCTTCGGCGCATCCACACCCCGGCGCACCCCACCACCAGGGCCCGGATGGCGGGGGGCCAGATCCAGATGACGGTGGTGGGGGTCAGGCCATAGCCCAGAAGCTGTACGGCAAACTCCCCCAGCACCGCCACCAGCGCGCCCTCCAGGGGTCCGTAGAGCATGGCGGCCAGCACCACCGGCAGGGACCCGAGGGTGAGCTTGAAGTAAGGGGTCCGGATGCTCACCGTCATGGACAGCAGCACCATCGCGGCGGTGAGCAGGGACAGGATGCACAGGGTCTGGACCGGATTGCGTGTTTTTTTCATAAAAATTCTCCTCTCATGGCGTGTTGCCACGAAAGGAGCATACTCCATCCATGGCAGCGGAATGCGGCACAGCATCGCGGGCGCGTTTTGGAAAAGCACCCTTCGTCCGCCGGCAACTTCCCGTCCGTGCGGCACTTGACGCGCTGGGCCTACTCTGACCATTTTCTTTGCTATGCGGTTGTCTCAGCTGAATTTCTCCATCACCGACTCATAGACCTGCTCGGCGATTTTCCAGTACTCCCCCACCAGGGCGTCCGCCTCCTGGTTCAGGCTCTGGGCGCAGGTCCGGTCGGACATGGGCTTGGTGTTCACCTTCAGGTTGAGCCAGCCCCCGTACAGGGCGCCCCAGCAGAGGATCACCCCTGTGCCCACGTCGGAGAGGATCATGGCGCTCCCCTTGTGCAGCAGCTCCTGGTGCAGCCCGATGGCCTGGCAGCTCAGCCGCACCAGCTCCATGGGGGGCCCGGCGGCCCGGCGGAGACAGCGCTCCATCTCCTCCTCCCGGCTTGGGTCGTCCTTGGGGATGGCGTAGGCCCGGGACAGCGGCTCAAAGGCGGCGGCGTCCTCCTCCACCAGCTCCAGCAGCTTCTTCCGCAGCTCCTCCATCCGGGCGAGGATGTCCTGTACCTCCTCCTCCACGGCGGCGTACTTCCTCTTGCCCACCGTGTAGTTGGCCACCATGGAGCCCAGCGCCGCGCCCAGCGCCCCCATCAGCGCGGAGGCCCCCCCTCCCCCGGGGACCGGCGTCTTGGCGGCCAGCTGCTCCGCAAATTGGGCGAGGGTCATCTCCTCCAATTTCATGTTATCACCTCCCATCCAAATTTGTATGCCCCCTATTCTATCAGCACCGCCCCCGTTTTGCAACCCCGTTTTTTCCCGGCAGGCGTCCCTGAAAACGCGCGCGCCCCCGGCCCGGGCAGTATCCCGGGCCGGGGGCGAATCCGCTTCAGGGGTTACGCCTGCTGGTTGGGCATCTCCCAGGCCTTATGGTCCGTGTGGAGCAGCTCCTCCGCCTTTTCGCTGAGGGGCGCGCCCAAAAATTCCGCGTACAGGGCCTGGACCTGGGGGTTCTCGTGGGAGAAGCGCATGGGGTTGGCCCGGTCCAGCTCGTACAGCCGCTCTCCCCGCACGCCGCAGCGCTCCTCGTCCTCTACCGAGATGGGCTGTCCACCGCCCCCCACGCAGCCGCCGGGGCAGGCCATGACCTCCACAAAGTCGTAGTGGACCTTCCCCGCCTTCAGCTGCTCCAGCAGTTTCCGGGCGTTGCCCAGCCCGCTGACCACGGCGCACCGCACCGGGATGCCCGCCACCTCGTAGGCCGCCTCCCGCAGGCCGGGACCGGTGCGCACCTCCGCAAAGGTCTCCGGGTCGGGGTTCTCTCCGGTGAGGATGTAGGCCGCCGTCCGCAGGGCCGCCTCCATCACCCCGCCGGTGGCTCCGAAGATGACCCCCGCGCCGGTGTGTACCCCCATGGGGGAGTCCAGCGGCGCCTCGTCCAGGGAGGCAGGCTCCAGCTGATCCGCCCGGAGCATCCGCACCAGCTCCCGGGTGGTGAGGACCACGTCCACATCGGGCCCGTGCTCCGTGGCCATGGTGGGCAGGGCACACTCCGCCTTCTTGGCCACGCAGGGCATGATGGACACGCAGAAAATCTTCTCCGGCGCCGCGTTCAGCTTCTGGGCCAGCCAGCTCTTGGCCACGCTGCCGAACATCTGCTGGGGGGATTTCGCGGTGGACAGCTGGCCGGTGAGCTCGGGGTACTGGCTCTTGAGAAAGCGCACCCAGCCGGGACAGCAGCTGGTAAACATGGGCCAGCGGGTCAGTCCCCCGGCCTTCAGGCGGTGGAGGAACTCGTTCCCCTCCTCCATGATGGTCAGGTCGGCGGAGAAGTTGGTGTCGAACACGTAGTCAAACCCCAGTCTCCGCAGGCAGGCGGCCATGCGCTCCATGGTGGCCTCCTCCCGGGTCAGGCCGAAGTACTCCCCCCAGGCGGTGCGCACGGCGGGGGCCACCTGGACGACGGTGATCTTCTCCGGGTCAGCCAGGGCGGCGAACACCGCCCCGGTGTCGTCCCGCTCCCGCAGGCCCCCCACGGGGCAGTGGGTGACGCACTGGCCGCACAGGGCGCAGTCCGAGTCCTTGATGACCCGGTTGCCCGACACGTCCACCTGGGTCCGCCCGCCCGTTCCGGACACGTCCCAGATGCCCAGGGACTGGATCTTGTCGCAGACCTGGATGCAGCGCATACACTTGATGCACTTGTTGTAGTCGTGGTACAGGGGGAAGGTGGTGGTCCACGCCCCCCTCAGCCCCTTGGGGAGCTGGGTCTCATAGGGGACGGACAGGATGCCCAGGTCGTTGGCGATGGCCTGGAGCTGACAGCCGCCGCTGCGCACACAGGTGGCGCATTTGCAGTCGTGCTGGGAGAGGATGAGCTCCACATTGGTCCTCCGGGTGGCCCTGGCTCTGGGGGAGTTGGTGTAGACCTCCATTCCCTCCTTCACCGGGCTGTTGCAGGCGGTGACCATGGCCCGCTCCCCCGCCACCTCCACACAGCACACCCGGCAGGCGGCGATCTCGTTGATGTCCTTTAAGTAGCACAGGTGGGGGATACGGATGCCGGCGCTCTGAGCCGCCTCCAGGATGGCGGCCCCCTCCTGGGCCTGTACGGTCTGGCCGTTGATGGTCAAGGTTACCACTCTGTATTCCTCCCTCCCTTGAAGCTGCCGTAACCGAAGTGGTCACAGCGCAGACAGCGGCTGGCCTCCTGCTGGGCCTCCTCCAGGCTCATGCCCTCCTTCAGCAGGGAGAAGTCCCCGCAGTAGCTGGACAGATGCCGGTTTTTCAGATTGACCCTCCCGCAGGGCGGGGTGTTGGTGAAGTGGGCGGGGGGAACCTCCACATCGCAGCTGACCTTGTGGTCAAAGCCCAGGAAGTTGTCGATGTTGGCGGCGGCCACCTTCCCCGCGGCTACCGCCCGGATGACGGTGGCGGGCCCGGAGACCGCGTCCCCGCCGGCGAAGATGTTGTGGGCCCCGGGGACCGCGCTGGTCAGGTCGGCCTGGATGGCCCCCCGGCTCGTGGTGACTCCGATGGCCTCGAAGGGCTGGGCCACGATGGCCTGTCCGATGGCCACGATGACGTAGTCGCAGGGGATGCGGAACTGCTTGGTCTGGGCGTTCTGGGGCTTGGGCCGGCCGTCCCGCCCGTAGGGTCCGATGAGCTGGGGCTGGGTCCACAGGGCGGCCACCTTCCCCTCGCTGTCCGTCTCGATGCGGGCGGGGGCCTGGAGGGGCAGGATCTGACAGCCCTCCGCCATGGCCTCCTCAATCTCCTCGGACAGGGCGGTCATGTCCTCCACCCGGCGGCGGTAGACACAGGTGACGTGCTCCGCTCCCAGGCGCAGGGCGGTGCGGGTGGCGTCCATAGACACGTTGCCTCCCCCCACCACGCAGACCCGCTTGCCGGTGAAGTCGGGGATGTCTCCCTCCCCGATCCCCCGGAGGAGGGATACGGCGCTGATGACGTTCTCCCCGTCCTCCCCCTCCAGGCCCAGCTTCTTGTCGTTGTGGGCCCCGATGGCGATGTACACCGCGTCAAAGCTGTTTTGGATGATCTCCATGGGCAGGTCCTTACCGATGGACACCCCGGTGTGGACCTGGACCCCGGCGGAGATGATGTGGGCGATGTCCCGGTCCAGCACCTCCTGGGGCAGGCGGTAGTCGGGGATGCCGTAGCGCAGCATTCCGCCCAGCTTGGGCCGCTGCTCATAGACGGTGACCTGGTGTCCCATGAGGGACAGGTAGTAGGCGGCGGTCAGACCTCCGGGGCCTCCGCCGATGACCGCCACCGTCTTTCCGGTGGGCTCCGCCTTCCGGTCCACGGGGGCGGGGTCGGAGTGGTCCACCGCAAAGCGCTTCAGGCCGCAGATGTTCACCGCGTCGTCCACCATCCGCCGGCGGCACTGGCCCTCGCAGGGGTGCTCGCACACATAGGCGCAGGCGGAGACGAAGGGGTTGTCCTTGCGGATGAGGCGCACCGCGTCGCCGTACCTCCCCTCCCGCACCAGGGCCACATAGCCGGGCACGTCCACATGGGCGGGGCAGGTGGACACGCAGGGCACGGGTTGGCTCAGGCCGCAGATGCACCGGCCATGGAGCACGTGCTCCTCATAGTCCTCCCGGAAGCCCCGGACCCCCTTGAGCACCATGTGGGCCGCCTCATAGCCGATGGCGCAGTCGGCGGAGTCGGCGATGACCTGGGCGGTGGACTCGATGAGGTCGATGGTCTCTAGGCTGGCGGTGCGGTCCAGCACCTGCTCGATGAGCACCGACAGCTGGCTCAGCCCCACCCGGCAGGGCACGCACTTGCCGCAGGTCTGGGCATGGCACAGACGCAGAAAGTTCAGCGACATGTCTACCGGACACAGACCCGGCTGGCTGGCAACAATCCGCCGGTCCATGTCCATGTAAAGTCCATGCAGCACCTTCTGAGCCTGGCCGGGATTTTCAATGGATAATCGGCTCAATGTTTTTCCTCCTTTTTCTCCTTGGCTGGGATATTCCCCATTATAGCACAAGGCCCCCGCCCTTTGGAAGAGGTTTTTGTGTTTTTTGCACAAGTTTATTTTTTAACAAGGGGAGATTGGGAATTGTTTTTTGGCGCGTTTGGTCGTATAATGGAAAAAAGTTCAGCCGCCGGCCCAGGCGGACCGCATTGAGAAGAGGAAGAAGAGGAGATGAGTTTTTGTGACAGCAGCGGAGAGAAAACGGGTGGTGGAGGCCTTTTCCCAGCGGATACGGGCCCAGGGCTTCCTCCGGCTCCAGCAGGTGCCCAAGGTGTTTGAGGAGGAGAAGCTGGATAAGGCCCTCTACGCCGGCGCAGGTCCCAAGCGGTGGATTGCCGAAAACTTTCCGGAGTTCCATGTGGACCCCGCCAAGACTATCGTCACCCTGGCCGGCCAGTCCGCCCCCGACCCGGAGTCCGGAGGGGTCCAGCTGAGCGCCTCCCAGCGCCAGGCCCTGGTGGAGCACTTTCAGGATGAGATCGACCGCGCCGGCCAGTGCTGGTGCTCCAACGTGGCCGGCTTCATGCGCAACAACGGCCTGCCCGAGTGGCGGCAGCTGGTCCGGCCGGGGGAGTCCCTGCCCGCCTGGCTGGCCCGGGAGTTCCCCGAGTTCCGCCACGACACAAAAAACGGGGCCAGCGCCATCTTCCCCTGGAACGGAGGCCCCGCCTCCGGCCCGGAGGATGTCCAGCGGCCCCGCCTGGCGGACGCCCAGCTGCGGAGCATCAGCTTCAAATTCGCCTGCTTCCCCATGAACGGGGAGGCGCTGGGCCAGCTCCAGCGGCTCACCGGCAACCCCGCCCTGCGCCACGAAAACTGGCACAGCATCTGCGTCCAGAAGACCACCTGCTATCTGATGGGTATGGACGTGGGCCTGCTGGACGACAGCGGCTCCCAGCCCCCCCGCATGGCCCTCCCCCTGGACCTGAAGACCGAGCGGGGCCAGAGCCTGTACGTGGTCCTGGTCCCCAACACCGACGCCAGCGCCAGCCAGCGCTGGATGGCGGGCGGCTTCTGCTACCCCGGCCAGAGGGACCCCGCCGGCTTTGGCAAGTGGCTGTGCCAGACCTTCGGCCTGCCCTCGGAGGACCAGGACCTGGTCCGCGCCGCCTATGAGCAGATCCGCCAGCGCGCCCAGGAGCTGGAGCAGCTGCGCCTCAGCCTGCTGGACGGCCTGAAGGAGCTCTCCGCCGCCCTGGAGCGGGGAGAGGCCATGCCCCCGTCCCTCGCCCGCCAGATCGCCGGCTATCAGGAGGGCTGGCAGACCTTGCGGGATGCCATGGACAGCGCGGTCCTCCCCCTCCCCCAGGAGCAGGCGAACCTGACCTATATCAGCGGCCTCCTGGACAGCCGGGGGGCGGTCTCCACCCAGATTGGCCAGGCGGACAAGTCCTTCCAGCGGCTGGTACAGGGCTCCTGGTCCTATCTGCTGGACAACTGGCTGTGCGGGGAGGACCGCTCCGAAGGGGACCTGGAGGGGTGGCGTCAGGTGCGGGAGCAGAGCGAGAGCGACTCCGCCATGATCTCCGGCTGTCGGCGGCTGCTCCAGCCCTTCCAGTCCCTTCTGGAGCTCACCCGGCCCAGGACCATGTTTGACAGCACCGTCTCCGCCGCCGCAGACACCGCCAACAGCCACTTCGGCATGGAGCTGACCCCCCCGGTGGTGCGCTCCTCCTTCTGCAAGGTGATGCAGGACACCCCCGGCGTCCTGTCCTTCCTGGAGGAGGTGTCGGTCATCGAGAGCCTGCTGAACCACGCGGAGGCCCTGTCCACGGACCGGCATGAGACCCGCTCCGTGTCCGCCCAGACCGCCGGCGGCTTCCAGACCAGCTGCCCCCAGCTGCTGCGGGAGCTGGGGGAGGGCCAGGACAGGACGGGGGCCATTCTCGCCGCCTTCCCCCGGCCCGACCCCCTGGAGCAGGCCGTCATGCTGGGCCAGACCGAGGAGGCGCGGGCCCTGCTGGAGGACCCCGCCGCCCGGAAGGAGCTGGAGCTGGACGAACCCGAGGAAATCCTGGACCGGCTGGAGCGGATTGTCCCCCTCAGCGGGGAGTTCTCCCTGTACGGCGCGGGGATGCGCCTGGCCCTCACCCTGGGCTCCCGCCGCGGCCAGGCGGAGCGCTGCTTCCTGGTGGGCCTGTCCATGGGGGACCTGCGGTGTGTGGAGTGTCTGTTCAACCTCTACCGCCCCGCCGGCCGGAACGAGGAGCTGGACGCCCTCTACACCGCCTTCGGCAGCCAGATCTCCGAGGAGCTGCGCGGCAAGTTCGTCTCCTCCCTCCTGCTCAGCGGCAGCATCGACCCCCTCCAGTCCCTCCGGGAGGACGTGCTCAGCTTCCTGGCCCCCGAGCTCCTGGAGCGCTTCACCGCCCCGGACAGCCCTCTGCCCGATGAGACGGTCCGCCTCCTGCGGGAGATCGGAGCCCGGCTGGACGTGCCCTTTGTGCGCTATGTGGTCTTCCTCAGCGGCGAGCTCCAGAGCTACATCCTCCACCCGGAGAACATTGAGGCCCTCCGGGCCGCCGGCATCGGCCAGACCATGGAGCAGCTGGTCTCCCTGACCAAGAGCGGGCACTACGCCAAGGGGAGAAGCCCCCTCCAGACCGCCCGGCGGGTCTACCGCTTTCTGGGGGGGTGGAGCGGCCTGGCCGACGCCTTTGCCAGCCTGATCCCCGAGGACACCGCCGTCCGGGACTTCCGGATACAGGCCGCCCGGGACCGGCAGGACGAGGGGGAGATGCTCCGCCTGCTGCGGGAGGACCCGCTGCTCCGGGACAAATACTGGCGGGAGTACAGCGCGCTCCTCTTCTCCCAGGGGGATTACGCCGCGTTTCTGGACCTGGTCTCCTCCCAGGAGGAGGTCACGGAGGAGCTCCGCCTCCGGACCGCCATCGCCGCCATCCGCACCGGGCGCTGGGACGGGTCCCTGCCCCCCCTGCCCGGGGACGAAGGGCTGGCCGGCTGCATCCAGCTGATGCAGGAGCTGGCCCAGGCCCTGCTGGACACCGGACACACGGAGCAGCTGTACACCCTTCAGCTTGGGCTCTTTGACCAGGTGCTCGGCCTCCACAGCAGCGTGACCCTCCGGCGCTTTCTCACGGTGGACGGCGCTATGGACCAGGACGCTCTGGCCGGCCTCCAGCAGCGGGCCCTGGAGGAGGGCCGCATGAGCCTTGCGGTGTACTGCGGCAGCGTGCTGGGGGTGGAGCCCCAGCGCATCGCCGGACAGTCCGAGGCGTACTTCGCCTCCCTCATGCAGGAGGTGCTGGGGCAGGACGCCGCCGAGCAGCTCTCCGCCATCCGGCGCATCCGGATCATCTTCGGGGAGCAGTACGCGGCCCACCAGGTCCAGCTCTTCCCCATCCACTTCCACGCCATGCTGGTCAGCGGCCCGGAGGAGGAGGCCGCTTTGACGGATATGCTCCGCCCCGACCTCCCTGAGGAGGCTCTCTCCGCCCTGCTGGACGCCCTGGACCGGAGCCCCGAGGCAGCAGACAAGCTCACCGCCAGCCCCGCTTTGTACGAGCGGCTGGAGCTGGTCTGCCGGGAAGCGGGGCTGGAGGAGTCCTGCCTGCGCTTCTTCCACCGCCGCCGCCAGGGACGGAGCGGAATTTTTGGCCGCTTCCTGTGCCAGCGCTACCTGTCCGCCATCAACCGGGGGGTCTTCCCCGACGGGCTGCTCGCCGAGGCGGAGGAGTTCGCTCTGGAGCACTTGCAGAACCTGCGGGACCCGGCGGCGGTCATGTGCGTCTATCTGATTGAGACCCGCCGGGGCCGTCTCCCCTTCCGGGCCTTCGCCCTGTGCTGTCTCCAGCAGCAGCTGTCCATAGAGGAGGACCCGGACATCGAAAACTGGCTCCAGGACGAGACCGCCCAGCTCCCCCCCGGCACTCCCCTCACCGAGCTGGCCATCTTCGCCTGCGTGCTGGCGGACCCCGGCTGTGATGTATACGAATACCTGTCCTTCTGCCGGTCCTTCCGGCTGCTCACCGATGAGGAGAAGGACAATGTCCTCCAGATGACCCCCTCCTACGCCACCGAGGCCGAGAGCGTCCTGCTCCTCCACCTGCTCTATCAGGACTTCCACAGCGCGGAGACCTGGGCCATGTGCAGCCGCCTGCCCTTCCAGGACCGGCCCCAGGTGTACGCCCGCCTGCTCTGCTGCGGGGCCCAGGCCCGGGCGGGACAGCCCCAGGGCCTGGACAGCCGGGGGGAGTCCGCCGTCACCTGGTCCCGCTGTGTGGACTACTGCCGGAAAAACGGGCAGAGCGCCCTGGTCCTCCAGGCCCTGGAGGGCTGGGCCCAGGAGATTTTGGCAAGAAACAGAGAGACCTTCCCCTGGTACATCGCCAAAGACTTTGTCAACGTCATCAGCGAGCTGTGCCAGAGCGGGGAGTGCATCCCCGAGTGGCCCGCCGGACAGACCCGCGGCCTGGTCCAGTCCATGTGCTCCATCTTCGGGCGCATCAACACCGCCGCCGCCGGGGACTCCAACCACACCACCCTGCGCACTATTGACGAGCTGGCAGTGCTCACCGGCCACGAGGACGTGGTCCTGAGCTGTCCCAACACCCAGGAGAGCCTGCTGGGCCAGAACCGCAAGCTGGCCTTCGTGCTGGCCCTGCTCCTCCTCCAGGCGGGCCGGACGGAAAAGGCCAGCGCGCTCCTCCAGACCCTGGTCAAGCTGCGGGACGGCATGGCCTACCCCGTGCTGGGGGCCGAGCTGGCCGGGAAGAGCGCGGAGGAGCTGGAGCAGTGGCGGCAGGACCCGGTGTCCCAGTCCCTCATCCGGGCCATCCTCCCCAACGGGAACACCCTCAACGGCCTGAGTATGCGGACGCTCATCATGGACCACCTGCTGGACAACAGCTGCGACGTGGGCATCTCCGCCGTGGAGGAGCTGCTGCGCAACAATGAGCACGACTGTATGCTCCACGTGGTGCTCTTTATCCTGTGCAAGCGGGACTTCCGCCGCCACATCCCCCAGATCTACCGCGCCCTGGCCGGGGTTTACCGCAACTACTCCCTGGACGAGCGGGGCATCGAGCGCACGTGGTACTACACCCGCAGCCGCAGCGAGGTCTTCCGCCTGCTGATGGTCACCCGGGCGGTCATGGTCCGGCTGGGCCTGCCCATCCCCGAGCAGGACCGGGACATGAACGAGTTTTTGGGCAGCTCCAGCCTCATCAGCCAGATGGGCCGCCAGGACAAGAGCGCCTTCGTCCAGAACGGCAGCGCCCTGTTCACCGAGGTCTCCAGCAAGTTCACCGGCTATGACGAAGCGGGCGTGGAGCTCTGGGTGGAGGCCCTGATGGGCTCGGTCACCGGGAACTGGACCCCCTTCCTCACCCACGCCTACCAGCAGCATCTGGTCTCCCTCAGCCATTTCGAGTGTACCAACTACTCCTCCTGGGGGCTTCTGCGCTGTGTCTTCCAGGTCCTCCAGTCCCTCCCCCGGGAGGAGCGCCCCCTGCTGCTGGGCTGGCTCCAGGAGAATGTGGACAAGGGGAAGGGAACCCTCAAGCGGCTCTACACCGTCCACCGCATCGTCTCCACCCTCTTCTCCACCTGCGACCTGGACGCGGTCAGTGAGCAGATGCTCTCCCTGCCCTGGGAGGAGCACTTCATCTGTCTGGGCGACCTGAAGGACATCAGCAGCCCGGCCGTGGCCAGCTGCTACCAGTGGTTCCGGAAAAACACCCCCCTGTCCGCCCTCCAGGACAGCCTGCGGGTCATGATCCAGATTTGCCAGGACATCCTGAAGGCCCAGGTGCTCTACGGGGACGCGAACAAGCTCTTCGGACAGGGGCAGGACGCCCAGGCCGAGATCTATTACCGGGTGCTCTGCAACACCCAGGGGGTCCCCTCCGCGGGCTGGAACGGGACCCTGTACCCGGAGCGCTTCAACGAGCTGTCCAATGATCGCAGGGCCTGGTATCAGGAGTTCTACCAGAGCAGGAGCCAGATCTGCGGAGCCTTCTCCGGCAGCCACCAGGTGATCGAAAAGCTGGGCCGCCCCGACTTCAAGCTGCGCAGCTGCTTCAATATGCTGGTCACCATGCTCTCCTCCCGGCGGGCGGGGGAGATCCACCGGCTGGCCCGGTATTTCAGCGGGAACGGACGCCGGCTGGCCATCGGCATCCTGAAGGTGGTCTCCCCCGAGGTGGAGGACAGCGTGAAGCTGGAGATCTGCGACTCCTTCCGCAGGCTGGATGATGCGGCGGAGGGCCTCTCCCTCCTGCTGAGCCAGCAGAGGCAGGACGGCAAGTATCTCTTCCTCCAGGACGGGAGCCTGGGCCTCGCCATGCAGCAGAGGTACCAAAAGCTCACCGGAAGCCGGTACGCCAACCACCGGGTCCCCTGCTGCCTGACCCTGACCGCCCCCCCCGACCCCTCCGCCTTCGCCCAGACCGAGCCCCCCCCGGAGCTGATGGAGCGGTCCGGCGGCGCGGACGCTGGATATGAAAATGCGTCCGCCCAGGCCCGCCCCCTCCAGACCGTGCCCGGCTTCGCCCTGGAGATCCAGGGGCGGATGAGCGGCCAGGAGCTGGAGGCCCTGGAGGTGCTCCAGGCCGCTTACGAGCGGTGCTCCTCCTTCGACTACGAGCGCCGGGCGGCCCTCTCCGGACAGATCTACTGCCGCCTGAGTATGGACGGGCAGTCCACCGACTTTGCCGTCAGTGAGGCCCTCATCGGCTACGGCCTGGACTACTTCGCCTTCCACACCTCGGACTGCCCCCAGAGCGACCCCCAGCTGGCCTTCCAGGCGGAGCACGAGCTGGCCCTGTACTGCAAAAACTGCCCCAGCGACGGGGACAACTACCGCTCCTTCCTGACCAAGGTCCCCATCGCCCTCCAGCGGATGCTCAAAAGCAGCCCCTCGGTGGACGCCCTGGTCCAGGACTACCAGTGCAGCACCCAGGGGTATGACGCCCTGACCGCCTTCGCCGGCGGGGAGCTGCCCTTCCTGTTCAGCATCTTCTCGGTCATCCAGGGGCTGGCCCGGGCCTACAGCAACATCAGCGGCCCCAAGCTGCAAAACGTGGAAAACTATAAAACCGCCTACACCGCCGCCCTCAAGCAGCTGGAGGGACTGACCATCTCCCGGGAGTTCGGGGAGGAGTGGCTGAATGTCCGCAACAGCCTGGTGACCAAGCTCTACGACGCCCTCAACAGCCTGGACCAGCGCCCCGACCTGTCGGTGAACGTGCTCAACCACCGGATGCAGGGGATGGCCAGCGACTGCGTCTTCGGGGAGCTGCAAAATACCGGCCGGGAGCGGGCCGCGGACATCGAGCTCCAGGCCACCTTCTTTGACGGGGAGAACAGCTGGCTGGGCCGGAAGTACGGCTACGCCAACCTGCTGCCCGGGGAAAAAGTGGCCTTCGCCCTGGACTATGAGGTGAAGAAGCCTGACACCCAGCAGCTCCAGTACACCCTGAACGTGACCTACTACCACAACCAGCGCCAGATGAGCCGGGACCCGGAGAAGGGGACCCTGACCATCGTGCCGCCGGGGCCGCTGAGCTTCTCCGCCGACCCCTACGCCACCGACTACCCCGTCCAGTTCGACATTGACGAGAACGGCTGCGTGGTGGGCAAGGACTTCTTTGGCCGGGAGCAGCAGATGGAGGCCATGCGGGAAACCGTGGCAAACAAGCCCTTTTCCCAGTTCAAAAACTTCGTCCTCCGGGGCATCCGGCGGTCCGGCAAGACCTCCCTGCTCAACTATCTGGAGACCTATGTCAGCGCCGTGTGCCAGGACACCGTGGTGGTGCGCATCGACTGCCAGAGCATCGTGACCCAGCCGGTGCAGAACGCCTTCATCACCAAGGTGCTCTACGCCCTGGAGCGCAGGCTCCCCGCGGCCACCCGGAGCGAGGCGTGGCGCCAGCTGACCGGGAAGTGGTCCCTGTCTCCCGGGGAGGAGGACCGCTCCCCCAGCCTGCTCCAGGACTTCTACCTGGACCTGGAGCTGGCCATGAACCCCCCCGGCTCCGAGACCCGGAAGGGACTGCTCCTGCTCATCGACGAGTTTGACGTGATGCTCCATCGGATGCAGTCCAGCCAGCAGGACTACATCCTCCTCCAGGGACTGCGGACCATCACCCAGAACAGCAGCTGCCGCCGGGCGGTCCACTTCGTGCTGTGCGGCTCCAACAACCTCATCAGCTACACCCGGAAGGGGGAGCGCTACTACCAGACCTTCCAGGACTTCAAGCCCCAGATCGAGGTGGACGAGCTGCCCCAGCACGACCTGGAGGACATGCTCCTGGCCCCCTTCCGGGACAACCCGGAGGTGGTCCTGCCCAAGGAGACCCTGGCCTGGGTGCGCCGGTACACCGGAGGGCTGGTCTGGTACACCAAGCAGCTGGGCAACCAGATGCTCCGGGTGGCCAAGGAGCACCATCGCGGGGTGGTCTATCCCTCCGACGTGTGCCGGGCCTTCTCCAGCATCTGCGAGGAGAGCTACTGCATCCAGTTCTACGAGGGCTGTGAGGACATGGAGCACGACGTGCTGGAGGCCCTGGCCAGCCTGTCCACCCGCTACCAGAGCTATGTCACCCTGGACCGGCTGAAGGAGCAGCTGGCCGGCATGATGCGAAAGCTCTCCCCTGAGCCCGTCTCCCAGGAGGGCGCGGGTCCCCTGCTGCGCCAGCCCCACATGGACGGGCAGATTGCCGACTCCCTGGAGAAGCTCATCGACCTGAAGCTCATTCAGAAGGACGGCACGGGCCGGGACCGCTACTGCTTCAAGCGGGAGATCTATCGGCGCTTCTTCCGCACCCAGATCACCCGGGTGGACAAGGGGGAGAGCCTGCCCGACCAGATGGACGCCCTGAACATCTCCAAGCCCAAGCCCCTGGACGAGTTTTAGCCCCCATATCAGGCATAGAAAGAAGGTTATATCGGTTGGATCAGACAAGAAAAAATCCCTACCGGGAGCTCCCGCGATTTTCCAAGCGCTATGTGGGCCGTGAGGCCGCCCAGGAGGAGCTGACCGACAAGCTGCGCAAAGGGGTCAACTCGGTGGTCCTGGGCCCCGAGGGGATGGGCAAGAGCGCCCTCCTTGCCGGCCTGTTCACCCCCGAGTACTGCGGCCGCATGGCTTTGGAGGAGCACATCCTCATCAACCAGATCAGTTACCCCACCGACCTGGCCACCCAGGACATCTACAGCTTCTTCGCCGAGGCCGTCCGGGACGCGGCGGAAATCCTGGACTACTGCGGGGAGGAGACGCTGTACGAGGACATCATGGACCGCGCCATGCGCTACCGGGAGGAGAACCGGGAGCCCCAGCGCTATTTCCAGCGTATCTGCAAGTACATCCGGATGAAGGGCTACAGCGTGGTCCTGGTCATCGACCAGTTTGAGCGCTTCACCTCCTCCACCCACGTGCTGGCCGAGCACCACGACGTGATGCGAAACGTATTGGTGGATAAAAACCTCTGCTTTGTGGTGGCCACCGACTTCGACTTCGACCGGGAGTCCCTGCCCCCCAACGTCTCCGGCTCCCTGTTCCTCCAGCTCTTCTCGGGCCACGAGGTCTGCCTGAAGGGGCTGTCCGAGGGGGAGTGCGGCCTGTTTCTGGAGGGAATCAGCGGCCAGCGGGATTTTTCTCCCGAGGAGCTGGGCAAGCTGCACCGGCTCACCGGCGGGGTCCCCACCCTGCTGTGCCCGGCGGCCTGCTGCGCCTTCGAGCACAAGCTGCGGGGGGAGGACATCCCCTGGCGGGGGGTGAAGGAGGCGGTGCTTCGGGAGTGCTCCGGCCTGATGGAGCGGTGGCTGGGCATCCTCACCCACCCGGAGGCCCAGCTGCTCCAGGAGCTGGCCGGCCAAATTCAGGAGGCGGTCCCCATCTCCTTCGGACTGCGGGACGGGGCGGCCCCCCTCCTGCTGGCCCGGGGGCTGATTGTGGACCTGGGGGACAACTGCTACGACTTCAACTCCCGCCTGTTCCAGGACTACTGCATCCAAAATCCCCCTCAGCCCAGGCGGCCCCGCGCCCTCCTCACCCTGAAGCCCACCCCCGTGTCCCCCTCCCCTGAGCCCTCCGCCGCCCCGGAGGGATGGCCCCCCAATCTGCCCTGGACCCCGGGCGGAGTCATCTACTACGAGGACAAGTCCACCCACGTCCACAGCGGGGGCGGGACCATCCAGGCGGGGGCGGTCCAGGTCCACAACACGGTGGTCCACAGCGAGGGGCTGTCCGTGTCCGAGCTGCTGGGCATCCTGGGCAGCGCCGGGAGCTCCCGGGGAGAGCTGGCCGCCCAGCTGGTCCAGCGGCTGAACCAGTGCCTGCCCGCCGGAGGGCTCCCCGCCCTGCCCGACGGCCTGTCCCAGGAGGAGCGGGAGGAGCAGGAGCAGCTGTATGACGAGGCCTTTCACCAGATGGACAGCGGCTTCCTGGCCGACCTGGAGGTGGACGAGGACCAGGAGGTGCTCAACGTCTCCCTCCAGGAGCAGCAGACCCTGGACGAGCGTTTCCTTCAGGCCCGCACCCGCTGCCGCGCCGGGCTGACCGATGAGCTGCTCTCCCTGGTGAGCGAGCGCTGCCGGCTGTATTTGAAGCTCTCGGTGGTGGTGGAGGACGCCCTGTCCATCCTGGGCAGCGAGACCATGCGGGACTGCTCCCCCCACCTGGTGCTCTACGGCAAGGCCCTGGAGCAGACCCTGCGGGACAACCTGTTCGAGCTCTTCCACCGGGAGGAGCGGCTGTCCATCTACGACACCTACAGCCACCGGGAAAATGAGTATTCCAACAAAAACTTCCGCAACAAAGACCCCAACGAGGCTTTTATCGGCAACTTCACCTGCCTGATCTACTCCAAGGCGGCCTATCTGGGCCAGCTCTGCGCTGGGAAGAAGGTCACCGCCCCGGAGGGGGAACTCTCGGAGCAGCAGTGGGTCCAGTGGTGGAGAAATCTCCGGGACAGCATCGACCAGGCCCGGCGCATCCGCAACCTGGCCGACCACCCGGACAACCAGCTCCCAACGGCGGAGGATCTGGACCGCATGTGCGCCCTCCTCTTCGGCACGCCGGAGGAGGCGGGGCTTCTGTCCCGGACCGGCGTGGGAAAGGCCCTGCTGCTGGAGCTCTTCCCCCCGGAGATCGACCCCTTCACAGGCAGCGGCATGATCGGCAGCCGGACCCTCTTCCGCTGCACCGAACGCACCAAGAGCGGCGGGCTGAAGGGGCGTCTCGTCCCGGAGGAGTTTGAGGCCAGCGTCTCCCCCCGCCAGGTGAAGCGGTACTGCGCCGCCCTGGGGACGGAATCCTTTGAGCAGCCGGACGCCCCGCTGGAGGCCAGAGTTTTGGAGTACAAGATCCAGGATGGCCGCAGCTTCTTCTGTCTGGAGCTGCTGGAGCCCTCCGCCGTGGGGGCCGCCCCCTAGTCAAACACAGTCCAGCCAAAGCAAACGCCCTCTGACGCGCAGGTACGCGTCAGAGGGCGTTTTTTATAGAAATGCTAATCCCGCGGCCTGCGGTAGAAGTTGCCCGTCAGCTTGTCGGTACGCAGCACGTTGACAAAGGCCTTGGGGTCGGACTGGCGCACCTTCCGGGTCAGGGAGCGCAGCTGGCTGTCCTCCACCACCGAATAGATCATCACACAGGGCTCGCCGTTGTACAGCCCCACCCCCTCAATCAGGGTGGCGCTGTGGTTGGTGTCCTGAATCTGGGCGCAGACCCCGCCGGCGCTCTCCCGTCCGGTGACAATGAACAGGGTGGCCTGCCGGCCCTCCATGTCCATAAAACGGATAATCTGGGTGTTGACGTACTGGAAGAGCATGGAGTACAGCGCCCGGTCCCAGCCGAACTGGAGCCCGGCCACCACCAGCATACAGGCGTTGGCGCACAGGATGATGTTCCAGGCGTTGATGTTCTTCCGCTCGGACAGGGGGATGGCGATGAAGTCGGTCCCCCCGGAGCTCACCCGGACCCGCAGGCACAGTCCACAGGCGAAGCCGTTGATGATGCCGCCGAAGACGCACACCAGCAGCACGTCCTCGGTGATGGGCATACTGGGCATCAGGTCGGTGAACACGCTGGACAGGAAGATGACCAGGCAGGAGTACAGGGTGAAGCGCTTGCCCACCAGCTTGAAGCTGATGCAGGCGGGGATGGCGTTGAGCGCCAGGTTGATGGGGGCGAAGGGCAGCTCCACCCCCCAGTACTTCCCGGCCATACGCTGGAGCAGGCGGGTCAGGCCGTTAAAGCCGCCGGGGAACAGGTCCCCCGCCTGCACAAAGCTCTTCAGGTTGACCGCAAAGACGAGGGACGCCGCCGTTACAAAGAGCAGTCTGCGGAAAAACAGCTTCCGCTGCTCGTGACTGGTTGGTTGAATCGTCATAGCTTGCCTCCAGGGAACGGCGCAGCTCAGGCCGTCTCCCTCAAGATATCCAGATTTTTCATAAAATATTCCACCCCGGAGTAGATGGTGGACAGCACAATCACCGCCAGACAGATGGCGTTCACCGGCTGGGGGATGGGCAGCAGCATCAGGACAATACACACCATGGTGGCGGCGGTCTTCACCTTCCCCGACCAGCCCGCGGCGATGACCCGGCCCTTGTCCGCGGCCACCATGCGCAGACCGGAGACGGCGAACTCCCGGATGATGACAATGAGCAGGGCCCAGGCCGGCATCTGGCCCACCTCCACGAACCAGAGCATGGCCGCGGTGACCAGGCACTTGTCCGCCAGGGGGTCCATGAACTTGCCGAAGTCGGTAATCTGGTTGCAGTGCCGGGCGATGTAGCCGTCCAGGGTATCGGTGACGCTGGCGGCGGCGAAGATGGCCAGGGCCCAGTAGTTGGCGTGGGGAACATCCAGGTAGAGCACCAGCAGGAAGGCGGGGATCATGACCACCCGGAGCAGGGTGAGCTTATTTGCGGTATTCATAGCAAACCACCTCTGTTATTCCTCAATTTCACCGGTCAAATCGCCGTCCGCGGTCCCGGTGATGCGCACGGAAACAAGCTCCCCCGGCGGGATGAGCCCGGCGGCGGTGAACAGGACCCGGCCGTCAATCTCCACCGAGTCGGCGTAGGTGCGGCCGGTGCAGCAGCCCTCCTGGGGGTCGAAGCCCTCACACAGGACCTCCATCACCGTCCCCAGTCTCGCCTCGTTGTACCCGTCCATAATCCGGGACTGGAGGTCCACCACCAGCTCCACCCGGCGGGCGGCGGTATCCGGGTCCACCTGGTGCTCCATGGAGGCGGCCAAGGTCCCCTCCTCGGGGGAGAACTGGAAGACCCCCACCCGCTGGAGCTTCTGCTCCTGAAGGAACTGGCACAGCTCCTCAAACTCCTCCTCCCCCTCCCCGGGCAGGCCGCAGATGAGGGAGGTGCGGATGACCACATCGGGCATGGCCGCGCGGAGTTTTGCGAAGAGGTCCTCCAGCTCCGCCCGGGTGGTGCGGCGGCGCATGGCCTTCAAGATGCCGTCATTGCAGTGCTGGATGGGGATATCCAGGTAGTGGAGGAGCTTGGGCTGGGCGGCGATGGTCTCAATCAGCTCCCCGGTGATGGCCTCCGGGTAGAGGTAGTGGAGGCGTATCCAGCAAAAATCCAGACGGCACAGCTGCTTTAACAGCTCGGCCAGGGAGGTCCGGGGGGTGAGGTCCAGTCCGTACCGGGTGATGTCCTGGGCGATGACAATGAGCTCCTTCACCCCGGAAGCCGCCAGCTGCTTCGCCTCGGCCAGAAGCGCCTCCGGGGAGCGGCTCCGGTACTTTCCCCGAAGCTTGGGGATGATGCAGAAGGCGCAGCCATTGGAGCACCCCTCGGCGATTTTCAGGTAAGCGGTGTAGGGCGGGGTAGTAACCATCCGGGCCCCGTCCTCATCGGTGCGGTGGATGTCGGCGAAGCGCTCCGGCCTCCCCCCCTCCATCAGCTCCTCCACGGCGGACACCACCTCTGTGTAGCTCCCCGTGCCCAGCAGGCCGTCCGCCTCGGGCAGCTCCTCCCGGATGCCGTCGGGGTAGCGCTGGCTGAGACAGCCCGCCACCAGCAGCTTTTTCAGCTTGCCCGCCCGCTTCAGCTCCCCCAGGGCGATGATGTGGTCAATGGCCTCGCTCTTGGCCGACTCGATAAACCCGCAGGTGTTCAGCACCGCCACATCCGCCCCCTCGGGCTCGCCGGTGACTGTGTGCCCCGCCTGACGGCAGAGCTCCATCATCTGCTCGGTGTTCACCAGGTTCTTGGCGCACCCCAGAGAGATGAACGCGATTTTATATGGCATGGTATCGCTCCTAATATGCAAAATTTCCTCTTTACAGGGCGGCCGCCCGGGGCTCAGCTCCTGTGCAGGTAGGCCAATCCGGCGCATACTCCTCATTGGCTTGATTTCCCCAGAGGGTCCATCCCTCCCGCTCTCCCCGTGCGAACAGTTCCAGATAAGGTCCCGGGCTGCACGCCTCAATCAGGTCAATAATCTCGTCCGGCTTACGGGAGTGCTCCCGCTTTTGTGTGCGGATCAGATTCACTTGGGTACGCGCCGGATCCAAGGTCCGGAAGCTGCCCCCCCGCACTCCAAACAACAGTATCTCGGTCACATTCCGAAAATAAAAGCCCACGCCGCGCCCGTCCGGTCCGCCGTCCTTTCTGACCTTCTCCCAGATAATGTTGGTCTTGTACTGAAAGCCCCAGGCCCGCATCACCTCCAACCCCTCCGGCAGAAGCGCGTTTGGAACCCACAAATACAGGTGGCTTTGCGCTTCGGCCAGCTCCTCCACAGGGAGCTGCTTAATCTCCTCCAGCTTCATGGTCGGATATCTGCTGAGACGCTTGTGCTCCGGCGCCATCTTTCCTGTGCGGTTCTGAAACTGCCAGGGGGGATCGGCCAAAATGGTCTTATATTTTGCTCCGGCACAGAACTGTACCAAATCGTGCTTCTTATGATACTGGGTATCCTTCTCTGTCATAGCGCTTCACTCTCCCAATCCAAAACCGTATCTGGCGTCAGTCCCACCACCAACAGCGGACAGCCCCCGTGCCGGCGGGCATGAATACGGGGGAGCAGCTTCCCGGTCCAGGTTGTGCTGGCTCCGTACTTCTTCTTGATCTTCTTCCCCAGGGCCTCAAAAATCCGGTTCAGGGACTCGTCCCGGGTAATAATCACACCGCAGGAGATAACATTGCACTCGTAGAAGGTCCGAAAGGCATACAGATCCCGGTCGAAGGTCTGGTCCTTGCTGTTCCACTCCATGTCAATGGCCACATCGCCCTTTACATAGTCAATCTTGTGTCCGCTGATAAATTCCTCCAGAGTGAATTCCCGCTCAACCTTCTTCCGCTTTTTCCCCTCCAGAAGCCGGACGGTCAAATCTCCGGAAATCTCAACCTCTTTCCAGCCCAGCGGACGCAGCAGACCGCTCAGCTTTTTGGGAATATTGGACTCATTTCCGCCCTTTTCCTCAATATCGGAAAGTTCTATCTCAAATTTATCCAACGTCTCTACAATCTCTCTAAATTCCTTCGGGTAGCTTTGGGTCAGAATTTCCAGTGCGCTGTTAAAATTATAGAACTTGTATTTGTCCGCAATTTTGTCTGGAATCAGCGTCTTCCATGCCTTCATTGCTCCACCTCCCCCCGCCACGTGGGGTCGTCTGTGATGCCCAGGAGGTAATCTGTCGAAACATGATAAAATTCTGCCAGTGCAACCAAACGCTGAAGAGATGTTCCTGTTTTCCCCTTCTCTATATCTCCAACCTGTGTTGTACTGACATCCAGCAGTGTGGCAATATCTGCAAGAATCAATTTCCGCGCTTTTCTCAAACTGCGGAGCCGTGTTCCAAATGTCTGCAAATCCAGCATAAACTCACCCTTGACTTTTCAGGTTTAATCTGATATTATAAGTTTCAGATAAAATCTGAAAGGAGTATAATCTCATGAACGACTTCTTAACCGGCCTCTTCAACGGCCTCATGCGGGAGCTTCAACTTCCCACGGAGGACCCGGGGCATGAGCAGGCAATACAAGGATACCTGGAACTGGAGGCACAAGTCAAGGAAAAATTGGGCCCCACTCTCTTTGCACAGTTCCAGCGCGCGCAGAGCAGGGCTTTTTGCTGGGACGATATCACTGTGTTCGCCTGCGGTCTGCGGTTTGGAGCCCAGTTCGCGCTGGCGGTGTTTTCCCCTCAATCCTCCCAGACCTCCGCCCCGTAGCGCTGGAGGGCCTCCTTGATTTCGCTCCAGGAAAATCCCCGCCGGGCCAGGGCGTCGGAGGCCCGCTTCATCTCCCTGGGGTCCTGACTGCCCTTGAGTTTTTTCTCCAAAAAGGCGTCGATGGCCTCTGTGTTGTCCTCCGCCTGGGTCAGGGCCTCCTCCCAGAGCTCCCTGGGGACCCCCCGCCGGCAGAGCTCGTCCCGGAGCTTCCGCACTCCGAAGCCCTTTCCGGCGTAGTGGCGCACGATCTGGCCCGCGTACTCCCGCTCGTTGAGGTAGCCCAGCTCCTCCAGACGGTCGCAGATGCGCTCCGCCTCCTCGGGGGACGCCTCCCACTCCGCCAGCTTCCGCCCCAGCTCCTTCCGGGACTGGGGTTTTCTCATCAGCAGTTCAATGGCCCTGGTCCGCAGGCCGCTGCGCCGGGCGGAGTCCTGAAGCTGTTCCGCCTCCTCCCCGCTCAGCTCCTTCCCGGCGTAGAGGGCGAAGCTTACCACCTCGCCCTCCCCCACCCGCAGGATGGAACCGTCCTCCAGCACCACCAGCCAACGCCCCTCCACACGCTTGGAGGGCTTTAGTTCTTGGATCACCATGGATGTATTCTCCTGTAGGGACGGACTGCGGTCCTATCCCTCCTCCCCGCCGTCATCGAAATCGTCCGCGGACACGTCCACCGCTCTGCCGGCGGCCTTGGCGGCGACCTGCGCCTGTTTGCTCATCAGCTTGAAGGAGTTGGCCCGCACCTCGTTTTCCACATGCTCCGCCACCTCCGGGTTATCCTTCAAATAGACCTTCACCGCGTCCCGGCCCTGGCCCAGTCTTGTCTCCCCCATAGAGAACCAGGAACCTGATTTTTGGATGATGTCCAGCTTCACCGCCAGGTCCACCAGCTCTCCCCACTTGGAGATGCCCTCCCCATAGAGGATGTCGAACTCCGCCTCCCGGAAGGGGGGAGCCACCTTATTTTTGACGATCTTGGCCCGCGTGCGGTTGCCGATGATCTCGCTGCCGTTCTTGATGGCCTCAATGCGGCGCACGTCAATGCGGACGGAGGCGTAAAATTTCAGCGCCCGGCCGCCGGTGGTGACCTCCGGGTTGCCGTACATGACCCCCACCTTCTCCCGGAGCTGGTTGATGAAGATGACGATGCAGTTGGTCTTGGCGATGGAGCCGGCCAGCTTGCGCAGTGCCTGGCTCATGAGGCGGGCCAGCAGACCCACATGGCTGTCCCCCATCTCCCCCTCAATCTCCGCCCGGGGGGTCAAGGCGGCCACCGAGTCCACCACCACCACGTCCAGCGCCCCGGAGCGGACCAGAGCCTCGCAGATCTCCAGCCCCTGCTCGCCGGTGTCGGGCTGGGAGATGAGCATAGAGTCGATATCCACCCCCAACGCCCGGGCGTAGCTGGGGTCCAGCGCGTGCTCCGCGTCGATGAAGGCCACCTCGCCCCCCCGCTTCTGGGCCTCGGCCACGATGTGCAGGGCCAGGGTGGTCTTGCCGGAGGACTCCGGGCCGTACACCTCAATGATGCGCCCCTTGGGGACCCCGCCGATGCCCAGGGCGATGTCCAGCGACAGGGAGCCGGTGGGAATGGAGTCCACCACCACGCCGGTATTCTCCCCCAGGCGCATGATGGAGCCCTTGCCGTAGGCCCGCTCGATCTGCGCCATGGCGGTCTCCAGGGCCTTCTTCTTATCAGCAGCCGGCGCCGCCGACTCCACCGCAGGTTTTTTTGATGCCATGAAAATCATCCTTTCCCGCCGGCGCGTTTTGGGCCGCCAGCTTCTTTCTGTCCCATATCCTACCCTTTTCGATGTCCCATAAAACGGACTATTGTTCTCCGCTCCCGGCGCGGCTTTTTTAGTTGTTGATGACCCCCTCCACCACCCGGGCAATGTTCTGGGTGTCGGAGGAGGATTTGATTTCCTCAAAGCCGTTTTTTTCCAAAATATCCTCCACCGCCTCGGCCTGACCCAGCCCCACCTCAAAGATGAGGGCTCCCCCCAGGCGGAGGGCGGGCTTCCACTTGGCGGCGATGGCCCGGTAGTAGTCCAGGCCGTCCTCCCCCCCGTCCAGGGCCATGCGGGGCTCGTACTCCCGGACGGACACATCCAGGCCGTCGATGTCCCCGGCGGGGATGTAGGGGGGGTTGCACACGATCACGTCAAAATCCCACAGGGCGGAGCTGGGGGGCTCCAGGGCGTTCACCGACAGGCAGGTGACCCGGGCGTTGAGCTCACTGCGGCGGATATTTTGTTTGCACACCCGCAGGGCCCCCTCGGACAGCTCCCCCAGCACCACCCGGCAGTCGGGGGCGTTGGCCGCCACCGCCAGCCCCACGCAGCCGCTGCCGGCGCACAGGTCCAGCACCCGGGCCCCCTCGCCGGCGCCCCGGGTTCTCAGAATGCCCCGCTCGGCCAGCAGCTCGGTGTCCATCCGGGGGATGAGCACGTCCCGGGAGATGTCCAGGGACAGGCCGTAAAACTCCCACTCCCCGATGATGTAGGCCACCGGCTCCCCCGCCAGGCGGCGCTGGACCAGCTCCTCCACCCGGCGCTCCAGCTCCGCCGACACGTACAGCGGCATGTCCCGGTAAAATTGGTCCCGGGTCTTGTCCGCGGCGTAGCATAAAATCTCCCTGGCCTCCAGCTGGGCGGACTCCACCCCCGCCCTCTTCAGCCGGGCTCTGGTGTCCAGAAACAGGTTATTGTAGGTGGTCGCCATTGCATCACCTTCCCGCGTTTTCTCTCCTGTCGGGGCGCGGCTTGCCGTGTCCCGACATCCGCTCCCCTGTCCGGGGTGTCTACCAGGCGTCCTCCCCCTTCTCCTCGGGGAGGACCAGCTCCAGCGCCCGGATACCCACCTCGATCATGGAGTCGTCCGGCTCGAAGGTGGTAAAATTTTGCAGCCACAGCCCGGGGGCGGTGAGAATCCTTGTCACCGGACCGTCATGCCGTCCCGCCCAGCGGTTGAACTCATAGCTGACCCCCACAATCAGGGGGAGCATCGCCAGGTGGGCCAAAAAGCGGAGAATGGGGTGGTACACCGGCCAGACCGAAAACACCGCGGTGGACACCAGGATGGAGATGGCGATGACCATGAACAAAAAGCTGGTGCCGCACCGGGGATGATGCCGGGGCTGGACCCGCACGTTCTCCACCGTCAGGGGCAGGCCCGCCTCATAGCAGAAGATGGTCTTGTGCTCCGCCCCGTGGTAGGAGAAGACCCGCTTCATCTCCCCCATCCGGGAGCACAGGGCCAGGTAGGCCACAAAGATGAGAATTTTCAAAAAACTCTCCGCGATATTCCGGACCAGCATGGAGTCGGTGACCATTGTGACCGCCGTCCCCAGCAGGGTGGGCAGGAGGAAAAACAGCCCGATGGACATGGCCATCCCCAAAATCACCGCCAAGGTGATAAACAGCTTGGCCGCCCCCTCGCTACCCAGCCTTTTGTCCAGCCAGACCTCGAATTTGGAGGGCTCCTCCTCTTCCTCCCCCTCCTCGGGGGCAAACTGGGCGGAGAACATCAGGGAGGTCACTCCGTTGTACATGGACCCGCAAAAGTTGACCACCCCCCGGATCAGCGGCCAGCCCAGCACAGGGAAGCGGTCCTTGAGGAAGGTCAGCTCCTTCTCCTGGATCTCCAGCTGGCCGTCCGGCCTGCGCACCACCACGGCCTGCTTTCTCGGGCCCCGCATCATGATCCCCTCGATCAGGGCCTGGCCGCCGCACATGGTCTTGAAGCCTCCCCGTGGGGAGGCGCACTGCTTGTCTTTCATGAAACGCCGCTGCTCCTTTTTCAAAGGCGCGTCACTCTCCGCACCTGGATTCTATCAAATAGTTGGAAAAATAGCAAGGTCCTCACTCCTTCAGGGGCAGCCGGATGGACACCAGGCAGCCGCCCCCCCCGGCGTTGCGGATCTCCAGCGTCCCATTGTGGCGGGTGACGATCTCCTCGCACACCGCCAGGCCGATCCCCGAACCCCGGGCCTTGGAGCTCCCCTTGTAGAACTTGTTCTTGATGAAGGGCAGCTCCTCCTCGGGGACCCCGGCGCCGTAGTCCCGAATGCAGACCTCCGCCTCCTCCCCGTCCTGCCGGACGCTGACGCTGATGCGCCGCCCCGCCCCGCCGTGCTTGGCGGCGTTGTCCAACAGGTTGCAGAACACCTGGCGCAGCCGCTCCGGGTCCCCGGAGATGGGGAGCTTCTCCTCCGGACAGTCGGTGTAGTCCAGGGTGATGCCCTCCTTCCGGAAGAACTCGGTATAGGTGTACACCGCGTCCTCCAGCTCCGCCTTCAGGTCCAGCGGCTCCACCGACAGGGTGAAGCGGCCGTCCTCAATGCGGGAGAACTCCAGCAGCTCCTCCACCATGTTGGTCAGCCGCCGGGCCTCGGACACGATGATGCCCATCCCCTTGCGCAGGTCGTCGGCGGAGCGCACCTCCCCGTTCTGGATGGTCTCCGCCCAGCCGGTGATGGCGGTGAGGGGGGTGCGCAGCTCGTGGGAGACCGAGGAGATGAACTCGCTCTGGGTCTTCTCCGCCTGTCCGATTTTGCGGGACATATCGTTGATGGCGTCGGTGAGCTCGCCAATCTCGTCATCATACTGCTTCTCAATCTGGACCCCGTAGCTGCCGTCGGCAATGACCTGGGCGATCTGGGTGATGCCCGCCAGGGGTTCCACAATGGAGCGGACGAAGTACAGGTTGGAGAAGTACACCATGGCGAAGATGCCCAGGGCAATGGTCAGAATCACCGCCGTGGAGAGGGCGAACTGCCGGTCGATGCCGGTGAGGGAGGTGACATAGCGGATGACCCCCACCACCTCCCCCTGGTAGATCACCGGGCAGGAGGCGGCCAGGATGCGCTCCCTGGTGGACGGGTCCTGTCCCCGCCAGGCGCGGGCCTCCCGGTCGTTCATGGCCTGCTGGATGTCCGGCGTCCCGGGGGTGGAGCCGGCGGTCAGGTCGTTGCCCGAGAAGAGCACCGCTCCGGTGGTGTCCAGAAACTGCAGCTCCAGCCGGCTCTTGTCCTCATAGTTGGTCACCGTCTTCTGAGCGGTGGACAGATAGTCCGACCGGGTGTAGAGCCGGAAGCCGTTGGCGATGGTGGTGGCCTGCTTCATGAGCACATCCGCCGTGTCGCTATAGTAATAGCCCCACATGGACGCCATAAAGGTCCCCACCGCCAGGGCCAGGATGAGCAGCACCACGCCCACGCTGTTCACCAGCCACCGCCGGCGGATGCCCCGTATCTTCACCTGGTCCTGTAATTTCATCGTTCCGCCCATTCCCGCACCTCCTCCGTTTCATCCTGCACCGCCCTGTAAAGGACCCGTCAGCTGCCCCATTTGTACCCATATCCCCACACGGTGTTGACAAAGGTGGGCTTTTGGGCGTTGTCCTCAATCTTGATGCGCAGGCGGCGGATATTCACGTCCACGATCTTCAGCTCGCCAAAGTAGTCCTTCCCCCAGACGGCGTCCAGGATCTCCTCCCGGGACAGGGCCTTGCCCGGGTTCTCCATAAAGAGCTTGACGATGGAGTACTCCACCTGAGTGAGCTTGACCCGCTGGCCGTCCTTCTCCAGGGTGCGGTTGCGGGTGTTGAGGAGGAAGGGCGGGTCGCTGATCTCATCGGGGGAGAGGACCGCCTCATCCCCTCCGGTGCGGCGGAACAGGGCGTCCACCCGGGCGGTGAGCTCCGCGGGGGAGAAGGGTTTTGTGACATAGTCGTCCGCGCCGGTCATCAGGCCGGTGACCTTGTCCATCTCCTGGGCCCGGGCGGTGAGCATAATGATGCCGATCTTGTTGTCCATGGCCCGGATGCGGCGGCAGACCTCAAAGCCGTCAATGTCGGGCAGCATGATATCCAGCAGGGCCACCTTGATGTCCGGGTCGGCTTTCAGGGCGCTGATGGCCTCCTCCCCCGCGCCCGCCTCGATGGTCTGATAGCCCGCCCGCTTCAGGTTGATGACCACAAAGCTGCGGATATTCTCCTCGTCCTCCAGGACCAGTACCTTTCGCATGGGTAATCCGCTCCTTTTGCTACTCGTAGTGCCAGCTGGCCCGAATGGTCTTGAATCGGTCCAGCAGGTCCATCTCGCTCAGCCCGCACTCCCAGCCTCCGGGGTGGAAGCGGGCGGCGTAGATGATGTTCTCCTCCTCCCGCAGGACGAACAGCCCCCGGTCCTGGGGGTCCCCGGTCCGGCTGGAGGAGATGCGGTAGATGCTCAAAAAGGGCTCGGGCTCCCGCTCCTCCCCCAGCCAGTGGGAGAAGACCACCTCCCGCTGGCCGGTGACCTGGTCGTTCCGGGAGAGGGTGATCTGGTCCCGCCAGCTCTCCGGGAGCTCCAGATACCAGCCGTCCGAGCTGTTGTGGTAGGTGGTCAGCACATGGCTGCGCCGGCCCCGGCTGTCATACTGGCTCCAGTCGATGATCCAGAAGTTGCTGGAGGCGCTCTCTCCGTAGGTGGGCAGGGCGGTGGGGCAGGGCAGCTCCACCACATAGTCCCCGTTGATGTCGGTGGGGTTGACCTCGGTATAGCCCTGGATCAGCTCCCGGCTGACCCCGTTCTCGTCCAGGGCCAGGTTGACCAGCTTCCCCTCCTGCATGGCCAGCACGTCGATGCCCCGGCTGCCGTCAGACAGGGTGCTGGTGATATAGATGGCGGGCTGGTAGGTGTCCCCGGCCAGGTAGTTGCTCCGGATGCGGCTGATGGAGGAGATGCCGGAGGACAGGTCGGCCAGGCCCACCGGCGCCAGGGCCCCGTCCTCCCAGCCGTACATCTCCGCGTGGCTGTTGACCCCGCTGGAGTCGGTGCGCACCACCACGATCTCGGTGCGGGTGTCCTGGTCCATGTCCAGCAGGAGCACCCCGCTGGAGCCGTCCCCCGCCACATGACACCGGGTGAGCAGCAGACCGCTCCCCGCCAGGTCGCCGCGGGTCATGCCGGCGATGGCCTCCCGGGCCTCCTCCTCGTCCAGCCCCTCTCCGGGCAGGTCGATATTGTCCAGGGTATAGGCCCCCACCTGGTAGGCCCCCGTGCTGATCTGCCAGCAGACCACCAGCTCCTTCCGGCCCTCGCCGTTGAGCTGGACATAGTCGATGGCGTAGATGGCGCTGCCCTCGCCCTCCACCACGCCGGTGGCCACGTACTCCTCCCCCACCTGGGAGAAGATGTAGATGCGCATGGAGTGCTCCTCCCCCGGGACCCGGAGGAAGGTGACCGCGCTCTCCCGCCGCCCGTCCCCGTCCAGGTCCTGGAGCTGAATGGTGGCGGTGTTGTCCCCGGCCAGGATGTTCGCGTCCTCCGGCTTCACGCCCAGCTCCAGCTCCAGGCCGGTCTTCACGTTCCGGATGGCGGCGTTGAGCTGCTCATAGCCCGCCGACTTCTCGGGCTGGCGGTACAGGTCCTCCGGCGAGCGGAACAGACACCCGGTCAAAACCAGCAGCAGCGGCAGGCACAGCGCTGTCAAAATCCGTTTTTTCAAGGTCTGATTCCCCCCTTCCGGCAGTCTCCCCTCTATCATACCACAAACCAGCCAAAAAGCCTACTGTTTTTTTCGCCTGATAAAATACCGCTGAGCCGCCCCTTGCGGGAGGGCGGCTCAGCGAGGTCACTGCTGTTTGTCCGGCGCAGGCAGGCGCAGGGGGTCGATTTCCCTGCGGTAGACCCGGCGCAGGAACACGGAGGTCAGGACCACCGCAAAGCACTCCGCGAAGGGGAAGGCCCACCACACGGCGTCCAGCCCGCCCCACCGGGACAGGAGAAACGCGGTGGGGAGCAGCACCCCCAGCTGGCGGATCACCGACACCCACAGAGAGAGCACCCCGTGGCCCAGGGCCTGGAACACCGAGCCGCAGACGATGCCGAAGCCGGCGGGGACAAAGCAGAAGGAGATGGTGCGCAGGGCGGGAATCCCGATGGCCAGCAGGTCGCCGGAGGACTCCCCCTCCGCCTCGAACAGCCCCAGAAACACGCCGGGGAACAGCTGAAAGAGCACCAGCCCCACCGCCATAATCCCCATGGCGTAGGCGGCGGCGAGCTTGATGGTCTTGAGAATGCGGTCCGGCTTCCTGGCCCCGTAGTTGTAGGCCACAATGGGGACCATGCCGTTGTTCAGTCCGAATACCGGCATAAAAATGAGGGACTGGAGCTTGAAGTACACCCCGAATACCGCCGTCGCGGTGGAGGTGAAGGCGAGCAGAATCTGGTTCACCCCGAAGACCATAACCGACCCGATGGACTGCATCACGATAGAGGGCAGGCCCACGCTGTAGATGCCCCCAATGACGCCGCTGCTGGGGCGCAGGTTTTTCAGGGTCAGCTGGATCTCCGGGTTGTGCCGCAGGTTGAAGTACACCCCCACCAGGCCGCCCAGGATCTGTCCCGCCACCGTGGCCAGCGCCGCTCCCGCCACCTCCATCCGGGGGAAGCCGAACAGGCCGAAGATGAGGATGGGGTCCAGAATGATGTTGGTCAGCGCCCCAATGCCCTGGGTAATCATGGCGTACACCGTCCGTCCGGTGGCCTGAACCAGCCGCTCGCAGGTGACCGCCATAAACAGTCCCATGCTGGCCCCGCAGACGATGGTCAGATAGTCCGTCCCGTACTCCACAATGCCGGGGATGTCGGTCTGAACGGTGTAGTACAGCCGGGAGCAGGTCAGCCCCAGCACAGTGAATGCCAGACAGCTCAGCCCCTCCAGCAGCGCGCCGTTCATGGCGGTGCGGTTGGCCCGGTCAAAGTCCTTCTGGCCCAGGCTCCGGGAGAGCAGGGCGTTGATGCCCACCCCGGTCCCCACCGCCACCGAGATCATCAGGTTCTGCATCGGGAAGGCCAGGGACACCGCGTTCAGGGCGTCCTCGCTGAGCTTGGACACAAAGTAGCTGTCCACCACGTTGTACAGCGCCTGCACCAGCATGGACAGGATCATGGGGACCGCCATGTTCAGCAGCAGCTTGTTCTCTGGCATGATCCCCATCTTGTTTTCTTTGCCAGCCTGCGGCATCAAAATTCCTCCTCCGTAAAAAACAGCGGTATTCCCTCCCCGGAGGGAGAAAATACAATCCTTTTTTCTCTCTTTTTCATACAGGAGCCTATTATAGTGGAATCAAATTTTAATGTCAACCATTTGTTTGCAGAAATCAAAATCCCCTCCGGACATAAAATATCCCCCTGAAGGCCAGCCTCTTCAGGGGGGCTGCTTTTTTGCGGCGGAAAACGCGAACTGCCCGGTTGGACTTCCCGGCTTTCGCTGTGCTTATCGTCCCACAGATGGTCCGCGGCAGGGTTTGGGGGCGGGGGATATTTTTTGCCGCGGAGAGTCATGTGTTTCTTGACTTCCGGTTGGGAATTGAGTATGATAGGGAACGAATTGAATTTTACCGCCACAGACAAAGGAGAGTTTCTGTATGCTTACCCTGGAATCCTTCAAAGAGGCCCGGAGCGTCCTCCAGGGCGTTCTGCGTCCCACCCCGCTCATCCACTCCCCCTACCTGTCCAAGAGCTGCGGCAACAGCGTCTACCTCAAGCCGGAGAACATGCAGGTCACCGGGGCCTATAAGATCCGGGGGGCCTACTATAAAATCAGCACCCTCTCTCAGGAGGAGAAGGAGCGGGGCCTGGTCACCGCCTCCGCCGGGAACCACGCTCAGGGGGTAGCCTACGCCGCCCAGGCCGCCGGCGTCCCCGCCACCATTGTCATGCCCACCACCACCCCCCTGGTGAAGGTCAACAACACCAAGGACTACGGGGCCAGCGTGGTCCTCCACGGGGAGGTCTTTGACGACGCGGCGGAGCTGGCCGCCCAGCTGTCCCAGGAGCAGGGCCTGACCTACGTCCACCCCTTCAATGACCTGACCCTCGCCACCGGACAGGGGACCATCGCCTATGAAATTTTCCAGGACCTGCCCGACGTGGACATGATCCTGGTCCCCATTGGCGGCGGAGGTCTGGCGGCGGGGGTATCCACCCTGGCCAAGCTGCTCAACCCCAACGTGGAGGTAGTGGGAGTGGAACCCACCGGCGCGGCCTCCATGACCGCCAGTCTGGAGGCGGGCCATGTGTCCACCATTCCCACCGCCTCCACCATCGCCGACGGGGTGGCGGTAAAGACTCCGGGGGAGCTTGTCTTCCCCTATGTACAAAAAAATGTGGACCGGGTGCTCTGCCTGGAGGACGGCGAGCTGGTGGAGGCCTTCCTGGACGTGATGGAGCGCCACAAGATGGTGGTGGAAAACGCCGGCCTGCTCACCGTGGCCGCCCTGCGCCACCTGGACTGCAAGGGAAAAAACGTGGTCTCGGTGCTCTCCGGGGGCAACATGGACGTGATCACCATGTCCTCCCTGGTCCAGCACGGGCTCATCGGCCGGGGAAGGATCTTCACCTTCGCCGTCCAGCTCCCCGACCGCCCCGGCTCCCTGCTGGCCGTGTCCCAGATCCTGGCCGCCAACAACGGCAACGTCATCAAGCTGGAACACAACCAGTTTGTCAACATCAACCGCCAGTCCGGGGTGGAGCTCCGGGTCACTCTGGAGGCCTTCGGACACGAGCACAAGCGGCAGATTCTGGACGCCCTGCGCAGCGAAGGGTTCCAGGCCATGGAGACGGATACCGGAGATTTTTATAACTGAGCTTACGCCCTCTGCCGCCCGCCGGGGACCGGGATGGCCTCCGGCGGGCGGCTATCTGAAAAAGCGGCGGGCCTGCCGGGGGGCAGGACGGTTTGGAGCCGTGGGCGCGGCCTGGAGCGGTCCGCCCGGCCCGGGGCCCTTCCGAGGAGGCGTCCCCCCTCTTCTCCGCTGCAACATCCTATGCTCCGGGGCTGTCCGGAGCGCCTGTCCCACCATAGAAGGAGGAGTTTCCTATGATAAAGATCGCCCCGTCCATCCTCTCCGCCGACTTCGCCAACCTGGAGCGGGACATCCAAAAGGTGTCCAGCGCCGATTACCTCCATGTGGACGTGATGGACGGCGTCTTTGTGCCCAACATCACCATCGGGGTCCCGGTGGTCCAGTCCATCCGCCGGTGTACCAATATGTTTCTGGACGTACACCTGATGGTGGAGAAGCCGGCGCGGTACATTGAGGCCTTCGCCAAAGCGGGGGCGGACCTGCTTTCCGTCCACCTGGAGGCCGATCACCCCGCCCGCATCGCGGAGGCCCTGGAGCTCATGGGGCGGTGCGGGGTCAAGAAGGCGGCTGCCCTCCGGCCCATCACCAAGGCGGAGGCCGTGCTCCCCTATCTCGAACAGCTGGACCTGGTGCTGGTGATGACGGTGGAGCCCGGCTTCGGCGGTCAGAGCTTTATGGAGGACCAGCTGGAGACCATCCGCCGGGTCCGGGCCCTCATCCAGCAGTACAACCCCGCCTGCGAGCTGGAGGTGGACGGCGGCATCTCCCCCAAAACCTCCCCCCTGGTGGTGGAGGCCGGGGCCAATGTGCTGGTGGCGGGCTCGGCGGTCTATGGGGCCCGGGACATCCCCGCCGCCATCGCGGAATTGAGAGGATAACGGCTATGGAGTACTTTCCCCCCGCTCTGGAAAATCTGGTGGAGCACTTCGCCAAGCTCCCCGGCGTGGGCCGGAAGTCCGCCCAGCGGCTGGCTTTCCACGTCCTCTCCCTCTCGGAGGAGGAGACCTCCGCCTTCGCCCAGGCCATTGTAAACGCCAAAACCTGCATCCACTGCTGTCCCGTCTGTCAGAACCTGACCGAGGGGGACGGCCCCTGTCCCATCTGCGCCAGCCCCAAGCGGGACGGGAACCTCATCTGCGTGGTCGCCGACCCCAAGGACGTCATCGCCATGGAGCGCAGCCGGGAATATCTGGGGCGCTACCATGTGCTCCACGGGGTCCTGTCCCCCATGAACCACGTGGGCCCGGACGATCTGCATATCCGATCCCTGGTGGAGCGGGTGGCGGCAGGCGGCGTGGAGGAGGTCATCATGGCCACCAACCCGGACACCGAGGGGGAGGCCACCGCCATGTACCTGTCCCGCCTGCTGAAGCCCTTTCAGGTAAAGGTCACCCGGCTGGCCTACGGCATCCCGGTGGGGAGCCACCTGGAGTACGCCGACGACGCCACTCTGGTCCGCGCCCTGGAGGGACGGCGGGAGATATAAGGGACGGGACTCAGCCACGGAAACGGTGCAAGAAACGGCGGACACGACAAGCCGTGTCCCTACACCCTCTCCCGGAGCGCAGGAAAAAACAGGCGCGCCGCAGATGTACATTCTGCGGCGCGCCTTCCTTTTTCGTTCAGCGGGTCAGAAGGGAGAGAGACCGGTCCTGGGCAAAGTTGGCGAAGGAGTACAGCACCACCACCGCGTCAATCTCATTGTCCTCCACATACTGGCTGACGCTGTTCAGATTGTAGCGCAAATCAAACAAATGGATCTCAGAAAACCGCTCTGTCAGGAAGGGCGCCAGGGAGTCGGAGTAGGAGTCCCGGACCAGAAGCACCCGGGGACCGCCGGCCTGCCGGGTTCTGATGACGCACAGGGGCTGGTTCCCGCCCAAAAAGTAGGCATATTTATCCTTGTTCTCCAGACAGCTGTCCACATACAGGGAACCCTCCTCCGCCTTCCCCGCGAAATAGGTGGTCACCGAGACCCCCTCCCCGGAGACGTACCGGTCAATGGAGTCGGGCGGCAGCCAGCGCACCCCGGAGATGGAAAAGCTGGTCCCGTAAAACTGATCCGTGACGGTGGTTTTGGAAAACTCCTCCAGCGCCAGCGGCTCCAGTCCCATGCTCTCAAACAGGGCGTTTGCTCCATAGAAGGCCCCCAGGCTGGTCCAGTGGTGATCGGTGCGGTAGTAGATGTCCTCCTGCCGGTGGGCGTCCAGGGCGCTGTACAGGTCCACCGTCTCCGCTCCGGTGGCGAAATACAGCCTGTCGATAGCGGACTTCTCGTCGGCGGTGGGAGCGCCCTTGGGCAGACGGTCCCGCCAGATCTCTGCGGCGGAGGGAATCAGCCCCAGGTACACCGGCACGGACAGGTTCCCCACCAGGGTGTCCACATAGCCGATATCCTTCTCCAGCTTGTCCATGTCGGGCTCCTCCACCCGGGGGATGAGGGTGTTTTGTGTGCCAAAATAGACCCCCTCGTTCTCCTGCTTGCCGGACAGCCGCTCGCTCCAGGCCTTGGCCGCCACCCAGAAGTCCCGGCCGGCGATGTGGTCCGAGACATACTTCTCCGCATCCTCCATAAATTCGCCGCTGCCCAGGGTCTCCAGGGACAGCCTTGGCGGATTTTGCAGATAGCGGTTCTCCAGAGGGGAGAAGCTTTTGTCGGGAAGCAGCAGGCTGAGGACCGCCACACCGCCCAGAAAGGCGCAGAACAGGGCGGAGAGAAAAATACTGTACCGTTTTGACATACGGGGTCTCCTTAAAAGTTAAAATACAGGAAGGGGTTGTAGGTTCCGGCCACCAGGTAGGCGGTACACACCACAAGCCCCGCCGCCACCAGGAGCGTACACACCACCTGCCGGCTTCTGGTCCCCAGCCGCCGGTAGAGGGACGCGCCCAGAGGGGTGGAGGCCAGGGCCGCGGCGCATAGAATGGGCAGATAGCTGGTCAGGAAATAGCCAAAGGTCCCGTCCGCCAGGGGCACGCCTCCCAGGCCGAACATGACCTTCAGGTAGCCGCCCAGCCGGGACATGTCCTCCATGGCGAAGATGGCCCAGCTGACCATGACCAGGAACATGGTGTACACATGTCCCACCGCGGCGGGGGCCCGCTCCAGAAGCCGGAGGAGGACAAACTTCTCCAGCATGAGCAGGGCGAAGAAGTACAGCCCCCACAGCGGAAAATTCCAGTTGGCCCCGTGCCAGATACCGGTGGCGGCCCAGACCACAAACAGGTTGAGCATCCACCGCCCCCTGGAGCACCGGCTGCCCCCCAGAGGGATATAGAGGTACTCCCGAAACCAGGTGCTGAGGGAGATATGCCACCGCCGCCAGAACTCGGTGATGCTTTTGGAGAGATAGGGGTAGTTGAAGTTGGGCAGAAACTCAAAGCCCAGCATCCGCCCCAGCCCCACCGCCATGTCGGAGTAGCCCGAGAAGTCGAAGTAGATCTGAAAGGTGAAGGCCAGCACCCCCAGCCAGGCCCCCGCCACCGTCAGCTCGGACAGGGCCATGGCCTGACAGCTGTCCCAGAGCATCCCCACGTTGTTGGCAATGAGCAGCTTTTTGGCCAGGCCCACCATAAACACCTGCACCCCGGAGGCAAATTTTTCCGGCGTACAGGCGCGGGAGTTGATCTGGTCCCCCAGGTCCTTGTACTTGATAATAGGACCGGCGATGAGCTGGGGGAAGAGGGTGACAAAAGTCCCGAAGTTCAGGATGTTCCTCTGGGCCCGGGCGTCCCCCCGGTAGACATCGATGGTGTAGCTCATGGTCTGGAAGGTGTAGAAGGAGATGCCGATGGGCAGATGGAAGGGGATGGGGTCCAGAAAGGGCAGGCGGATGTATTCAATCACAGGCAGAAGCTCCAGCCCCGCGGAGGCGAGACTGCCGGCAATAAAATTCCAGTACTTGAAAAAGCCCAGCAGCGCCAGATTGAAGATCACCGAGGAGGCCACCGCCATTCTCGCCCCCCGGTCGTTCCCCCTGGCCTTGCACCGCTCCACCAGCAGGCCATGGGTGAAGTCGATGGCGGTGGACAGGAACATGATGAGCACATAGATCTGCTCCCCCCAGTAGTAAAAGAGCAGAGAGGCGCACAGCAACACCACGTTGCGCCCCTTCCGGGGGACCACATAGTACACCAGCAGGGTGAGCACCAGAAAATAAAACATGAAGACCGGGGTGGAAAAGACCATGGGAGCACCTCATTGATTATGATACTGTGAACGGATACCTTCCGATGCCATGTGCAGGGACACGACTTGCCGTGTCCCTGCATTTGGCAGAAGGGGCCGGCGCAGAAGGCCGGCCCCGCTGGCATAGTTAAAACAGAGCGTTGAATTCGCTGACGATATCATCACAGTTCTCGTGAACAATCATCATCACATAATTGCCGTTGGAGACCACCCGGGAGTTGTTCTCCCACTGATCCATCGCCATAGGGTACTGCGCTCCGCCGGGGCCGTTGCCATCCCCTACCATATAGTCAATCCGGGCCTGGAAGATGGCCTTCACCGCCTCCACATCCTTGCTGTCCTTTACCTGAACCAGGCCGAACTCGCCGTTGTTCATGGAGATCATGCAGACATAGACCAGCATCTGCTCGGCGCTGATCTTGGTCATACCTGCATAGGTGACGTCCAAGATGGTGCTGTCCGCCAACTCCAGGAATCCGAACTCATACTTGCCGGTGATGGAGTCATAGAAGCTCTGGAGGTCCACCTGGGCGGCGGAGGAACTGCCGGACCCGCTGGAGGAACCGGAGCTGCTGGAGGAACCGGACCCGCCGGAGGAGCTGGAGCTGCCGGGAGCCTCCTCCTTCCAGCTGCACCGGATGATGCAGGATGCCTCCGCGCCGTCATACTGGACCGTGATGGTGGCGGTTCCGGGGGCCACGGCGGTGACGGTCCCGGCCTCATCCACCGAAGCCACCTCGGGCTTGCTGGAGGTGAACACCGCCACACCGTCAGTATCCGGGCTGGCGGTATAGCGCAGCTTCACGGTGGCGCCCGCCTTCTTCAGGGTGACATCCGACTTGTTCAGGGTGAGGGTCACCGTCTGGCTGGAGCTGTCGGGCTGGGTTCCCTCTGAGGAGGAGGCGTCTCCCCCGGGCTGGGATGCGTCAGGGGCAGAACCGTCGGGCTGGGACACGTCAGGTACGGAGAGGTCGGGGGCGGAGCCGTCAGGCAGGCTGGAGCTGGCCCCCGAGCCAGGATTGGAGGCGGAACCGGGATTGGAGGCGGAGCCGGGGTTGGAGGCGGAACCGGGGTTGGAAGCGGAGCCGTCCTTACCTCCGCAGGCGGCCAGGGACAACACCATGGCCGCGGCCAGAAGGGCCGAAAACAAACGTCTTTTCATCATGTAAACTCCTTTTCTGTTGAAGCTGAAAAATCTCCCCTTCATTGGGGTTCGAGGAGTTTGACGTAAGAACATAAAAAAGGTTCCCGCCATTTTCAACTTTTTTGAGGCGGGACTATTATACTTGCTTTTCTCCCTCCTGGCAAGCAAAAAAATCGCGGTTCCCTCTTGACAAGGGGGAGGAATGGGAGTACAATACAGTCAACATATGAACAAGTGCTCATATGAAGAAAGGAGATCGGTATGGAGTCCAAAATCATCCCCTGCTGTGAGGAGCCCTGCGTCCACGCCGGCACGGTGGAGCGTGTCCGGACCCAGCTGCCCCCGGACGAGCAGCTCTACGACCTGGCGGAGCTGTTCAAAATCTTCGGGGACAGCACCCGGGTCAAGATCCTGTACGCCCTTCTGGAGTCCGAGCTGTGCGTGTGCGACATCGCCAAGCTGATGGAGGTGAGCCAGTCCGCCGTCTCCCACCAGCTGCGGGTCCTGAAGAACAGCAAGCTGGTAAAATTCCGCCGGGAGGGCAAGACGGTATACTACTCCCTGGCGGACGACCACGTGCTCCACATCCTGGCCCAGGGTATGGAGCACATCCTAGAATGACCCGGGCGCACCCCTCTGAAAACATTTTATTTTAGAAAGGAAGCATCACCATGAAAAAGACCTTTAAGCTCATCGACCTGGACTGCGCCAACTGCGCCGCCAAAATGGAGACCGCCATCAAGAAGCTCCCCGGTGTTACAGACGCCTGCGTGTCCTTCATGACCCAGAAAATGACCATCGAGGCCGACGATGTGGACGCCGTGATGAAGGATGTGGTAAAGTGCTGCAAAAAGGTGGAGCCCGACTGCGAAATCGTGCTGTGAGCAGCTTCTGGGACCGGGCGGCCTGGCTGTACGACCTGGTGGAGCGGAGCAACCAGGCGGTAAACCAGGCCGCCGCCGCCCGTACAGCGGAGCTGGTTCCAGTGGGGGCCCGCGTGCTGGACTGCGCCGCCGGGACCGGGGAGTTCTCCCTGGCGGCGGCAACGCGGGCGGGGACGGTGCTGTGTACCGACCTGTCCCTGCCTATGCTGGAGCGGGCCCGGAAAAAGGCTCAAAAACGCGGCCTGACCAACATCAGCTTCGCCCGGCAGGATATCACTGCCCTGTCCGACCTGGACAGCAGCTTTGATGCGGTCATCGCCGCCAACGTGCTCCACCTGCTCCCGGAACCGGAAAAGGCGGTACGGGAGCTGTGGCGGGTGACCTCCCCCGGCGGGCGGCTGATTTTGCCCACCTACCTCCAGGGGAAGGTGGGGGCGGCCTATGGGACCATGATAAAAATTTATCAGGGCGTGGGCTTCCACTATGAGCACGCCTTCACCCCAGAGACCTACCGAATGCTGCTGGAAGGTCTGGAGCTGGCCCCCACCATTCTGGAGGTCATCCCCGGCCGGGTTCCCGAGGGCATCGCTCTGCTGACGAAGACCATGTAAAGAGGTGTTTTTTATGACCCGTAAGCAAAAAAAGACCCTGTACCGCATTCTCCTGGCCTTCGCGCTGTTCCTGGCCGCCCTCCTTCTGCCGGAGCTCTGGCTGCCGGGCCCGATCCCCTTGCTCTCCACCGTGCAAGATCGGAACGGCTGCGGGGCCTACGCTCTGGCCAAGTGGCCCTTCTTCCTGGTCCCCTATCTGGTCATCGGCTGGGACGTGCTGTGGAAGGCCATCCGCAACATCGCCCGCGGCCAGGTCTTTGACGAAAACTTCCTTATGTCGGTGGCCACCGTGGGGGCGCTGGCCATTGGGGAGTACCCGGAGGCGGTGGCGGTGATGCTCTTCTATCAGGTGGGGGAGCTGTTCCAGAGCGTGGCGGTGGCCCGGAGCCGGCAGTCCATCTCCGCCCTGATGGACATCCGCCCCGACTACGCCAACATCGAGCGGGACGGCCAGCTGGTGCAGGTGGACCCGGAGGAGGTGGCGGTGGGGGATATCATCGTCGTCAAAGCCGGGGAGCGGGTCCCGCTGGATGGGACCGTTTTAGAGGGAATCTCCGCCCTGGACACCGCCGCCCTCACCGGGGAGTCTCTGCCCCGGGACGTGGGCGCGGGGGACGAGGTCATCTCGGGCTGCGTCAACCTGTCCGGCCTGCTCCGGGTGCGGGCCGAAAAACCCTTTGGCCAGTCCACCGTGGCCCGCATCCTGGATCTGGTGGAGAACTCCAGCGAAAAAAAGGCCCAGGCGGAGCATTTTATTACCAAATTCGCCCGGTACTACACCCCCATCGTGGTCTTCGCCGCCCTGGCTCTGGCGCTGCTCCCCTCCCTGGCGGACGGCCAGTGGGGGGTCTGGGTCCCCCGGGCGCTGAACTTTCTGGTGGTCTCCTGCCCCTGCGCCCTGGTCATCTCCATCCCCCTGAGCTTCTTCGGGGGCATCGGCGGGGCCTCCAAGCAGGGCATCCTGGTCAAGGGGAGCAACTACCTGGAGGCTCTGGCTCAGGCGGGGATCGTGGTCTTTGACAAGACGGGGACCCTGACGCAGGGGCGCTTCTCGGTCACCGCCGTCCATCCGGAGGGGCTGGCAGAGGACCGCCTGCTGGAGCTGACCGCCCTGGCGGAGCAGTTCTCCAGCCACCCCATCTCCCGGTCCATTGTGGCGGCCTGGGGGGGCGCGCCCGACCGGAAGCGGGCCGCCCAGTCGGAGGAGATCGCCGGCCACGGGGTGCGGGCGGTCATTGACGGGCACACCGTCCTGGCGGGCAACCAAAAGCTGATGGAGCGGGAGGGCATCCCCATCACCTCAGACCACAGCCACCCTGGGACCATCATCCATACGGCGGTGGACGGGCGCTACGCGGGCCACCTGGTCATCTCCGACCGGCCCAAGGAGAGCTCCGCCCAGGCCCTGCGGGAGCTGAAGGCGGCGGGCGTGCGGCGCACCGTCATGCTCACTGGGGACGCTCAGGGCGCGGCCCAGGCAATCGCGGAGGAGCTGGGCTTGGACCAGTTTTACGCCCAGCTGCTTCCGGCGGACAAGGTGGAGCGGGTGGAGGCCCTGCTGGCGGAGAAATTTTCCCGGGAAAAGCTGGTCTTTGTGGGGGACGGCATCAACGACGCCCCCGTCCTCTCCCGGGCGGACATCGGGGTGGCCATGGGGGCGCTGGGCTCGGACGCGGCCATCGAGGCGGCGGATATCGTGCTGATGGACGACGACCTGCTCAAGCTCCCTGTGGCGGTGCGCATCGCCCGAAAAACTTTGTCCATCGTCCGGCAGAACGTGGTCTTTGCCCTGGGAATCAAGCTGCTGGTTCTCGCCCTGTCGGCGGCGGGCCTGGCCAGTATGTGGGCCGCCGTCTTCGCCGATGTGGGGGTATCCGTTCTGGCCATCCTCAACGCCAGCCGGATGCTGAACGCAAAATGACCTGGCAATTTTCCTGACAGCAGCACCGCCTCTCCCCCGTGACGGAGGAGAGGCGGTGCTTTTTGTTTACTGGTTTGCCACGTTTTCGCAGAAGCTTCTCAGGATTGCGGCCACCTGCGCCCGGGTCGCGGAGCCGCCGGGGAGGATGGTCCTGCTGTCCACGCCGGTAATCAGCCCCTCGTGGTTGGCCCAGGCCACCGCCTCCTGGGCGTAGCCGCTGATCTGGTCCGCGTCATCATAGCGGGACAGGTCTGCCCGTCCGCTCACGTCCAGGCCCTTGTACTGGGCGTAGCGGTAGAGGATCATGGCCATCTGCTCCCTGGTGATGACCCGGTCGGGGCCGAACACCGTGTCGCTGAAGCCGCTGACCACCCCGTTGGCCGCCGCCCAGGCCACAGGCTTGGCGTAGTACTGGTCGGGCGCCACATCCTGGAAGCCGGACAGACCGGCCTCCGGCTTGCCCTCATAGCTGTACAGGATGGTGACCACCATGCCCCGGGTGGTGGGGGTGGAGGGTCCGAAGCGGTTGCTCCCCGTGCCGCTCATCAGGCCGTTGCTGTACACATAGGCCACCGCGTCATAGAACCAGTCGCCCCCGGTCACGTCCAGGAAGGGCAGAGCGGTTTCCTGCCCGCTCCCCTCCCGGACGAAGGAGGCCCGCACCGTCACCCCCGCGGAGGGCATGACGAAGGACCACTTGCCGTCTCCCAGGTCCTTCACCGCCACCTCCCGGCCGGTGTTGTCCACCACGGTCAGGCTGCCCAGGACATAGCCCGGGTCCGGCAGGGCGGTCAAGGTGACGGTATCCCCCGGCCTGGCGCTGGTGTCGCTGAACCGGATGGAGCCGTTCTGGATGCCCGCCGCCGGAGAGATGGAGTGCCGTCCGTTCCCCGAGTCCGAGGAACCTGAGCCGGAGGAGCTGGAACCCGAGCTTGAGCCGCCTGCGTTGATGCTGACCCGGTCATAGATCAGGGTCTGCGTATCGTTGGGGCCCACGTTCAGGAGCTTCAGCGCGGAGGCGGCGGTCACTGTAAAGCTCTCCTCCGCGGTAATCTCCCCCATATCCAGGGAGCTGTCCTGATTCAGAATGAGCTTGGAGGCCACATACAGGATCAGGCTGTTCCCCTCCAGGCGGAAGGTGGGGTAGCTGCTCCCCTCCCCCGTCTCGGGGTAGGTGTAGGAGAGTCCCGCCGGGACCCGGTCCAGCTCCAGGGTAATCTGGACGCCGTTGTGCCGCCCGGGGAGCTCCTTCAGGGTGAGCTGCTGGGATTCGCTCCCCCGTCCGCCCACCTCCAGCCAGGGGTCGGAGGCGGCGGAGGCGGGGCACACCAGCGCGGTCACGGCCAGCGCGGCGGTCAGGAGCAGGGAAAGGGTACGTCTCATGGGTGTTGTCCTCCTCATTGGATGCCCTCCCCTTTAAATTCGATCTCGGGCAGGGTCTCAAGCTCGGGGAAGCTGATCCACAGGGTGGTGCTGGTCAGACGGGAGGTCCCGGTGTGCTCCATCCCATCGAAGCGGCGGCACAGGGCCCGAATCTCCATCGGCCCTCCGGTAATGCCGGCCTCCTCATTCAGCTTCTCCTCCGCCTCCATGTCGGGGACGAAGATCCAGAAGCCGTCGCTGGTGTCGCTGACCTTACCATCGGCGGGGATCTCGGCGAAGAGGAGGGTGTAACCGTTCATGGCCCGCTCCACAAATTGATTTTCCGCGTCCTCAGCGGCCTCTCCGGCGGTGCTGTAGCGGGCCTCCAGCTCGATGGTGCAGTAGGCCGGGTCTCCCCGGTAGGTCCCCAGCACCACCAGCGTACCGGCGGGAATGACCTCCACGTCGCTCCGGGCGCTGTACACCAGGTCGGATTGGAGGCTGACCAGCTGGAGCCCGCCTGTGAGCTGGCCCGCTGTGGCGTCGGGATAGAAGTCCACCCGGTCGCCGGGGTAGTCCAGCAGGGTGATGCTGGCATCCGCCGGAACGCCGGTAATCTGCATAACCTTCGCGTCATAGGTCCAGATGCGGGTGTCGTCCTCCGGGGCCCCGGGCTTGGTGAAGTAGTCCACCACCTCGCTGCCCGACAGGGTCCCCGACTTGGCGGTGGTCCACTGGGAATCGGACTCGTCCGCCTTGACCGCCACGGTATACTCTCCCGACAGGTTCGTTCCGGTGATCTTCACCCCCGTGACCGGCACGGTCCGGGTCAGGGTGACCAGGTATGTGCCGTCCGCCTGGGGCTCCACGGTATACAGCCCGGCGTCAATGGAGGCGTCCCAGGCCACCCGGACCTCGTCGGTCCGCGCCTCGGCGTACAGGTTGCCCAGCCTATCCACCGGGACCACGGAGTAGGTATAGGTCAGGTTGTTGGCGGGCCCCAGGTCATCCACATAGGACGGCTCGGTGGTGAAGGCGATGGGGGTCTCGCCGCGGCGGATCTCATAGCCCAGGAGGGTGTTGTCCCCGCCGGTGATGGTCAGGGTGACCTTGTTCTCGTTCACGCTGGCGGAGGCGCTGACCCTTCCGGCAAAGGCCGCGCCGTTCTCCAGCCGGTAGGCGTAGGAGCTGTCGTTGAGATACCACAGGGCGCGGGTCTCTTGGGTCAGCTTACCCATCTCCGCCCTGGCGGCCTCCCCCAGGGTCAGGCCCCAGCGGGTAAAGAAGCCGGACAGGTCCTTCCCCGCCGTCTTGGAGGCGATGAGGGCCACCCGCTCATCGTAGGTGTAGGAGCCGTACTCCCCTGCCTTCCAGGCGGTGAAGAAGCGGTTGAAAAAGTCCAGGGGTTTGTCTCCATTGTCATAGGCCAGGTGGAGCTGCCAGTACATCCCCAGCTGGACGAAGACGTTCCCGGCGGACCCGGGCCGTCCCGCAGAGGTCTTGTCAAAGATTTTTGTCCAGATGCCGCTGTTGGTCAGGCGGGTGGGCCGCATCATGGAGCTGCCGTCCCACGCCTGTATGGCCAGGGAGTAGATGTTGTTGGTGGTCTCGGCCTTGCCCAGCTTATCCATGTTGTGGCCAATCTCGTGGGCGATGCCCCAGCCGAACAGGCCGTTGGCGTTCCCCGCTCCGGTGGCGGAGACCGGCCTGCCGCACACCATGCCCGAGGTGGAGCCGTAGCCGATGCCCACATGGTTCCCGGCGGCGTACATAAAGGCTCCGGCGAACATGCGCATATACCGGATATTCTGGCGGGTGGTCATGGGATAGCGGTCGCTGTCCGTCCGGGCGCCGCCGGCAGGGATGATGCCCTGGACCTGGTTGGCCACATAGAGCACGTCCTCCCAGGCCAGCACGTTCTGGTACATGGCCTCCGCCATCTCGTCAGGGGTGCGGTTCACGCCCTTCAGCCCGGCCAGCGCCTGGTTGGCGGGGATGGAGAGGAGCACGCTGGGGGTGGAGATCTCGGTGGTGTTGCGGATATCCAGGGCCAGGTCCTTGGAGTTCAGAGCACCCACATAGGACTCCAGCTGGGACACATAGCCGGAAATGGCCTCTCTGCGGGCAGTCTCCTCCATATCGTACCAGCCGGACAGCTCCAGCACGGGGATGGCAAAGGTATCGCTGTCCCCCCGGACCTGGAGCTTAATCTGCTCCGGGCTGCTCCCGGCGTAGGTCAGATAGAGGGGGCCGCCCCGCTCATCGGTCAGGGAACCGATCTTGGGCACTGGGATGTAGTTGCGCCCGTTGACCAGCTGCATCGGGGAACCGCTCCAGATGCCCGACTCCCCGTAGAACTGGGTGGGGGTGACATAGACCGGCGCGTCACTGGGCAGCTGGGCGTACACCGCCACCGTGGCTCCCGCCCGGGCGGACACCCCCAGGGGCTGGAGGGCGCTGGCGCTCTGGCCGTACTGTTTGTCCTGTCCGCCGCTGCGGCTCTGGAAGTCGGACTTGACCACCCCCAGGGCGTCAGTCTTCCCCTCCAGCAGCGCCTGGGCCAGGGTCAGCTCTCCCTGGAGGAGGTCCAGGTCCAGATAGAAGTCCGACTTGCTCTCCAGGCGGGCGGACAGCTCCGCGATCCGCTCCGAGGTCACGCCGCTGGCCAGAGCGGTAAAGGTCCCGTCCGAGAAGAGGGCGGCGATGTCATCCGCCAGGCCGTCGCTGCGGTAGAAGGCCATATCCGCGATATTCACCGCGGGGGCCCCCTCCCACTGGGCGAGGCTGACCGACAGGCTCTTGACCCCCTTCACCATGGGGAAGGTCAGGACCAGGTAGTTTTTCTCGGTCATGGCAGGGGCGCCGTAGGTCCCGGAGGAGAGCACATTGCCCGCCTCATCCCGGGCGGTGACCGAGTAGCGCGCCATCATATTTTTGTAGTTTCCGCTGAGATAAGGGACCCAGATGACGTAGTTCATATCCTGGGGCTCGGTAAAGGTGTAGGTAAACTCCATGCTCTCCCAGAAGGCCCGGGCGATCCAGTAGGTGGCCGCGTCGTTGTCGATCACGTCCGCCGTGGTGAAGTTGGGGCACAGCTTCCGGTCCACGTTATTGGGGTTGGTCATCACCACCGACTCCACGATGCTGTTGTCCAGCCGTCCGTCCGCGGGCAGCTCGGGCATGACCAGCGCCTCCTTCTTGGGGGTTCCGGAGGCGGTGGAGGAGTAGGGGCCGGTCCCCTTGCCGTTGCCCGCCTTCACCGCCACCTGGTAGGTCACGTCGTTGGTCAGGCCGGTGATGACGGCGGAGGTCTCGGTCAGATTGCCGCCGAACTGGGTGAACTCGCTCTCCCCCGACACCCGGTAGAACACCTGGTAGAAGGAGGCGTCCTTGGTCTTCCCCCAGCTCAGCCGCAGAGCCTGGTCCGCCGGGGTCACGGCGATGTTGGAGGGGGCTCCGGGGACGCTGCCCGGCTCAGGAATGGCGGAGGCCGGGGTGGAGGGAGAACTCCTCCAGTCTCCGTTCACCGCGGTGACCTGGAAGAAGTAGGTCTTGAAATTATCCAGGCCGGTAATGACTGTACTGGTGCTGTTGGCCGGGGAGGTTTTCTCCTCCTCGGGCTTCTCCGACATCCAGTACTTCACCTCATAGCCGGTGATATTGGACACGCCGGTCCACTCCAGGGCCACGCTGCTCTCCCCGGGCTGGGCGGAGAGGATCTGAGGCTGGTTGTTCTTGGGACTGTCAGGCACGATCTCCTTCAAGAACTCCACCTTGCGCACCACGGCGTAGTCCGTGCCGCCGGCGGTGGCGGTGACTGTAATGGTGACCTTCTTGACCGGCACCTTTTTGCCCAGGTCGATGGTGACCACCCGCTGGCCCGCCGCCCGGCTGATGGCGTGGACCCCCTCGGGCGGGGTGATGTCAAAGGGCACGGTCTGTGTTGTGCCGTCCGCCAGCTCCACCAGCGCCTGGCCCTTCTGAATTGCGCCGTCGCTGTCGGGACAGAGGAGCTGAATGACGCTGGTCTCCACCGGGCTGCTGGGCTGGATGGGGATGACCAGCTCTCCCCCCGCTTTGGGGGCCAGGGTGACCTCCCCCTCGTCCCGGAAGAGGGCGGCGGGGTCTCCGGTCACATCCAAGCCGGAGTCGTCCAGCTGGGCGGAGAAGATGGCGGCGGTCTCCAGCACCTGGGCCCCGCCCACGTTCTCCAGATTGTATTTGATGTAGGACAGGTCGGTGACATCCAGCCTGCCGTCCCCGTTGAGGTCATATCCGGCGGCGGACTGGCCCAGCTTCCCGTTCATGGCCTCCAGGTCCTGGCTGTCCACCGCACCGTCCCCGGTGACATCTCCCAGGGAGAAGGTCCCGTCCCCCGTGCCTACGATCAGGTGCTTGGAGTACTTATCCAGGGTGACGGAGGCCGTGAACGGCTTGTATCCCGTCCCGGTGAGCTCCACCTGGTACTTCGCCCCGCCGGCGGGCAGGCCGGTGAGCTCCGTCTGGTAGTAGCCCAGGCGCTCCTCGGTGGTCAGCGCCTCGCCGTCCACATTTTTGATCTCCGTAAAGATGCCGGCGGACAGGCCGTTTTGGCTGGCCGTGCCCTCGGGCAGGGAGATTACAGTCTCCTTCCCGCCGCCCGACACCTTCAGCCGGATGTCCCGGCCGGCGGCGCTGTCCGCGGTCTGGGGCAGGTCGAAGCGCAGGGTGAGGCCCAGGGATCCGGTCAGGCCCCCGCTCCCCTGGCCGGAGTCCGGCGCCGCCAGGGCAGGCGTGAGCCCCGACACGCACAGGGAGCACGCCAGCAGCAGGCTGAGCGCCTTGGAAAAAGGTCGCTTTGACGATTTCATACTTTCCGTCCTTTCTTCTGTCCCACATGACAAAATCTCTGAGTATGCAAGCTGTGGGAATCCATTTTAATACATTTGGGCCGGGATGTCAATATACGGATCGTCCAGCCTTCCCATCCGGTTATTTTACGAAAGGGGCTTGTACAGGGCCCCTATCTGTGATAAAGTTAGAGCAGAAACCCGTTTTCCCCGGAGGCAGTCCGCCGGGGGAGCGCAAAAAAGGAGGTGCTGCGGTTATGGTCTGTTCCGTTCCGTCCATGGGGCTGCACGGGGTGTCCGGCTATCTGGTGGCCGCCGAGTGCGACCTGTCCGGCGGCCTGCCCGCCTTCACCGTGGTGGGCCTGCCCGACGCGGCGGTGACTGAGGCCCGGGAGCGGGTCCGCTCCGCCATTAAAAACTGCGGCTTTACCTTCCCGGTCAGCCGCATCACCGTCAACCTGGCCCCCGCCCATCTGAAAAAGGTGGGGACCCTGTACGACCTGCCCATCCTGGTGGGCATCCTGGCCGCCGGAGGCCAGCTGCGCCTGCCCAGGGCGCGGTGCGGCTTTCTGGGGGAGCTGTCCCTGTCCGGCCAGCTGCGGCCCTGCGCGGGGATGCTGCCCATGGCCCTGGCCGCCAAGCGGGAGGGTCTGGAGGCTCTCTTTGTCCCCCAGGACAACGCCGCCGAGGCCACCCTGGCGGAGGGTCCGGCGGTCTACCCCGTCCGGGATGTGGCCCAGCTGGTGCGCCACCTCACCGGGGAGGAGCTCATCTCCCCCGCCCCGCCCTGGAGGCCCGGGGAGACCGCCTGTCTGGGACCCGACTTCTCCGAGGTCAAGGGCCAGGAGCAGGTGAAGCGGGCCCTGGAGATCGCCGCCGCCGGGGGGCACAGCGTCCTTATGTCCGGCCCGCCGGGGACAGGCAAGTCCATGCTGGCCCGCCGCCTGCCCGGAATCCTCCCAAATATGACCCGGCAGGAGGCCCTGGAGTGTACCGAGATCCACTCCATCATGGGCCTGACCAGCCCGGAGCACCCCCTCATCGCCCTGCGGCCCTTCCGCGCCCCCCACCACACCGTCTCCTCCACCGGCATGTCGGGGGGAGGCTCCAACCCCAGGCCGGGGGAAATCTCCCTGGCCCACAACGGAGTGCTTTTTTTGGACGAGCTGCCCGAGTTCCCCAAGGAGGTGCTGGAGGTCCTCCGCCAGCCCCTGGAGGACGGCCTGGTCCACATCTCCCGGGCGGCGGGCTCGGTGACCTACCCCGCCCGGTTCATGCTCATCTGCGCCATGAACCCCTGCCGGTGCGGCTGGTACGGACACCCCTCCGGACGCTGCCGGTGTACCGAGGCGGAGGTGAAGAAGTACCTCTCCCGGCTGTCCGGCCCCCTGCTGGACCGGCTGGACCTGTTTGTGGAGGTGGCCCCCCTGGAGTTTGACGAGCTCTCCCAGCGGGAGGAGGCGGAGTCCTCCCAGCAGGTGAAGGCGCGGGTGGACCGGGCCCGGACCCTCCAGACCCGTCGCCAGGGGGAGACCGGTGTCCCCTGCAACGCCCGGCTGGGCCGGCGGGCTCTGGACCGGTTCTGCGCCCTGGACGGACAGAGCCAGCTGCTGATGAAGGGGGCCTTCGACCGTATGGGCCTCACCGCTCGGAGCTACGACCGCATTTTACGGGTGGCCCGCACCATCGCGGACCTGGACGGGAGCGGGACGGTCCAGGCGGCCCACCTGGCCGAGGCCCTCCAATACCGGCCCCCGGAGTACCTGAGACGGTAGCGGTTCAGAGACATCCCCCTCCCGGGGCCCGTGCAGGGACACGGCGTGCCGTGTCCGCCATATCCGCGCCGCGTCCCCAAAGACAAGAACGGACGGAACCATGCAGTCAACATCAGAGGATATAGAAAAGGAGTGTCAACATGAAGGTTTTAGTGGTAGGCGGCGGGGGCCGCGAGCACGCGATCTGCTGGAAGCTGGCCCAGAGCCCCAAGGTGACCCAGCTGTACTGCGCCCCGGGGAACGCCGGCATCGCCCAGCTGGCCCGGTGCGTCCCCATCCCGGCCACCGATGTGTCCGGCATGGTGGCGTGGGCAAAGGAGAACGCCATGGACTATGTTATGGTGGCCCCTGACGACCCCCTGGCCCTGGGGATGGTGGACGCCCTGGCGGAGGCCGGCATCCCCGCCTTCGGGCCCCGAAAAAACGCCGCCGTCATTGAGGCAAGCAAGGCCTTCTCCAAGGAGCTGATGAAAAAGTACCGCATCCCCACCGCCCGGCACGAAACCTTTACCGACCTGGACGCCGCCCTGGCCTATGCAGCGGAGCAGGGCGCCCCCATCGTGGTCAAGGCGGACGGCCTGGCCCTGGGCAAGGGGGTGGTGGTGGCCCAGACCGTGGAGGAGGCCAAGACCGCCATCCGGGAGATGATGGCGGACAGGAAATTTGGGGACAGCGGCTCCACCGTGGTCATTGAGGAGTGCATGACCGGCCCGGAGGTCACCGTGCTGGCCTTCTGCGACGGGGAGCACCTGGTCCCTATGCCCTCCAGCCAGGACCACAAGCGGGCCTATGACGGGAACCAGGGCCCCAACACCGGAGGAATGGGGGCCTTCTCCCCCTCCCCCAACTACACCGAGGGGGTCGCCGCCCAGTGCATGGAGAAGATTTTTCTGCCCACCGTGGCGGCATTGAAGGCGGAGGGCCGGCCCTTCCAGGGGGTCATCTACTTCGGGCTGATGCTCACGCCGGAGGGGCCCAAGGTGGTGGAGTACAACGCCCGCTTCGGCGACCCGGAGACCCAGGCGGTGCTCTCCCTGCTGGACAGCGACCTGATGGACATCTTCCTGGCCTGCACAAACGGGACCCTGGACCAGGCGGACATCCGCTGGAAGCCGGGGGCGGCCTGCTGTCTGGTGCTGGCCTCCGGGGGGTATCCCACAAAATACCAGAGCGGCTTCCCCATCTCCGGCCTGGAGGAGGCGGGGGCCCGCGGCATGGTCTTCCACGCGGGCACAAAGCTGGGAGAGGACAAAAAAGCCGTCCTCACCGCCGGAGGACGGGTCCTGGGGGTCACCTGCCTGGGCGGGAACCTGGAGGAGGCCATCGCCAACGCCTACGCCGCCGCAAAGCCCATCTCCTTCCAGGATATGCACTTCCGCACCGACATCGGCCGGGTATAGCGCCCTCCCCCGGCCCGGAAGCCCTGACAAAACAGACACCCCCCTGGCCTGAAATGTGCCAGGGGGGTGCTTGCTACAGGGTGGCGCTGGGCAGGTTTGCCACAAAGGCCCGGAGCTGGCTGTCCGATTTCATCTCGGGCAGCTGGAGCAGAATGGCCTGCTTTTGCTCCGGCGTGCAGCTGTCGTAGAACCGCGCCGCCCGGGGGTCCTGCCGCAGCAGCTCGCCAAAGGCCACCGCGGGCTCCAAATTGAAGCTCATACCATCACCTCGTGGCTAGTATGCCGCCGGAGAGGCGCTCTATACGCTCCAGGCGAAAATTTACCGGTTTCCCGCAGCGTACCGGCCGGTATGGATGTCCAGCACCGGACGGTCCGGCTTGACCATGGCGTTCTCAAAGCGGCACAGCCACTGGAGCTCCTGGTCCAGCGCGCCGTCCCGCACCCCGTCCACCGTGTCTCCGTCCTTGATGGGGCGGCGGTTGGCCAGAGTATAGGAGGCGATGTTGTAGGCGTGGTTCACCAGCCAGTTGGGGTCCAGGGAGTGGAAATGGTATTGCAGGTCCTCCAGGTAGAGCAGGGTCATGCCCAGGGTGTCCACAAGCTTGTCCTCACTGCCGCTGATGTTGAAGAAGCGGGCGTTGACGATGTAGCGGATGTACCGGTCCAGCCCGGAAGTCTCCCCGCTTCGGATGGTCTCCGCCCGGACCAGCTTGCCCGAGTTGAGGGAGTACACCGCCTCACAGGTGGGGAACAGCTCCAGGAGGGCCTCCAGATAGTCCATGAGGAAATTGGCCCGCTCCAGAGGCTCCATCCCCCCGCCCAGGATGTCGTTGGCGAAGACGCAGTATTTGCACTCGGAGAGGATGCGGTCCCGGTCCGCCAGACAGTCCCACATCTGGCCGCGGCGCATTTCGTCAATGGTCTCCGGGTGGAAGGTGCCGCAGGGCATGAAGGAGACCTGCACCGGCGACTCCCCGTTGCTGAAGTGGGCGGTGTGCTCCACGGCGGCGAAAAGGGACAGCCCCTCCATGGTGGAGGCCAGGTCCTTCTCCGGCTCCGCCGCCTCCACCCGTCCGATGCGGCGGCCCAGCACCTCCGCGGCCCGCTCCAGGGAGGGCGTCTCGCACCGCTCCTTCATCAGCAGCTGGACCATGAACACCCCGCCGGGACGGATGGAGGGGTCCATCTCCTCCAAGGGGGATTTTTGCTTCTTCTCCGGCGGCCGCTCCGGCTCTTTTTTCTTCTTGAACAGTCCCATGTCCTGTCCCTCCCTGTCATAAGCTGCCGCCATTATAGCACTCCCGCCGGGCGGGTGTCAATTCGGTTTTGCCGGTTATCCCCAGACCGCCACATAGCGGGTATGGGGCATATCCACCCCCCGGTAGTGCTTGGTCCAGCGGTCCTGCGGGGCCATGCCGTTGCGCAGGGCTACCCGTTGGGAGGGGAGGTTGGTGTCCCGGATGATGGAGCAGACCTCCTCCGCATCCAGCTCCTGAAAGGCGTACTCCTTGCACCTCCGGGCCGCCTCGGTGGCATAGCCCTGATGCCATTGCGCCCGCTGGAAGAGGTAGCCGATCTCCAGAACCTGCTCCTCCCGCCAGACCTGCATGGTCAGGCCGCACTGGCCGATCATTTCCCCGGTTTCCTTCCGCACCGCTGCCCACAGCCCATATCCCAGGCGGGCATACCGGTCCTGCTGCCGCTCCAGCCAGTCCCAGACCTCCCTGTCGCTGAACGGCCCCTCATAGGCGTACATCACCTCTCTGTCCTGCAAGATGGCGCACAGGGCAGGGAAGTCCTCCCTGGTGAGCTCCCGCAGAAGGAGCCGCTCGGTCTCCAGTATCATGCTCTGCTCCTCTCTGTTCCTTTGGAAGAAAAACCTCCCCAGCCTGAACTGAGGAGGTTTTCGTGTTTAATAGAACTTTTTACGGTTTTTGCGGGCGGCCTCAGACTTCTTGCGGCGCTTGACACTGGGACTCTCGTAGTGCTCACGCTTCCGGACCTCGGCCAGCACTCCGGACTTGGCGCAGCTGCGCTTGAAACGCTTCAAGGCGCTTTCCAGAGACTCGTTTTCTCTCACACGGACTTCCGACATTTATATTTCCCTCCCTCCGCGCGCGGCGGGGTGTTCCCGCTCACGTAGGGCCATCTCTATGGCTTTAACAGTGTCATTATATTGCCTTTTGCGCGTTCTGTCAAGAGCGGATTTGTAAATAGCCTGTGAATGTTTGCGGAGCGGGCTGGAGCAAGCCGCGGGGCCAGAAAAAATCCTTTGACAAAGCGCTGGAGCTGTGGCATATTACAAAGGAAGCGACTTTGAATCAAACCATTCGGAGGAATATCCCATGACCAGTGAACTGCTGCAAAAGGCCCGGGACTTTGAGGCCCAATACGGTCCCCACATCCCCGGCAGCGAGCGTCCCGCCTTTCACGCCACCCCCACCATCGGCTGGATGAACGACCCCAACGGCTTCTCCTTCTACCGGGGGGAGTGCCACCTGTTCTACCAATACCACCCCTACTCCGTCGAGTGGGGTCCCATGCACTGGGGGCATCTGAAAACCCGGGATTTTATCCGCTGGGAGCGTCTCCCCATCGCCCTAGCCCCGGACAAGGACTACGACGCCGCCGGATGCTTTTCCGGGGGGGCGGTGGAGCTGCCCGACGGACGCCAGCTGCTGCTGTACACCGGGGTCCGGCGCGGCCACAACGCGGAGGGCCTCCTTCAGGATGTGCAGACCCAGTGCGCCGCCATTGGGGACGGGGTGAACTATGAGAAAATTCCGGAAAACCCCATCCTGGACGGCAAGGACCTGCCCGAAGGAGGCAGTACCGTTGACTTCCGGGACCCCAAGGTCTGGCAGGAGCCGGACGGCACTTTTTACACCGTCATCGGCAACCGGACCGCCGACGGAAGCGGGGCGATCCTGCTGTATCAGAGCCGGGACGGTCTCCGGTGGGAATTTATTGGCACCCTGGACCGCAGCCGGAATCAGTACGGCAGGATGTGGGAATGCCCCGACTTCTTCCCTCTGGACGGCAGGCAGGTGCTGATTGCCAGCCCCCAGGAGATGAACCCGGTGGGCCTGGAGTTCCATGCGGGCAACGGGACCGTCTGCCTGACCGGCGATTACGCGCCCGGGGGAGCGGGCTTCACACGCCGGTCTGTCCAGGCTGTCGACTACGGGCTGGACTTCTACGCCCCTCAGACCCTTCTCACCCCCGACGGGCGGCGGATCATGATTGCCTGGATGCAGAACTGGGGGACCGTCGGGGCCAAGCCTTACCATTGCCGGTGGTTTGGACAGATGACCCTGCCCCGGGAGCTTTCGGTAAAGGACGGCCGGCTGTACCAGAATCCGGTCCGGGAGCTGGAGCACTATCGGAGCTGCCCTGTGACGCACCACAGCATCCCCGTCTGCGGAGAGGTCAATTTGCCCGGCGTCCAGGGGCGGGTGCTGGATATGACAATCCGTGTCCGCCCCACCGGCGGAGCGCTGTACCGCTGGTTCCGCGTCCGGGTGGCCAAGGACGGGGAGCATGAGACCATCATCCGTTACCGTCCCAGCGACGGCACTTTGAAAATTGACCGCACCCGCAGCGGCCTGCCCCACGACATCGTCCACACCCGCTCCTTTCTGGTCCGGCCTCAAAACGGTGAAATCAAGCTTCGGGTCATCCTGGACCGGTTCAGTGTGGAGGTCTTTGTCAATGACGGCGAGCAGGCGGCCAGCACCGTCATCTACACCCGTCAGGAGGCGCAGGCCATTACCTTTGAGGCCGGCGGCTCTGTCCTGCTGGATGTGGAAAAATACAGCCTGGCATTTGATAATTAGCCCCGCCGTAGACCCCGGATCAGGGGGGGCCTTGTCCTCCGGCTCAAATCCCAGCGCTGATTACGACACCGCAGTGTCAAGAAAAAACCTTTGACAAAGCGTCGGAGCTGTGGTATATTACAAGGGAAGGGACACTGTCCGCAAGACGGTTCAGCCCGTTCAGATGAGGTCTAAAAGAAAACCGTCACCGACCGGGGTGGCGGTTTTCAGCGTTTAATACGTATCGTCACGGTAAGTCCGAAGACATGAAATGTCACCGTAACCGGCATACGCTCACCCCCTTTCGGGTGGTGTAGCTGAACCGCCTCGCCTGTATTGGACAGCGTCCCCACAGAAAATGTACCACAGTTCGACCGCCGTGTCAAGAAAGAACCTTTGATACAGCGGCAACACTGTGATATATTATAAAGGAAAACCGTCACCGACCGGGGTGGCGGTTTTCAGCGTTTAATACGTATCGTCACAGCAAAACCGCAGACATGAAATATCAGGACGGTGATCTTCACCGTCCTGACATTTTCATATCCGTTTACTGGGGCTTGAAGATCAGGCTGACCAGCTTGCCCTTGACCACGATGGACTTGACCAGCTGCATCCCCTGGGCCAGCTTGGCGATCTTAGGCTCGGCCAGGGCGGCGGCCACCATCTCTCCGTCTGAGGCGTTCGCGGGGACCACGATGTTAGCCTTCACCTTGCCGCCCACCTGGACAGCCATTCTGGCGGTCTCGGCCACGGTTTTGCTCTCTTCGTACACGGGCCAGGGCTGGAGGCACACCTGTCCGCCGAAGCCGTTCCTCTCCCACAGCTCCTCGCACATATGGGGGGCGAAGGGGGAGAGCATGAGCAGCAGCTGCTTGTAATCGCCCTTGGTGGCCCCCTTGGCGTAGAAGTCGTTGACCAGGGCCATGAGGGCGGCGATGGCGGTGTTGAACTTCATGGCCTCGATGTCGGAGGAGACCTTTTTAATCGCCTTATGGATGGCCTGCTCGTTCTCGGGGGAGCAGTCCGCGCCCTCCTTCAGCTTCTCGCTCAGGTTCCACACCCGGTCCAGGAATTTTTTGCAGCCCCGGACCGACTCGTCCGACCAGGTGGCGGTCTTCTCGAAGTCCCCGATGAACATGATATACAGCCGCATGGTGTCCGCGCCGTAGTCCCGAATCACATCGTCCGGGTTGACCACGTTGCCCAGGGACTTGGACATCTTCACCGAGGGGCGCATGGCCTGAGCGCCGTACTTGTCGATGAGGGCCTGCTTCTCCTCCTCAGACTCTACATTTCCCACGTAGTGAGGGTTTTTGCCCAAAATCATGCCGTGGCTGGTGCGTTTGGCGTAGGGCTCGGCGTGGGGGATGACTCCGATGTCGTGGAGGAAGTTGTTCCAGAACCGGGAGTAGAGCAGGTGCAGGGTGGTGTGCTCCATGCCGCCGTTGTACCAGTCCACCTGGCCCCAGTAGTCCAGCGCCTCCTTGGAGGCCAGAGCCTTGTCGTTGTGGGGGTCCATATACCGCAGGAAGTACCAGCTGGACCCCGCCCACTGGGGCATGGTGTCGGTCTCCCTCTGGGCGGGGCCGCCGCAGCAGGGGCAGGTGGTGTTCACCCAGTCGGTCATTTTGGCGATGGGGGACTCCCCGTTGTCGGTGGGCTCATAGCTGGCCACCTCGGGCAGGAGCAGGGGCAGCTGGTCCTCGGGCAGGGGGACCCAGCCGCACCTCTCGCACCACACCATGGGGATGGGCTCCCCCCAGTAGCGCTGGCGGGAGAACACCCAGTCCCGGAGCTTGAAGTTCACCTGCTCGTGGCCGATGCCCTTCTCCTCCAGCCACTTGGTGATGACGGGGATGGCCTCCTTCACCGTCAGGCCGTTGAGGAAGTCGGAGTTGACCAGAATACCCGTGTCGTCCTTGGCGGTGAAGGCCTCCTTCTGCACGTCCTCCCCGCCGGAGACCACCTCGATGATCTCCAGGCCGAACTTTTTGGCAAAGGCCCAGTCGCGGGTGTCGTGGGCGGGGACCGCCATGATGGCCCCGGTGCCGTAGGAGGCCAGCACATAGTCCGAGATGAAGATGGGGATTTCTCTCCCGTTCACCGGGTTAATGGCCGCCACGCCCTGGAGCATGACGCCGGTCTTCTCCTTGTCAGCGGACAGCTCGGTGCGCTCGAAGTCGGACTTCCGCCCCGCCTCCTCCACGTAGGCGGCCACCTCGTCCCAGTTGGACAGCCGCTCCCTCCACTCCTTCACGAAGCGGTGCTCTGGGGAGATGACCATATAGGTCGCCCCGAAGAGGGTGTCGGGCCGGGTGGTGAAGACCACGATATCCTCCCCGGTGGTGGCCTTGAAGGTGACCTCCGCGCCGGTGGAGCGGCCGATCCAGTTGCGCTGCTGGGTTTTTACCCGGTCGATGAAGTCCACCGTGTCCAGCCCGTCGATGAGCTTCTGGGCGTAGGCGGTGATCTTCAGCATCCACTGGGACTTCTCCTTCCGGACCACGGGGGCGCCGCACCGCTCGCAGACCCCCTCCACCACCTCCTCGTTGGCCAGCACGCACTTGCAGGAGGTACACCAGTTCACCGGCATGGTGGTCTTATAGGCCAGGCCGTGCTTGTACAGCTGGAGGAA
>JAAWSG010000044.1 GCA_022801435.1 Lawsonibacter sp.
TGTGGTAGGAGAACAAAACCAATCCACAGCATCCTCTACAGTGTAGCACAAGCCCTTGGAGAGGGGCTTTAATAACTACTACTCTATAATACAAGGAGACCAATAATGGAACAGAACACACCCAAATTTCACCTGCGCCTGAATCTGTTCGACGGCATCGTTTTGCTGCTGGCGCTGGCGGTGGGGGGATTCCTGCTGTGGAACAGCCGGAGCACCGCCTCGGTCCCCCTGGCATCCTCCGCCACGGTGCGGTACACCGTGCGCTTCCTCAACTGGCCGGAGGAAAACGTCTCCCGCATCCGGGAGGGAGGGCTGCTGGTGGACAACGTGAAAAAGTACGAGATCGGCCGTGTGGTCTCCTATGAGGTGGAGCCCGCCATCACCCTGCTGCTGGACCACGAGGACCGCCAATACGTCTACGCGGAGAACGCCGGACACGTGGACATCCTGGTAACGGTGGACGCCCATTGTACCGACAACGGGGAGTCCCTCCTGGCGGGGGGAGGCTACGCCCTCCAGGTGGGGCAGGTCGCCTATATCAAGGGGGAGGGCTATATGGCCAGCGGACCCATTGTGGCAATTGAACGGGGGGAGCAGAGATGAAGCTTATCGACAGAGAGGGCCGTCTGTTCGGCAAGATCAGCGTTGTTGACGTGCTGGCTATCCTGCTGGTGGCCGCCATGGCCGCCGCCATCGGCTACGTCAAGAACAGCCAGACCGCCGACCTGGGCAACGGCACGGTGGAGCAGGCCATCCGCTTCCAGGTCCGGGTGTCCGGCGTGCCCGCCTATATGGAGGACGCGGTGCAGGTGGGGGACCAGCTGTATGATGTGAGCTACCCCAGCGGCGGGGCCCTGGGAGAGATCACCCAGGTCCAGACGGAGCCCGGCTTCCGGGACGCCATGTTCCAGGACGGGACCTGGGAGAGTGTGCCGGTGGAGGACGGCATCGACCTGGTGCTGACCGTGGAGGGCTTCGGCCTGGTGGGAGAGAGCGGGAGCTATATGCTCAACCGGGTCTATGACCTGGGAGTCAACTCCGCCCGGACCTATTATACCAAATACGCCCGGTTCGACGGGCGGGTCATCGGCATTTTATGAAAATCCTCATGGCCACTATGGGGCTGGGCATCGGCGGAGCGGAGACCCACATCGTGGAGCTGGCCAAGGAGCTGAAGCATCAGGGGCACGACATCGCCATCGTCTCCAACGGGGGGGTCTACGTCCCTGAGATCACCGCCGCCGGCATCCGCCACTACCAGGCCCCCCTCCACCGCCGCAGTTTTCGGGAGATGCGCCAGGCCCGGGCCGCGCTGAGACGTATCCTGGACCAGGAGCGGCCCGATGTGGTCCACGCCCACGCCCGTATCCCCGCCTTCCTGTGCGGCGGGCTGTGCCGGCGAAGGAAGCTTCCCTTTGTCACCACCGCCCACTGGGTCTTCAACACCAAGGGGGTCCTGCGCTACCTCTCCGACTGGGGGGAGCGCACCGTCGCCGTCTCGGACGATATCAAGGACTACCTCATCCGGGAGTACGGCCTGGACCCGGACCACATCTCGGTGACCATCAACGGCATCGACACCGAGAAGTTCTCCCCGAATCTCTCCGGCGAGAACGTCATCCGGGAGTTTGCTCTGGACCCGGCAAAACCCATCCTCTCCTATGTCAGCCGGATGGACGAGGACCGGGCCCTGGTGGCGGGACAGCTGATCGGCATCGCCCCCGAGCTGGACGCCGCCCTCCCCGGCATTCAGCTGCTCATCGCCGGCGGGGGCAACGTCTTCGACCGGCTGAAGGAGCGGGCGGAGGAGGTCAACCGGACTCTGAACCGCCAATGTGTCATCATGACCGGGCCCCGCACCGACATCAATGAGATTGTAGCCGCCGGGTCGGTGTTTGTGGGGGTGTCCCGGGCGGCGCTGGAGGCCATGTCCGCGGGAAAACCGGTGATTGTGGCGGGCAACGAGGGGTATCAGGGCCTGTTCACCCCGGACAAGCTGGCCCAGGCCCAGGCGGGGAATTTCTGCTGCCGGGGGCTGCCCCTGTCCCAGCCGGAGGTCCTGCGGGAGGACGTGCTGGCCGCCCTCACCCTGCCGGAGGAGAAAAAAGCGGAGCTGGGGGCCTACGGGCGGCAGGTCATCTTTGAGTTCTACTCGGTGCGCCGGATGGCGTCCGACTGTCTGGCCATGTACGAGCAGGTGCGCCGGCGGAAGTACCGGGTGGTAATGAGCGGCTACTACGGCTTCGATAACGCCGGGGACGACGCCATTCTGGAGTCCATCTGCCAGGGCATCCGCCAGACCAGCGGGGAGGTGGCGGTGACCGTCCTGTCCAACGACCCCCAGCTGACCAGGAGCCAGTACGGGCTGGAGGCGGTCTCCCGCTTCCGGGTGGGGCAGGTGTTCTCCGCCCTGCGCCGGGGAGACGCCCTGCTGTCCGGCGGGGGGAGCCTGCTCCAGGACACCACCTCCACCCGGTCGCTGCTCTACTATCTGGCGGTCATCCGGTGCGCCCAGCTGCTGGGCAAACCGGTGATGCTCTACGCCAACGGCATCGGGCCGGTGCGCAGGCCGGGCAACCGGAGAAGGGTGAAACGGGTGGTGGAGAGCGCCGCCCTGGTCACCCTCCGGGACCGCAGCTCCGCCCGGGAGCTGGCCGGGATGGGGGTGAGACGAGAGGACATCCACGTCACCGCCGACCCGGTCTTCTACCTGGACCCCGCCCCCAGAGTGCGGGGAGAGGAGCTGCTGGCCTCTGCCGGTCTGGAGCCTGGGACCCCCTTTTTGGCGGTGTCCGTGCGGGACTGGAGGGCGGAGGGGGAGCGCTTCCAGCAGGGACTGGCCCGGCTGTGCGACCACTTCAGACGGCGCTACGGGCTGGAGGTGCTCTTTTTGCTGATGCAGCCCAAGCGGGACCGGACGCCCACCGAGCAGGTGCGGGAGCTGATGGAGGAGCCGTCCTGTCTGCTGGACCAGCGGTGTACTCCCCGGGAGCTGATGGGGGTGCTGGGCGCGGCGCGGCTGTGCCTGGCGATGCGGCTGCACACCCTGATCTTCGCCGCCCGGATGGCGGTGCCCTCCATGGGGCTGGTGTACGACCCCAAGGTGGAGAGCTACCTGGAGGAGCTGGAGCTGCCCGCCGCCGGGGATGTGGAGCACTTCGACCCGGAGGAGGCCATCCGGCGGGCGGACAGGCTGATGGAGGACTATGACGGGGTACTGGCCCGCCTGCGGGAGAAATCCAAGACGCTGGCCCAGGCCGCGCTGGAGAATGAACGGCGGCTGCTGGAGATGCTGGAGCGCGCCAAGCCCTGAGCCCTCCAGGCCGGCGCGGGGGGACACGGTTTGTCCTGTCCCCGTACCCGAAAAAAGCCAGGCGGGCCCAGGTGGCCCGCCTGATGCCTGCCCGGATTTTAGCACTCGTTTAAACAGAGTGCTAATATTTACAGTTCGGACATAAAGAGTGCAAGATTTGTTCATAGTTGGGTAGTATACTAAAGTCAAATTTAAGGAGGACCCCAAGAGGTCCGAAAGGAGTTTTGACCTATGTATATGATCCCTTACAGCACCCGCAACACCCGCAGCGGTTCCAGCCTGATGGACCTGTTCGATGAGTTTGAGCGCAGCGTCTTTGGAGAGAATGGCCGGCGCGTCCCCGCGTTCTCCACCGACATCCGGGACGAGGGGAGCCACTACCTGCTGGAGGCGGAGCTGCCCGGCTTCCAGAAGGAGGACATCGACCTGGATGTGAAGGACGGGGTGCTCACCATCTCCGCCAGCCACCAGGAGAACAGCGAGGAGACACGGGACAACTACCTGTGCCGGGAGCGCCGCAGCGGCAGTTTTAGCCGGTCCTTCAGCCTGGAGGGCATTCAGGAGGACGGCATCACGGCGGCCTACCAGAACGGCGTGCTGGAGCTGACCCTCCCCAAACGCCAGGAGGTGCTGCCCCAGAGCAGAAAAATCGCCATCCAGTAAACGGACGCGCCCCGGTTTTGAGCCGGGGCGCGTTTTTTCTCTGCGCAGAGACGAAAACCTATTGGGCAGCCGGAAATTGGCACTCGCCATAAATGAGTGCTAAAAATTCACACTCTGTTCATGAAATTCCCGGCGGACTGGCCTATACTGTGTGCAGAACGTGAAACTGTTCCAGAAGGGAGAAATACAATATGAATATGAATCAGTTTACCCAAAAATCTCTCGCCGCCATCCAGGGGGCCCAGGACATCGCGCTGGAGCACGGCAATCAGCAGATCGAGCAGCCCCATCTTCTGCTGGCCCTTGCAGGGGACGGGGAGGGCTTTATTCCTCAGCTGCTCACCGCCATGGGGATGACCGTCCCCAGCTTTTTGGCGGCGGTGCAGGCGGAGGTGGACCGTCTGCCCAAGGTGTCGGGCTCCGGGCGGGAGAGCGGGAAAATCTACGTCTCCCAGGAGGTGGACAAGGCGCTCCAGGCCGCGGAGCAGGAGGCCCGGGCCATGAAGGACGAGTACATCTCGGTGGAGCACATCCTTTTGGGACTGCTGGCCCACCCCGGTTCCGCCCTGAAGGAGCTTTTTCGGACCTACCGGCTGGACAAGGAGGGGGTCATGCAGGCCCTGGCCCAGGTGCGGGGGAGCCAGCGAGTGACCTCGGACAACCCGGAGGAGACCTACAACGCCCTGAAAAAGTACGGCTCCGACCTGGTGGAGCGGGCCCGGCAGAACAAGCTGGACCCGGTCATCGGGCGGGATGACGAGATCCGGAACGTCATCCGGATTTTGTCCCGGAAGACCAAGAACAACCCCGTCCTCATCGGCGAGCCGGGAGTGGGCAAGACCGCCATCGCCGAGGGGCTGGCCCAGCGGATTGTCAAGGGGGATGTACCCGCCTCCCTGCGGGACAAGACCATCTTCGCCCTGGACATGGGGGCCCTCATCGCCGGGGCCAAGTACCGGGGGGAGTTTGAGGAGCGCTTGAAGGCGGTGCTCAACGAGGTGAAGAAGTCCGAGGGCCGCATCCTCCTCTTCATTGACGAGCTCCACACCATCGTGGGGGCGGGAAAGACCGAGGGCTCCATGGACGCGGGGAATCTGCTGAAACCTCTGCTGGCCCGGGGGGAGCTGCACTGCATCGGGGCCACCACCCTCAACGAGTACCGGCAGTATATCGAGAAGGACGCCGCCCTGGAGCGCAGATTCCAGCCTGTGATGGTCAGCGAGCCCACCGTGGAGGACGCCATCGCCATTCTCCGGGGCCTCAAGGAGCGGTATGAGGTGTACCACGGGGTCAAAATCACCGACGGGGCCATCATCGCCGCCGCCACCCTGTCCAACCGGTATATCTCCGACCGCTTCCTCCCCGACAAGGCCATCGACCTGGTGGACGAGGCCTGCGCCATGATCCGCACCGAAATGGACTCCATGCCCACCGAGCTGGACGTGATCCAGCGCAAAATCATCCAGCACGAGATTGAGGAGGCGGCGCTGAAAAAGGAGACCGATAAGCTGTCCCAGGAGCATCTGGCGGAGATTCAAAAGGAGCTGTCCGACCTGCGGGAGGAGTTCAATACCAAAAAAACCCAGTGGGACAACGAGAAGGGGGCCATCGGCCGGGTCCAGAAGCTGCGGGAGGAGCTGGAGGCCGCCAGCGCCGCCCTGGAGAAGGCCCAGCGGGAGTACGACCTGGAGCGGGCCGCCGAGTTGCAATACGGAAAAATCCCGGAGCTGAAAAAGGCCCTGGAGGAGTCTGAGCGCGCCGCCAGCGAGGGGAAGGCCCGGTCCCTTCTCCGGGACAAGGTCACAGAGGAGGAGATCGCCCGCATCATCCAGCGGTGGACGGGTATCCCCGTGTCCCGGCTGATGGAGGGGGAGCGGGAGAAGCTGCTCCACCTGGAGGACATCCTCCACCAGCGGGTGGTGGGGCAGGACGAGGCGGTGCGGCTGGTCAGCGAGGCCATTTTGCGCAGCCGCGCCGGGATTGCCGACCCGGATAAGCCCATCGGCTCCTTCCTCTTCCTGGGCCCCACCGGGGTGGGCAAGACCGAGCTGGCCAAAACCTTGGCGGAGGCCCTGTTCGACAGCGAGAAAAACCTGGTGCGCATCGACATGAGCGAGTATATGGAAAAATTCTCCGTCTCCCGCCTCATCGGAGCCCCTCCCGGGTACGTGGGCTATGAGGAGGGGGGCCAGCTCACCGAGGCGGTGCGGAGAAAGCCCTACTCTGTGGTCCTCTTTGACGAGGTGGAGAAGGCCCACCCGGACGTGTTCAATATTTTACTCCAGGTATTGGACGACGGAAGAATTACAGATAGTCAAGGCCGGACAGTGGATTTCAAAAACACCATTCTGATTCTCACCTCCAACCTGGGCAGTCAGGCCCTTCTGGACGGCATCGGTCCGGACGGGGAGATCAGCCAGGAGGCCCGGGACCAGGTGAATGAGCTGCTTAAGCGCTCCTTCCGGCCCGAGTTCCTCAACCGGCTGGACGAGATCGTGTTCTACAAGCCCCTGACCCGGGAGAACGTCACCCACATCATCGACCTGCTGTCGGCGGACCTGAACCGGCGGCTGGCCGGCCAGCAGCTGGAGGTGGCGCTGACCCCCGAGGCCAAGGCGGCAATCGTGGAGGCGGCCTACGACCCCGTCTACGGCGCCCGGCCCCTGCGCCGGTATCTCCAGCACACGGTGGAGACCCTGCTCAGCCGGAGGATTGTTGCCGGAGAGGCAGAGCCCGGCGCGGTGTTCACGGTGGACGCGGAGCAGGGCGCGCTCACCGTCCGGTAGAGAAGAACCGAAAGCCCTCCCGCCCCGGCGTTTTGCTGGGGTGGGAGGGTTTTTGAGTCAGGGGAGGCGAATGGACAGCCCCGGTCCGGCCCCCTTCACCGCCTCCACCAGCAGGAGGGAGGGGGGATGGCCCGGCCCGTGGGCTGCCAGCTCCAGCCGCTTGGGCTCCAGGCCGTGTCCCCGGAGGGCGCAGAGCACATCGGTCAGCCGCTCCGGCCGGTGGCACAGGGCGAAGCGGCCCCCGTTTTTCAACAGCCGTCCGGCGCAGGCGCACAGCTCCTCCAGGGAACAAAACTCCTCGCTCCGGGCGGGACCGCCGCTCTTCCCCGACCCCACCGGGAAGTAGGGGGGATTGGACACCGCCAGCTCAAACCCGCCCGCCGGCAGGGGGAGGCTTCGCAGGTCCCCCAGCAGAATCTCCCCCGCCAGAGCGTTCCGCGCCAGATTTTCCCGGGCGGTCCGGACGGAGAGAGGGTCCCGCTCCACCCCCGTCAGGGACAGCCTCTCCGCCCGCCCCGCCAGCAGGAGCAGCAGCACCCCGCTCCCCGTCCCCAGGTCGCACACCCGCCACCCCGGCTTCACCGTGCAGAACCGTCCCAGCGCCAGGGCGTCTCCCCCCAAAGCGAAAACCCCCTCCGGCCATTGCAGCGTGTAAGAGCCCAGCTGTTCCGTCCTGACCACAGGGCACTCCCCCTTCCCTCTCCGAACCGGAGAGAAAATTTCAGGAAAAGGATACCATAATTTCTCTCTTTATGCTATACTGGATTGGGGAAAAATGGAGAGAGGGGGCGGGCCTGTGCTGGCACTGCGGGAAGTGACGATGTCTGCCATATTTATACGCATTATGACCGCTATGGCGCTGGGAGGGATCATCGGCATGGAGCGGGGAATCAAAAACCGCCCCGCCGGCCTCCGGACCTATACCCTGGTGTGCATCGGCTCCTGTGTGGTCATGCTGGTCAACCAGTACTCCTACCAGGCCACCGGGACGGGGGACCCGGTGCGCATGGGGGCCCAGGTGGTCAGCGGCATCGGCTTTCTGGGGGCGGGGACCATCATCGTCACCGCTCACAACCGGATCAAGGGCCTGACCACGGCGGCGGGGCTGTGGGCGTCGGCCTGTGTGGGGCTGGCCGTGGGCATAGGGCTGTACGAGGTGGCCCTGGTGAGCGGCGCATCCATCTTCCTGGTGCTGACCCTGCTGCACCGGTCGGAGCTGGGCCTGCGGCGGCGGAGCAACGTGGTGGAGTTCTATGTGGAGCTGGACCCCCATGTCCCCCTGGGCTCCTTCCTGCGCAGCGCCAAGAGCTGCGGCCTGGAGCTGAACGGCATTTTGAAGGAGTACGACAGCGGCTACGGAGAGGACTCCCTGGCCTTTATGGTCACCATCCGGGGCAAGAAAAACCTCCACCGGGACGAGATCATCCAGACCGTCCGCCAGTTTGAGGGCATCCGGCATCTGGAGCCGCTGTAGCACCGAGACCGGAATTATAAAAATAGTAGACAGTGCGGACGATTTTCCAGATTATTGGGACAATCCTCTATTTACTATTTCCGCCCAACCGGGCTACAATAGAGACCACTGGGGAACCCGTGGGGCCTTGCTGGCCGAACCCACTCAATATCAAATCAACAAGAAGGAGCGATTAACTATGTCTATTCTCGTCTGCGGCGGAGCCGGTTATATCGGCAGCCATACCTGTGTGGAGCTGGTCCAGGCCGGCTATGACATCGTAGTGGCGGACAACCTGGACAACTCCAGCGAGGAGGCGGTGCGCCGGGTGGAGAAAATCGTGGGCAGGCCCATCCCCTTTGTCCGGGCCGAGCTGTGCCATGAGGACGAGGTGGAGGCCCTGTTCGCCGGCCACCCGGACATTGACGCGGTCATCCACTTCGCCGGGCTGAAGGCGGTGGGTGAGAGCGTGCAAAAGCCCCTGGAGTACTACTCCAACAACCTCATCAGCACCCTGTACCTGCTCCAGGCCATGCGCCGCCACGGGGTGAAAAATTTTGTCTTCTCCTCCTCCGCCACCGTCTACGGCGACCCGGCCACCGTCCCCATCCGGGAGGACTTCCCCACCGGCGGGACCACCAACCCCTACGGGACCACCAAGCTCTTCCAGGAGAAGATGCTCATGGACATCTGCGCCGCCGACTCCACCCTGAACGTGGCCCTGCTGCGGTACTTCAACCCCATCGGCGCCCATGCGTCCGGCCTCATCGGGGAGGACCCCAACGGCATCCCCAACAACCTGGTCCCCTACATCGCTAAGGTGGCGGTGGGCCAGCTGGAGAAGGTCCACGTCTTCGGGGACGACTACAGCACTCCCGACGGGACCGGGGTGCGGGACTATATCCATGTGGTGGACCTGGCCAAGGGGCACGTGGCGGCGCTGAAGAAGCTGGACACCGGCTGCGGGCTGTTCGTGTGCAACCTGGGCACGGGGAAGGGATATTCTGTGCTGGACGTGGTCCACGCCTATGAGAAGGCCTGCGGCAAGACCCTGCCCTACGTCATCGACCCCCGCCGCCCCGGGGACATCGCCGCCTGCTACGCCGACCCCGCCAAGGCCAGGGCGGAGCTGGGCTGGGAGGCGCAGCTGGGCATCGAGGAGATGTGCGCCTCCTCCTGGAAGTGGCAGTCGGGCAATCCGAACGGCTATAAGGGTTAAGCACAGGGGCGCGGAAAGGGAGGATCACACCATGAAAAAGCCTGTTCTTGTCATCATGGCCGCCGGTATGGGCAGCCGGTACGGCGGTCTGAAGCAGCTGGACCCGGTGGGAAACCACGGCCAGCTCATCATCGACTACTCCATCTATGACGCCCGCCGGGCCGGGTTTGAGACGGTCATCTTTGTCATCAAGCCCGAGATTGAGGCGGAGTTCAAGGCGGCCATCGGGGACCGGGTGTCCAGGGTGATGGACGTGAAGTACGCCTACCAGCTCAAGGAGGACCTGCCCCAGGGGTATGCCGTCCCCGCCGGCCGGACCAAGCCCTGGGGAACCGCCCACGCCGCCCTGGCCGCCCGGGACCTCATTGACGGGCCCTTCGCCATCATCAACGCGGACGACTACTACGGGCCCAAAGCCTTTGGGGAAATTTTTGACTATCTGACAAACCACCCCGACGGGGCGCTGTATGAGTATGCTATGGTGGGCTACCTGCTGAAAAATACCGTCACCGAGAACGGCACAGTGGCCCGGGGGGTGTGCGAGGAGACGGCGGACCACTTCCTCACCAGGGTGGTGGAGCGCACCAAGATCCGGAAGGGGGAGCCCCCCCAGTACACCGAGGACGACGGCGCCACCTGGACCAGCCTGTCGGGGGAGGACGTGGTGTCCATGAACCTGTGGGGGTTCAGCCACAGCTTCCTGACGGAGGCCCAGGCCCGCTTTCCCGCCTTTTTGGATCAAACTCTGGCGGAAAACCCGGAGAAGGGGGAGTACTTCCTGCCCACGGTGGTCAGCCAGCTCATTGACGAGGGGAAGGCCCGGGTCAGGGTCCTGCGCAGCGAGGACAAGTGGTACGGAGTCACCTACCGGGAGGATAAGCCCACCGTGGAGGCCGCCATCGCGGAGAAGACCGCCTCCGGGCTCTACCCCGACCGGCTGTGGGAGGTGTGAGCCGTGGTTCAGGCAGAGCAGAATTTACAGCAGGTCCTGGAGGGCTTTGACTTCGGCGCCCCGGTGGTGGGGGCCATCCGGTACGGCTGCGGCCATATCAACGACACCTTCGTGGTCCACACCCAGCCCGAGGACCGCTGCTGCCGCCGGTTCATCCTCCAGCGGATGAGCGCCGCCGCCTTCAAGCACCCGGAGGAGCTGATGGAGAACATCATCGGCGTCACCGAGTACCTGGGCCGGGAGATCCAGAAGCGGGGCGGGGACCGGAGCCGGGAGGCCATGCAGGTGATCCGCCCCCGGGACGGCGCGCCCTACTTCACCGACCGGGACGGCGGGGCCTGGCGGGTGTACTCCTTTGTGGAGGGGACGGTCTGCTACCAGTCCGCCGAGACAAAGGAGCTCTTTGCCGCCTCCGGCCGGGCCTTTGGACAGTTTCAGCGTCTGCTGCGGGACTACCCCGCCGAGACCCTCCATGAGACCATCCCCCGCTTCCACGACACTGAGGACCGGCTGGCCAAGTTCAAGGCCGCCGTGGAGGCGGACGCCCTGGGGCGGGCCAGGGACTGCCAGGAGGAGACCGGCTTCGTGCTGGCCCGGGAGGCGGACTGCTCGGTGGCCCTCCAGGCGCTGCGGGAGGGGAAGCTCCCCCTGCGGGTCACCCACAACGACACCAAGCTGAATAACGTGCTCATGGACGAGAAGACCGGCGTCGGCGTGTGCATCATTGACCTGGACACCGTCATGCCCGGCCTGTCCATCAACGACTTCGGGGACTCCATCCGCTTCGGGGCCAACCACAGCGCCGAGGATGAGACAGACCTGTCCAAGGTGAATCTGGACCTGGAGCTCTTCTCCGCCTACACCGCCGCGTTTTTGGAAGGGGCGGGCGGGGCTCTCACCGACGGGGAGCTGGAGTACCTGCCCTGGGGGGCCAAGCTGATGACCCTGGAGTGCGGCATCCGCTTCCTCACCGACTACTTAGAGGGGGACCACTACTTCCACACCAGCCGCCCGGGGCAAAACCTGGACCGCTGCCGCACCCAGTTCAAGCTGGTGTCAGACATGGAGGCCAACTGGGCGCGGCTGGGGGAGATTGTGGCGGAGCACCGGAGCCGCCCATAAACCGCAGCCACTACAGACGCTTGACGGGAGGGATTTTGTGAACATCCTCTTTGACGAGGAGCAGCTGCGCCGGCTGATCGCCAATCTCAAGATCCTCACCGGGGTCCCCGCCAACATCCTGGACCCGGAGGGACGGGACATCAACCTCTTCCGGGGACACCCTCCCTTCTGCCGGGCCATCAACGACCTGCCCGAGGGACATGAGCGGTGCATCGCCTGTGATATGTGCAAGATCCGCAGCTACACCGCCGAGGGGGGCTTTCAGTTCTACCGCTGCCACGTGGGGATCTGTGAGGCCATCATGCCCCTCTACGACAAAAAAAATCCCCTGGCCTACCTGGCGGTGGGCTGCTACCTGGACGACTCCCCCCTGGAGGAGCAGTGGGCACACACCCGCGGCCTGCTGGACTGGTGGCCCGGGGACCCGGACGAGCTGAAGCCCGCCTTTTTTCAGTTCCGCCAGTACTCCCGGCAGGAGGTCCAGGCCTACGCGGAGACCCTGGAGGCCCTATCCGCCTATATCCGCCTGAAGGGGATGATCCTGACCACCGAGCAGACCGACGCCCAGAAGCTGGAGCGCTACCTGGACCAGCACTATATGGAAAAGCTCTCCCTGGAGTCCATCTCCGAGCAGCTGCACATCGGCCGCACCAAGCTGTGCAGCGTGGCCAAGGAGCTGTCAGGGGGATACACCCTCTCCCACCTTATTGCCCAGCGCCGCATCAATGCCGCCAAGCGCCTGCTGCTCCAGAGCAGTCTGCCCATCTCCGCCATCGCGGAGGCGGTGGGCATCAGCGACTACAACTATTTTTCCAAAGTGTTCCGCTCTGTCACCGGGACCACCCCCAGCGCCTTCCGGAAATCGGTGCGCAGCCGTCCGGAGCGGCGGAGCCAGGATGACAGGTAACACCATAAAAAATCGATTTTCCGCCCCTCAAATCGTACGAATTTTCATAGTCCGTACGATTTTTCTATAATACGAACGCTATGCCCTATATTTATATGATTTGTCAAGTATAATTTTATTCAAAGGGGCGTATTTGTGGATTATCCCAATTTCCCCACGGCGGGCCCCTGGAGCTGTGGGACCGCGCTGTTCCACTGAAAATTCTAAGAATAGAGGAGAATGAAAATGAAAAAGTTCCTTGCAGCCCTCATGGCTGGCGCGATGGTGCTCTCTCTGGCGGCCTGCGGCGGCGGAGGCGGCGGCGGCGGAGCGGCCAGCTCCGGCAAGACTCCCTCCGGCTCGGGCACGCCCGCTCCCTCCGGCGGCGGCGACAAGATCGCCATCAGCGTCATCGCCGCGGAGTACGGCCAGAACACCAAGGACTGGTGGGCCAACTTCCAGAACGACTTCAACACCGCCAACGAGGGCATCGACCTGAGCGTGCAGGTGGTCTCCTGGAACGACATCTACACCGTGGTCAACACCCGCATCGCCAACAACGACGCCCCTGACATCCTGAACATCGACGTGTTTGCCGACTATCAGGCGGACGACCTGCTCCTGCCCGCTAAGGATTACGTCTCGGATGAGACCTATGCCAAGATGTACCCCGCTTTCCTGGAGCAGTCTGAAATCGATGGGACCGTCTGGGCCATCCCCGACCTGGCCTCCGCCCGTGCCATGTACTACAACGTGGACATCCTGGCTCAGGCTGAGGTGGAAGTGCCCACCACCTGGGATGAACTGACCGCCGCCTGCAAGGCCATCAAGGAGAAGTGCCCCGACGTGTACCCCTGGGGCATCGACATGACCACTGACGAGGGCCAGGCCGCTTTCGCCTACTACGTCTGGAACAACGGCAGCGACTTCACCGACGCCGACGGCAACTGGGCCCTGAACAGCGACGCCAACGTGGAGGCCATTGAGTACGCCGTCAGCCTGGTGAAGGACGGCTACACCAACACCGACCCCACCACCGAGACCCGCTATAAGCTCCAGGACCTGTTCGGCGCTGGCAAGCTGGCCATGGTCATCGGCCCCAACTCCATCCCCACCTACATCGCGGACAACTACGCCAAGGCTGAGACCCCCAAGGAGGAGCAGATCAACTACGCCTTCGCCGCCATCCCCACCAACGGCGGCAACCCCTCCGTCTCCGCCGGCGTGATGGACCGGTTCATGTGCTTCGACAACGGCCACTCCGATGAGAAGCTGGAGGCCATCAAGACCTTCTTCGACTTCTTCTATGAGGACAGCCGCTACTCTGAGTGGGTGCTGATGGAGGGCTTCCTGCCCGCCACCTCCGCCGGCGGCGAGATCGTCGCCGCCTCCGACCCCTCCATGGCTCCCTGGGTGGAGATCGTGGGCTCCTGTAAGTTCTACCCCACCGCCAAGGCGGAGTGGGCTGACGTGAAGCAGGGCGTCATCGACGTGGAGCAGCAGGCCCTCCTGGGCGGCAACGTCAAGGAACTGCTGGATACCCTCCAGGATCAGATCGCGGCTCAGGCTGCTGGCTGATTTCATCCATCCCTTTGGATTCCTCAGTCACACATGATTTCGGGGGCCGGGCCGCTCTGGTCCGGTCCCCCGTCTCTTCCAGCCGTTTTCCAGGGACAGGGAGGTCCCTGGCCTGGGAAAGCGGCCGGAAGGCGGTCCCGATATAAAAAACATCCAGAGCGATCAAGGGATACATAAAAACGCGGTGGATGTTTTCGGGAATTATTATCGGGAATTATTACAGGAGGTGTCTCCGTGAACACAACGACCCCGGTCGTCTCTTCGGAACAAAAGGCAGACAGGCAGGCCCCCGTCCAGCAGATGCCCTCCTCCAGCAAGAAGCTGATGCGCAGCGTGGAGCCCTATCTCTGGATTGCCCCCAGCATTATCCTAATGGCCATCTTTATCGTGACCCCCATCATTAAGGTCTTCCAGCTGTCCATGAGCCGGGTCACCCGGGCGGGCCAGATGAAGGGGTTCAACAATTTTGAGAATTTTACAAAAGTCCTCAAAAGCCCCGCCTTCGCCCTGGTGCTGAAAAACACGGTGGTCTGGACCATCGCCGTGGTGGTCATTTCCACCGTGCTGGGCTTCATGCTGGCCCTGGTGCTGAACAACCAGTTCAAGGGCCGGAAGGTCGCCCGGGCCATCGTGGTCTTCCCCTGGGCCACCACCCTGGTCATCCAGGCCAGCGCGTGGAACTTCATCATCAGCAAGGACTACGGGACCCTGAACACCCTGCTGATGAAGCTGCACATCATCAGCGCGCCCATGAACTGGACCCCCACCCCGGGGGCGTACTTCGCCTGGGAGATCGCCTGCGGCATCTTCGTCACCATCCCCTTTGTCACCTTCTGTGTCCTGTCCGGCCTCCAGAGCATCGACACCTCCTACTACGAGGCGGCCACGGTGGACGGGGCGGGCTACTTCCAGAAGCTGTTCAACATCACCCTCCCCCTGGTCAAGTCCTCCCTGACGGTGGCCACCGTGCTGAACATCATCTACGTGTTCAACTCCTTCCCCATCATCTGGACCATGACCAAGGGCGACCCCGCCAACCGCACTGACACCCTGGTGACCTATCTCTACAAGCTGGCCTTCTACAACGGCAAGCAGGGAGAGGCCTCCGCCGTATCGGTGATCGGGTTCATCATCCTGCTGATCTGCGCCAGCACCTACATGATCTACACCCTGCGGAAAGGAGATGACATGTGATGGGAGAGACGACCCGCAAGCCGGTTTCCCTGAAAAAGACGATACTCCGCCTGCTGCTCTACTTTGTGGTGCTGGACGTGTGCGTCATCACCCTGTACCCCTACTTCGCCATGCTGTGTACCGCCCTGAAAAACCGGGTGGAGATCTTCTCTGGGAACACCATCCTGCCCGTCACCGCCCTGTGGTCCAACTTCATCGATATCTGGAGCCGGGCTCCCATGGCCAAGTATATGTTAAACTCCGTCCTGATTGCCGGGGGCTCCACCATCATTGCCATGCTGTGCGGCATCCCCGCGGCCTACGCCCTGGCCCGGATGAAGTTTAAGGGGCAGACCGCCTTTTTGGGCTTCGTCATTGTCTCCCAGATGTTCGCCCCGGTGGTGCTGCTCATCGGCATCTACCAGGTCATGCAGGCCCTGCACCTGACGGACAGCATTCTGGGCCTGATCTTCATCAACGCCGCCTTTAACCAGGCCTTCACCATCTGGCTGCTTCGGGGGACCTTTATGGGCATCTCGGCGGAGATGGAACAGGCCGCCACCATCGATGGCTGTACCCGCGTCCAGTCCATGATGAAGGTGCTCCTCCCGGTGGCCGCCCCCGGCATCGTCACCACCCTGATCTTCATCTTTATCAACGCCTGGAACGAGTACACCGTGGCCCTGTGCCTCATCTCCACCGACACCCTCAAGCCCCTGACCGTGGGCATCAACACCTTCAACGGCTACAATATCATCGAGTGGCAGTACCTCTTCGCCGCCTCCATCTTCGCCATCATCCCGGTCATCATCCTCTTTATGTGCATCGAAAAGAACCTGGTCAGCGGTCTGGCCTCCGGCGGCGTCAAGGGTTAAGCTTCCCCCTCCCCCTCCACGGGGGAGGTTTTTTTATGCCCGGATGGGTTTTGCCCGCGCCCCATTCCCTCTTGCTTTTTTTCCGGGGAAGGGGTATGATAGTGGAACAAACCCATTGACAGGAGGGATGCCCCTTGCGGCTGTTTGATACCCATGCCCACTACGACTCGGGCGTCTTCAATGCCGACCGGACGGAGGTGCTGGCCTCCCTGGGGGAACAGGGGGTGGAGCTGGTGCTGAACCCGGGCTGTGACCTGGACAGCTCCCGGACCGCCGTCTCCCTGGCGGACCGCTTCCCCTTTGTCTACGCCGCCGTGGGGGTCCACCCCTCGGACTGCGCCGGCTTTGCCCAGGAGAGTCTGGACAGCCTGCGCTCGCTGGCTGTCCACCCCAAGGTGCGGGCCGTTGGAGAGATCGGCCTGGACTACTACTGGAAGGACAACCCGCCCCCGGAGTTCCAGCAAAAGGTCTTCCACGCCCAGCTGGAGCTGGCCCAGGAGCTGGACCTGCCCGTCATCGTCCACGACCGGGAGGCCCACCGGGACTGCCTGGAGGCGGTGAAGGCCCATCCCCAGGTGACCGGGGTGTACCACTGCTACTCCGGGAGCCTGGAGGACGCAAAAACCTTGGTGAAGCTGGGCTGGACGCTCTCCTTCACCGGGGTCGTCACCTACAAAAACGCCCGAAAGTCCCTGGAGGTCATCCAGTGGCTGCCCATGGAGCGCATAATGATTGAGACCGACTCCCCCTACCTGACGCCGGAGCCCTTCCGGGGGAAACGGAACGACTCAGGGTATGTGTACCGGGTGGCGGAGACCATCGCCCAGGTGAAGGGAATGGACCCGGAGGAGGTCGCGGAACGCACTCTGGAGAACGGCAAACGGTTTTTCCGTATTGCGCCGTGACCGCAGCAGTATCATCTCCGGTGTGCGTCGCCGGAGGACAGGAGGAGTAAATTATGACCATCACTTACGAATACGAGGGCGCGCTGTACGTCAACCTGACCAACAAATGCAACTGCGCCTGTGAGTTCTGCCTGCGCCAGGGGAAGGCGAAGGGCTCCATTTACACCGAGGACTCCCTGTGGCTGGAGCGGGAACCCACCCGGGAGGAGGCCCTGGACAGCTTCCTCCAGCGGGACGTGTGCGCCTATCGGGAGATCGTCTTCTGCGGCTATGGAGAGCCTGCCTACCGGCTGGACGACCTGCTGTGGCTGGTGGACCGGCTGAAGGAAAAGTTTGGGGAAAAACTGCCCCCCGTGCGCATCAACACCAACGGCCACGCCAATCTGATTCTGGGCCGGGACGTGTGCCCCGAGCTGTATGGCCGCATCGACACCCTGTCCATCTCCCTCAACGCCACCAACGCGGCGGACTACGTGGCTCTGTGCCACCCCGCCCAGGGAGAGGCGGCCTGGCAGGCTATGCGGGACTTCGCCTGGGAGTCTACTGCGTATGTCCCCAATGTGGTGCTGACCATCGTGGACAAGGACAAGTCCCCCAAGGAGATCAAACGCTGCAAGGAGATCGCGGAAGGACTGGGGGTGCAGCTCCGGGTGCGCAGCTTTATCGACTCCTGAAACTTTCGGCAGAAGTTCAAAAAATCCCGCTCCGGAATACCCGAAGCGGGATTCATAGTTCCCCCAATCCCGGCTGCCTGACGCAAAAATCCCGCACCGAAGTGCGGGATTCTGCCTGCGTCCTTTTTGTCCACGCAAGGTTGGCGCAGCGGGTGGGATTCGAACCCACGTGCAGTTGCCTGCAAACTGATTTCGAGTCAGCCCCGTTATGACCACTTCGATACCGCTGCATCTTCCAATCACAGGAGCCGCTGGACAAACCGCGCCAGCAACTAACAGGATACCAGACAGCGGACCAAAAATCAAGCCCCTCCGCCCATTTTATTCAATATTTTTCCCTGCGGAGCCAAACCGAAGGATTTTCCCCGCATTTTAGCACAGCCCCATTCCCTCTGCGAAGCATGTCCGGGCTGTTTTTGTTTATAATAAATTCATAAAGTACCTATTGACAATTTCGGGGGGGAGTGGTACATTATCTTTAGCACTCAGAGAAACGGAGTGCTAAATCCATAACGCATACAGGCGGTGAGTGCCATGGAGCTGACTGATCGAAAAAAAAGGGTCCTGCGGGCCATTGTAGAGACCTACATCGCCACTGCCGAACCGGTGGGCTCCAAGGCGGTGGCGGAGGCCGCGGGGCTGGACGTATCCACCGCCACCATCCGCAACGAGATGGCCGACCTCACCGAGCTGGGCTATCTGGAGCAGCCCCACACCTCCGCCGGGAGGGTCCCCTCCCCCGCGGGCTACCGGCTGTACGTCAACGAGCTGATGGACCGGCAGCAGCTCACCATTCAGGAGACCCAGCGCATCAACGAGGCCCTCAACCTGAAGATGGAGGAGCTGGACCGCTGTCTCGACCGGGCAGGGAAGGTGCTCTCCCAGCTGAGCGACTACCCGGTGTTTACCATGGCCGCCGCCAAGGAGCGCATCACGGTCAAGCGCTTCGACCTGCTGATGGTGGAGGAAAACGCTTTCATTGCCGTGGTGATGACCGACAGCAGCGTGGTCAAAAACAAGCTCATCCGCATCCCCGGGGAGCTGTCCGACCCCCAGCTCCAGATGCTGTCCGCCGTGCTGAACAGCTCCTTCACCGGCCTGTCCCGGGAGGAGATGGAGCAGACCCTGGACAAGCTGGAGACCCGCACCTCCCCCGGCGCCTTTGAGCTCATCGCCTTGGTGGTGGACTTCGCCATGGAGGTGCTGGCCGACCAGGGACAGCAGAAGTTCCGCACCGCCGGCATCACCCACCTGCTGGAGCACCCGGAGTACCGCAGTCTGGACAAGGCAAAGCCCCTGATGGCCTACCTCAGCGAGGAGAACGAGGCCCCCCGCCTGCCCGCCGCTCTGGACACGGGAAAAAACATGAACATCCTCATCGGGCCGGAAAATGTGAACGACGCCCTGAAGGACACCAGCGTGGTGATGGCCAGCTACGACATCGGGGACAACATGCGGGGGATCATCGGGGTGGTGGGGCCCACGCGGATGGATTACGCCAAGGTCACCGCCCGCCTGTCCTATTTCGCCGACAGCCTGACCCGGATGTTCGGCAAGGAGCTGCCCCCGCCGGAGAAGCCGGAGGAGTAATCGAAATCACGAGACGCGAAGGAGCATGGAATTGTGAGCAAGAAGAAAGAAAAGACTTCCCCCCAGACCGCCGGGACGGAGGAGGAGATTCTGGAGGAGCAGGCTGGTCCGGAGTGCGAGCCTCAAACCGATACCCCCGCCGGCGAGCCGGAGCCCGAGGAGGCCCCCGCGCAGGAGCAGCTGGTCCCCCGGGAGCAGTTTCTCCGTCTGGCCGCCGAGTACGACAACTACCGAAAGCGCACCGCCAAGGAGAAGGAATCCCTGTGGGCCGGGGCCAAGGCGGACACCGTGCAGGCCTTTCTCCCCGTGTACGACAACCTGGAGCGGGCCCTGAAGCAGGATACCGCCGATGAGGCCTATAAAAAGGGTGTGGAGATGACCATGAACCAGCTCCGGGAGGTCTTTGCCAAGCTGGGGATCACCGAGATCGAGGCCCAGGGAAAACCCTTTGACCCCAACCTCCACAACGCGGTCATGCACATCGAGGACGAGAATCTGGGGGAAAATATCGTGGCCCAGGTCTTCCAGGCGGGCTTTATGCTGGGGGAAAAGGTCATCCGCTTCGCCATGGTCCAGGTGGCAAACTAATTTCACAAACACCAATCTTTTATATATTTAGGAGGAAAACATTATGGGTAAGATTATTGGCATCGACTTAGGCACAACGAACAGCTGCGTGGCGGTGATGGAGGGCGGAGACGCGGTGGTCATCGCCAACGCCGAGGGCAACCGCACCACCCCCTCCGTTGTGGCTTTCTCCAAGGACGGGGAGCGTATGGTGGGCCAGGTAGCCAAGCGGCAGGCCATCACCAACCCTGACCGGACCATCAGCTCCATCAAGCGGGAGATGGGCTCGGACTACCGGGTGAGCGTGGACAATAAGAAGTACACCCCCCAGGAGATCTCCGCCATGATCCTCCAGAAGCTGAAGGCGGACGCGGAGGCCTATCTGGGCCAGTCCGTCACCGAGGCGGTCATCACCGTTCCCGCCTACTTCACCGACGCCCAGCGCCAGGCCACCAAGGACGCCGGCAAGATCGCCGGCCTGGAGGTCAAGCGCATCATCAACGAGCCCACCGCCGCCGCCCTGGCCTACGGGGTGGATAAGGAGGAGGCCCAGAAGATCATGGTCTATGACCTGGGCGGCGGCACCTTCGACGTGTCCATCCTGGATATTGACGAGGGGGTCATCGAGGTCCTGGCCACCGCGGGCAACAACCGCCTGGGGGGCGACGATTTTGACAAGTGCATCATGGACTGGATGGTGGCCGAGTTCAAGAAGGCGGAGGGCGTGGACCTGTCCGGGGACAAGGTGGCCATGCAGCGCCTGAAGGAGGCCGCCGAGAAGGCCAAGATCGAGCTGTCCGGGGTCACCTCCTCCGCCATCAACCTGCCCTATATCACCGCCGACGCCACCGGCCCCAAGCACCTGGACCTGACCCTGTCCCGGGCCAAGTTCAACGAGCTGACCCACCACC
>JAAWSG010000045.1 GCA_022801435.1 Lawsonibacter sp.
ATGATGGAGGCCATCATCAGCCCCCGGGTCCAGCCGGAGGAGTCCCCCCTGCCCCTGTGGGAGGTGCTGGACGCCTTCCTGGACCGGTATCAGAAGCAGTACCAAAAGAGCCTGCGTTTTTCCGCCAACCCCAGCCGCTTCGGGCCCAGCGTGGGGGTGGTGCGGATGCGGGAGCTGACCGTCCAGGGGGTGTGCTACGACCTCACCCTCCAGCTGGGCTGCCGCTTCGACACCGGGGAGAATCACTTCTTCCTGGCCGCCATGCTGGGCTGCGGGGAGACCCTGGCCCCCCATAAGCCCTATGTCCTGTCCAATGATGAACAGCCGGTCTTTGAGATCCTGCTCTTCTGGGTCTTCCGGGCCCAGCTGATTCAGGCCGCCCAAAAGGGGGTCTTCCGGGCCTACCGGCGGTTCGAGGACAACTCCCCCCGGCCCCGGGGCGCGCTGGACATCCCCCGGCACATCCGCCTGAACGCCGGGCTGGACAACGGGCGGGTGGCCTTCTCCTTCCGGGAGCACACCGGGAACAACAGCCTGAACCGCCTCATCGCCGCCGCCTGCCGCCGTCTGGAGGAGAAATTTCCCGCCCTGCTCCGCCGGGAGCTGGAGGGGGGCGGACCCTTTTTTGACGCCGTCACCGCGGTCCGCCAGGCGGTGGGGGGCGCTGTCCCCAGCCCCCGGAGCGCCGTGGCGGAGAACCTGCGCCCCATCGCCCACCCCTACTTCCTGGAGTATGAGAGCCTGCGCAGGACCTGTCTCAAGCTCCTGCGGGATGAGGGGGTCTCCATCTTTGACGCGGAGTGCTGTGAAGAGACCGAGTCCCTGCTGGAGGACGTGACCCGCCTGTGGGAGCGCTTTTTGGAGTCCCGCCTTCGGAGCAGGCCCGAGCCGCGTTCCGGGGACCTCCGCCTCACCGCCCAGGAGGAGCGGCTCATGTTCCTCTCCCCCCGCAAGACGTCCAATCCGGATTTTGTGTTCTACAGCCGGGCCAGGACCCCCCTCGCCATTCTGGACGCCAAGTTCAAGCCCCATTGGAACGACTTTTTTGAGGGGCAGGACTCCTCCTACACCGACGAGGACATCAACAAGTGCATCCGGGACATGGTGGTCTTTCACACGTCCCGCACCGGGGTAATCTTCCCCACCGAGGCAGCTCCGGACCGGCTCCTTTTCCGGGAGGAGTCCATCGCCGGATACCCAGAGCGCCTCTTCACCATGGTCCGGGTCCCTGTCCCCCGGGAGGAGGCGGATGAGAGCTTTTTCTCCTGGAGCGAAAAGCTGAACCACGGGGTGGACCTGGCCCTGGACCGCTGCCTGCGTCCCCTTCTCCTCTCCTGACCCCGCGCAAACACCAACGCCCTGTCCGAATTGCCGGACAGGGCGTTTTTGGGAAGCATACAGGTCAGTAGGCCCGCTGGTCAATAAAATCCTGGCTCAGGTCCTGCTGGGTGAACAGCTGCTCCTGGACGTAGTAGTGGCGCTCCGGGGTCCTCCCCGCCTCCAGCGTCCGGATGACCTCCTCCACCAGAGGGCCCAGCAGGGGGTTGCACTCCACCGCCAGGGAAATCCTCCCCTCCAGGCAGAGGATCAGCCCCTGCCGGGTGGCGTCAAAGGTGATGACCTCCACACCCTCCGGCCCGCAGACGTAGCCCCGCTCCTCCAGGGCCTGGACCGCCCCGAAGGCCTCGTTGTCATTCTCGCAGTAGAGCACATGCAGCTCGGGCGGGCTCTCCTGGCTGTCCAGGTAGCTGCCCACCACCTCATAGGTCTTGGCCTGGGTGAAGTCCCCCTCCAGCTGGGCCAGCAGGTTCCAGTTTGGATGGGTCTCCACCGCCTCCTCCAGGGCCTCGGTCCGCCGCAGCTGGGCGCTGGAGCCGAAGGTCCCCTGGATGTGGAGGATGTTGATGGGGGCGTCCCCCACCCGCTCCTCCAGCCACTCCACCGCCCGCTGTCCCTCCAGCCGGAAGTCGGAGCCCACATGGGAGGCATACAGGCTGCCGTCCTTGACACTCACCATCCGGTCCACCAGGATGACCGGAATGCCCGCATCCCGGGCCTCCTGGAGCACCGAGTCCCAGCCCGTCTCCTGGATGGGCATCAGGACAATATAGTCCACCTGCTGCTGGATGAACCGGCGGATGGCGGAGATCTGGTTCTCCTGCTTCTGCCGGGCGTCCTCAAAGAGCAGATGGTAGCCCGCCTCCTCGGTGAAGACCGCCCGCATGGACTCGGAGTTGGCCACCCGGAAGCCCGACTCGGACCCCACCTGGCTGATGCCCACCACCGTCAGGCTGGTCTCGGGCTCCTCCCCGGTCTGCCGGGGGGCGCAGGCGGCCAGGAGCAAAACCAGGGCGGTCAATGCCGCAAGATACCGTCTCATACGCCGCCCCCCTCCCGCTCCAGACGTTTTTGGGGGATTCGGACGCTGATGGTGGTCCCCACCCCCTGCCGGCTGGAGAGGGACAGCCCGTAGGGGGGACCGAAGAACAGCCGCACCCGCTCGTGGACGGTGACCAGCCCGAAGCCCACCCGCTCCCCCCGCTCCATGGCCCGGGTCAGCTCCTCCTGGCGCTCCGGGGTCATGCCCGCCCCGTCGTCGGTGACCTGGAGGAGGATATCCTCCCCCTCTCTGCGGCCGGTGACATAGATATGCCCCATCCCCCGCTTGAGCTTGATGCCGTGGTACAGGGCGTTCTCCACCAGGGGCTGGAGGGTGAGCTTGGGGAGCACGGCGTCCTGGAGGGCGGGGTCGATGTTGACGGTATACTGCATAATATCCTTATAGCGCACCTGCTGGATCTGGAGGTAGCTGCACACGTGCTCCTGTTCCTCCCGGAGGGTGATGATATCCTTCCCCCGGCTGAGGGAGTGGCGGAAGAAGGCGGACAGGCTGGACACCATCTCCACCGCCTCCTGGGTCTTCTCCGCCTCAATGAGCCAGATGATGGTGTCCATGGTGTTATAGAGGAAGTGGGGGCTGATCTGGGCCTGGATGAGGGCCAGCTCGGTGCGGCGCAGGCTCTCCTGATTGCGGGTGGTCTCCTGAATCTGGCGGTTCAGGCGGCCCACCATCTGTTCAAAGCCCTCGCTCAGGGTGCGGATCTCATACTCCGCCGACTGGATGGGCTCCTGCTCGGTGAGCTCCCCGCTGCCCAGCCCCTCCACCCGGGCGCACAGGTCGGTGATGGGGCTGGTGATGGACCTCCCCAGCTGGACGGTGCGCCGGGTAAAGAAGACCGCCAGCGCCCCGGTGAAGGCGGTAATGACCAGACACTCCACCCACAGCTGCCGGCTGGTCTGACTCTTGATGGCGTTGAGCTGGACCGCCTCGCAGTAGAGGTAGTTGTACATATACTCCTGAATCAGGGCGGTGAGCACATAGATGTTGTTCTCCAGCTGGAGCTGCCGCTCGTCATAGCTGCCGGTCTGCTCGATCTGGTTGATTTTCTCCTCCAGGTTCTGGCACAGGCTGAGCACGCTGCTGATGGCCATTCGGCTCTCCTTGTGGGTGGTGGTGGACAGCAGCCCCTGAGCCAGCTGCTGGGCGGCGGCCACCTCGTCCAGGGGCAGGCCCTCGGAGTACTGGCTCTCGATGACGTAGTAGTACATTTTCAGGTCGATGCTCGCCTTGAAGTCCTGGTTGAACTCGGAGGCGGTGGTCACATTGTCCAGCAGGTCCTGGTAGGAGCTGTTGTAGCGCAGCAGCAGGGAGAGGGCGGTGACCAGCACCACCGCGGCCAGGGCGGTGAACGCGATGATAAGCCCCTGCATCCGGTGGCGGATCGAGGCGGGGTGGATGAGGTCATGGAGCCAGCCCCTCATGGCCGCTTCCCCCCTCCCGCCCGGTAGTCCCGGGGAGTACAGCCCTGGGTCTTCTTGAAGAGGAAGGAGAAGTAGTGGGGGTCCCGGTAGCCCACCGAGAAGGCGATCTCCCCGGAGCGCTTGTCGGTGGCGCGCAGCAGCTCCCGGGCCCGCTCCATCCGCTTGCCGGTGACGTACTCGGTAAAGGTGGTCCCCATCTCCTGGCTGAAGACGGCGGACAGGTAGTTGGCGCTGATGCTGACCTCCCGGGCCACCTGGTTCAGGGAGAGGCTGTCATCGGTAAAGTGGCTGTCAATATAGTCCACCGCCTGCTTGAGGAGGCTTCCGTACTGGCTGCTGGAGGTCTGGTCCCGGAGCTTGGCCGCCTGAAAGAGCACCTGGGTCATATAGCGCTTCAGGTCCCCCTGGGTGAGGTTCTGGCCTGCGAGCTCCAGGCCGCTGAGCCGCGCAAGAAAATCCTCCTGGGAGCTCCCCAGCTCCACGGCGAACTGGGTGGCGGTGAACCGGACGCTGAGCATCAGGTACTGGCGGAAGGGCACGCTGTCCAGGGCCTGGGACACGCTGTGCAGGTACTCGTCCACAAAGCCGGGGATCTCCTCCGCGGGGGCGTTTTGCAGCACCTCCTGCCAGATGGAGGGGTTCACCTTGGCGGCGTCCAGCCCGGCCAGGTTGTCCCCGTTGTCCTGCTGGGTGAGGAAGCCCACCGTCTCAGAGGACAGGATGTGCTGCCGGGGCAGGACGTACCGGCAGGCCCACAGGCGGGAGACCTCCTCAAAGCACACCGGAAGGGCGCTCAGCCGCTGGGTGGGGGTCCCCACCGCCACCGACCAGTTCAGCTCCGGGGCGCAGGACTCGTACTGCTCCTGCACCCCGCGGACGCACCGGCGGATACAGCCCTCCATCTGGTCCCGGTCGGTTTTGAGGAGCACCGCGTAGGTGGTCAGGTTCCAGCGGAAGAGGAGGTACTCCGGATATTTCAAAAAATGCTCCAGCAATCCCCCCTGCACCTTGTCCGCCATTTGGGCGTAGGCCTCGGGCATTCCGGCGTGCTCCGGGGGGACCGAGAAGAAGGCGATGGTGTAGCACTGGGCGCGCAGGTCCAGGTCCAGCTTGGCGGCCTCCTCGTAGATCTGCTGGACGGTGAGCTGTCCGGCGGCCACCCGCTCGAAGAACCGGCGGCGGGTATACTGCTCATACTCCTGGGCCTCCTGGCGGAACTGGTCCAGGTAGTCGTGCCGGGCCCGCTCCCCCTGGATCTTCTCCCGCACCTCGTTCAGCACCCCCATCAGGCTGCTCTTGGTCACCGGCTTGAGCAAAAAGCGTTCCACCCCGATGTCGATGGCCTGGCGGGCGTACTCGAAGTCGTCATAGCCGGAGATGATGACAATCTTCATCTCGGGGAACTCCCGCAGCACCAGCCGGCTCAGGTCCAGCCCGTCCATAAAGGGCATCCTCACATCGGTGATGAGCACGTCGGGCCGGGCCTTCTGGATGAGGGGGAGGGCCATCTCCCCATCGCTGGCCTCCCCGGCGAACTCATAGCCGCACTGGCCCCAGGGCACGGTGTCCCGCAGGGTCTCCCGGATGGTGCTCTCGTCCTCCACCAAAAATACCCGCAGCATCACGATCCCTCCCCGGTCTGGCCCTTGTGGATCACCGTGTCCAGGGTCTGGTACAGCTTCTCCACCTCCACCGGCTTGGACAGGTGTCCGTTCATGCCGCACTCCACCGATTTTTTCAAGTCGTCGTCAAAGGCGTTGGCGGACATGGCGATGATGGGGATGGTGCGGCAGTCCGGCCGCTCCATGCCCCGGATGGTCCGGGTGGCCTCCAGACCGTCCATCACCGGCATCATGATGTCCATGAGGATCAGGTCGTAGGTCCCGGGCGGGGTGGTCCGGATGCGCTCCACCGCCTGGGCCCCGTCGTAGACGCAGTCCACCTGGAAGCTCCGCTCCTCCAGCAGGCAGCGGGCGATCTCCGCGTTGAGCTCGTTGTCCTCCACCACCAGGACCCGGAAGCCCTCGAAGGATATGGTGTCCTGGGTCCCGGCCTGCTCCACCTGCTCGCCCAGGCGCAGCAGCACCGAGAAGCGGAAGGTGCTCCCCTCCCCCGGGGCGCTGTCCAGCTGGATGGCGCTGCCCATCATCTGCACCAGGCGGCTGCTGATGGACAGGCCCAGACCCGTGCCCTGCTGCTTGGCGGGGTTCCGCCCGGAGGCCTGCTCGAAGGACCGGAACACCCGCTCCTGCTCCTCCTTGGGGATGCCGACGCCGGTGTCCCGGACGGCAAAGCAGACCAGCGCCTCCTCCCCGGCGCAGCCGGCCTCCTGCACGCTCAGGGTGACGCTGCCCCCCTCCGGGGTAAATTTTACCGCGTTGCCCAGCAGGTTGATGAGGACCTGGCTCAAGCGCATCCGGTCGGCGCAGAACCAGCGGTGGCGCAGCTCCAGCTCCCAGTTGAGGAGGAGCTTTTTTCCCTCGGCCTGGGGGCGGATCAGCTCCCGCAGGGTGTCCAGCATCTCGTCCATGTCAAAGTCAAAGGGCTCCAGCTTCATCTTGCCGCTCTCGATTTTGGACATGTCCAGGATGTCGTTGATCAGCCCCAGCAGATAGTTGGAGGAGGACTGGATCTTTTGCAGGCAGTCGGTCATCCGTTCCATACTCTGCCCCTGCTGCAGGGCGATGGCGGTCATGCCAATAATGCCGTTCATGGGGGTGCGGATCTCGTGGCTCATGCGGGAGAGGAACTCGGACTTGGCCTTGCTGGCGATGTCGTGCTGCTGCTGGTTCAGCTGGCTCTGGATGACCCGGGCCAGCTCGATCAGCTTTTGTTCCTCCTCCGGGTCCTTCAGCAGCTCCGGCGGCACGCCCAGCACGCACAGGTTCCCGATATAGCTGCCGCTGTCGTACATGGGCAGAACCACCCCCCGCTCCCCCTGCTCCACGCACAGAAAGCACCGGATGGTCCGGTGGACGCTGTCCTCTTGGTCAAAGTACCGCGCCTCCTGACCCAGCCAGCTGAAAAAGCCCTCCAGCTCCTCCTGGGTGTATTTCCGGACGCTCTCCCCCGTCTGGGTCCCGTCCCGCCGCCACTGGCAGTTGAGGTAGTTGGAGTTGAAATCCGTCCGCAGCAGGGAGACGAGTACCCCCTCCGCCTGGTAAGCCCGACCGATTTTCCGGGTCATCAGCAGCATCTGGGCCGGGAAGTCCGCCCCCTTGCCGAAGAGGTTCAGGGCCACCGACGCCAGGCTCACATCCTCGCTGAAGCCCAGGGAGTTAATCTCCTGCTCCTGGAGGGAGGGCAGGGGGGTCTGGCGCTCCTCCGGGAGGTCCTCATACCAGAGGCACTGGGGAGACGGTCCGGGGCGCGCCGCGTTCCGGGCCAGCTTGGCCCGGAGGATCAGATTCTGTCCCCCCTGCGCCTGTGTCCCCACCGCCAGCCCGGCGCACAGCCCCACGCCGAAGATTTCCGCCGGAAAGCGCACGCTGGCGGCCTCCAGCAGGCGGGCCAGAAACGCCCCGGCCCGCGCCCGGTCCTGCCCCTCCAGCCACAGGACGAACTCGTCCTGGTTCAGCCGCAGGGCCACCGCCTCCCCGGGGAGGGCGGCGCACATCTCCCGGGTCAGCTCTCCCAGCTCCTCCAGGAGCATATCCCCGAAGACGATGCCGTTTTTCTCGTTGACCTGCCGGAGCCCCTCCAGCCGCAGCACGGCCATGACCCCCTCGGGCCGGGCGCTCCGGCGCTCCCGCAGCCGCTCCATCCCGGCTCGGAAGCACATCAGGCCGGTGACCCCGTCGGTGGTGTGCTTCCGCAGCTGCTCGGCCTGCTCCTCCTTCTGCTTCTGGATGTCCCGGATGCTGCCCACCAGCTTCCACCGCCGCCCGTCGGTGTCATAGATGGCTTTTCCTGTCACCGCCGACCAGGTGAACTGGGCGTCCGCCGGCCATTTCATCCGGAACTCCGCGTAAATCTCATCCGAGTCGCTCCCCAGCGCCTCCGTGGCCCGGGCCCGGTCCTCCTCATGGATGTACTCCGGCGCGATGAACGCGCCGCCGAAGCTGGGGCAGGGCCACCGTCCGTTCATGGTCTTGTGGTTGAAGATGTCCAGCGTCAGGTGCTGAAGGTCGTAGGAGAAGAAGACATCCGGGGAGGACTCCAGGGCCATCTGATAGCGCTCCTTCTCCTCCAGCAGGATATTTTTTGCCGTCTTCTGCCGCTCGGTCAGGTCGTTGACCACATCGTAGAGGGCGTCCACCTCCAGGATGTTGGAGGGACGGAACTCCCGCAGGCCGGCGGCGTCCCCGCTGATACACTGCATCAGCTGCTGCACCGGCTTGGTCAGGTGGCGCACCGCCAGGTAGATGCCCAGCACCCCGAAGGCCAGCCCCGCCAAAATCGCCGCCGCCATCCAGAGGTAGAGCTGACGGCTCAGGCCAAACAGGTCCTCCTCGGTGTTCAGCCCCAGCAGGGTCCACTCGGTGTCCTCATAGGGCGCGTGATTGCTGTAGAGCTTCAGGGGGCACTCCACGGCGTAGACCCCCTGCCCGCCCATCCGGACCCGCTCCACCAGAGACAGGCTGCTGTACCGGGTCCGCTGCAGGACCAGGCTGTCCCCCGAGGCGCAGGCCAGCTCTGAGAGCATCCCCTTGCCCGCCAGGGGGACATAGCCCTCCTCCCGCTTCACCGCCAGCATGTACCCGGACTGCTGGCTGTCGTTCAGCTCCGCCACGGGGAAGTAGCTGTCCAGCACCCGGACCGAGATCTCCACCCCCATCACGGCGTACACCTGGCCCTGGGCCCGGAGGGGGAAGGAGTATGTAATCATTTCGTGGCTGTCGGTATTGTTCCCCTCCAGACGGAAGGGGGCGGCCCAGTAGCCCAGGTCCGCGGTGCCGGCCCGGGGGTGCTCCGACCCGGCCCGCCACGGCTCGTAGAAATAGAGCTCCTCCTCCGGGCCCGCCATGTGGAAGCGGGTGGTCCAGTTGGAGTCCAGGGGGATGCCCCAGCTCTGGGACAGCTGTTTATTTCCCCGCTCCAGCAGCAGGTCGGAGCGGTTGGCGGGACTGGTGTTGGGGTCGGAGTCCCGGACAAAAAAGCCGTCAAACTCCCCCGCCCGGCCCCTGTCCGGCCCGGTCAGGATGAAAAAGATGCCGGTGGTGGAGCTGCTGTTCAAAATCTCCAGGCACTGGGGAAAGGCCAGCTCCAGCAGACCGCCGCGCAGCTCGCCGGAGTGGAGCAGCTCCTCCACCCCCGCGTCCTGCTCCGCCAAAAACTCCTCCAGCAGGCCGGTCATCCGCCCCTCCTGGGCGTTGACTGAGGCCCAGCGCTGGTTCATGTCATTTTGCAGAATGACTCTGCGGTTCTCCACCAGGCGGTTCATCATCCCGCCGGAGTACTCCGCCAGGGTCTCCGCCGTCCGCCGCACCACCAGGGTCCCCATGGTAATCATGCTCTGCACCAGCATGATGACGATCAGCGGGACCAGAAAGATCCGAAAAATGCTCGCCTTCTTCCGGCCTCGACTCCTTTTGTCCATGGTATCCCTACCCATTCACTGCCGCGTTCAGCGCAGCGCAGAAGGATTCGTACCAGCTTGTGAAGGACTCCCGGGTCACGTAGGGGGCGCACGCCTGCTCCAGGCTCTCCCCTCGGGCCAGCGCCTCCGCCACACTGGCCCGGTCCTCCGCCGCCCGGTCCGACAGGTGGTACTCCAGCACCTTGCGGGCGGCGGAGCCGTTTTCAAAGCTCCGGTTGGTATAGAAGCTCATGTCCTCCATCTGCTCAAAGATCATGGTCAGGCAGTCGTAGGTCTTGGGGGCCACGGTCAGCTCCTGGTCCGCGATCACCTGGTCCAGCTTCTCCTTGCTGTTGGCCTGCTTCAGCACGGGCAGATAGCCGGACACGCACCCGAAGCGCAGGTTGTTCTCCGCCTGGGTGAACCACTTCAAAAACTCCACAGCGGCGTACTCGTGGCGCTCGTCCGAGCGGCTGACCACCATACCGGCCCCCTGCTGCACGGCCACCCGCTCCCCGCCCTCAAACACGGGGGCGGCCGCCATCAGGTCGTAGTCAATGGGCCAGCTGCCGTCCTCCCGCTCCACCCGGTCGGGGAAGTACATGGCGGAGGTGGTCGAGCCGGTATAGGCCAGGATATCCCCCGTCTTCACGTCGTCCGAGCGGAACTTCCCATAGGCCCCGAAGTAGCCCTTGACCGTGGGGACGTAGTAGCTCTCCCACAGCCGGTACAGCGCCTCCTCGGGCACGTTCAGGGTCAGGGTCCCGTTCTCCACATGGAAGATCTCCACCCCCAGCTGCTTCAGGCCGATGATAAAGTAGTTGGCCATGGAGTCCCGGCCGTAGAGCGCCCTGCCGTCCCCGGGCACATCGGGGGTCAGGCTGTCGGTCCACTCATAGTAGGCCTGGGCGGTCTGGGCCATCCCCTCTATGGTGGACAGGCAGGTGATGTCGGAGGACAGGCCGGCGGCGCTGGTGAACTCCTCCCAGCCGGTCCGGTTAATCATCATAATCTCGGTGGACTTCGCCGTGGGGAAGATGCGCAGCGTGCCGTCGGCGGCGATCCGGCCCTCCTCGATGTAGGAGTCCACATACTGCTCCAGCTCCTCCTGGGTGAGGTAGCCGGACAGGTCGGCCAGCGCCCCCGCCTGCTCCACCTCATAGGCGGTGTCCGCGTAGGAGGAGAAGATGTCAGGCATCTCGTCCGCCCCCACTTCTCCCCGGATGGCGTCCCGCACCGCCGCCTCCAGGTCCGAGACCGAGCCCTGGGAATAGCTCTGCACATAGATGCCCCGCTCCCGGCCCACTGTGTCGTTGAACTCCTCCAGCAGCGCGTCAAAGGCCGCCTGCTGGGAGCCGTTGTAGTAGTGCCACACCGTCAGCGGCACCGGGTCCTTGGGGTCCAGCGGGCCCTTGCTCCCGCACCCCGCCAGCCCGGAGACCAGCACCGCCGCCAGACATGCCAAGCAAACCCTCTTCCACCGCATTTTCATACCCTCTTCTACTCCTTCCTGCTGCCGCGTTGTCAGGCTGCCTCCATTCTACCACACCTTTCCCTAATTTTCAAGGAGCGGGAATATTTGCGGGCCGCCGTGGCTTTTCTGGGATAATTTGGAGCTGTATGACACTTTTTTGTGGAAAACAGCAATTGAAGCGGTCATCTCCCTCCTGAAAAAGAAGGAAGACGGGCAGTAAACCAAAAGCCAGGACCCTGACGGGTCCTGGCTTCCTTTTAGGCTTTCGGCGGGGTATTGCCGGAGTCCAAATCAATGCAAACCGCAAAGCTCTCCTGCTTGATGCGGAACAACAGACTATACTGGGGGGAACGCTCCCGGAACATTTCGCAAAATTCATCGTGCTCCAGGAAACAGCCCTGCTCCAGCTGGAACTCGTCCGGATGCCTGCCAAAGCTGGCCGCGGCCCGCTGAATCAGATTCTGGGCGAGCTCCTGCACGGCAAAGCAGACGATCTCGTTCATCTCATAAAAATCCATTCCGAACATCAGGCCCGCCGCCCGCAGCAGCATCTGCTCCCCCATGACCAGGATAACCCGCAGGCTCTGTCCCTTCTGGCCTGTGTAGGTCAGTGCGTAGTACTGGGCGTTTACAATCTCGTCCTTGGTGGAAAAGGGGCCCACAAACTGGATGCTGCATCCAAAGATCTCCTTCAGGGGAGATAGAATGACCTCATGAATCACTGTCAGCTCATCGCTGAGGGCTATAGACGGCAGTTCCCAGGGCCGTTTGCCGGTGATGGCCTGGTCCTCAATGATGATGTGCCCGGTCAGCCACCCCGTACACACGCCAATAAAGCGCTGTACCGCCTCTGTGGAAAAGTTTGAGGCATTCAGTATCTGCTCCAGCTCGGGCAGGGTCTTCCACTTCATCCTGTCGTGGAGCCGCTTATGCGCCTGGTAGCCCGGGTATCCGATTTCCCGCATATAGGCCTCCTCCTCCGCAAAGTGCTTGAAGGTGTAGGCCTTAAAATACTTGATCCCCTCCACACAGGCGAACTTGTCCTCGTGCCGCTCCACATACAGGTCGGTGATCTTCTGTACGATGGAAAACAGATTGTGATGCGCCTGATCGATGATCTCCACACCGATGCCGAATTTTTCCTGCCACTCTATTTGCTGCATACAATCTCACTTCTTTTCCCCCGTCCGCAGGCTTCTGGACGGCAAGAATTCTCAGGACCACCCTTCAATACCGGCGCTCCGGCTGTTCTGTCGAGCGGACCCTCACCGCGGGACAGGCGGGCTGGCTGATTTGACGGCCTCCCCCATCCTCCCCGGTCTGTTTCATCATATGCACGCGGCTCCGCTGTGGTGCAGCTCCCTGAAACGCAAAACCCCCGGAGCCCTGTAGGACTCCGGGGATTTTCAGTGGCGCAGAAGGGGGGATTCGAACCCCCGCACGGTTTTACCCGCCTACTCCCTTAGCAGGGGAGCCCCTTATAGCCACTTGGGTACTTCTGCATGGCTACAGCTGACAGGTCGGAGAAATGGTGGCGGAGAGAGTGGGATTCGAACCCACGGCTCTTTCGAGTCACTGGTTTTCAAGACCAGCTCCTTAAACCACTCGGACATCTCTCCAGATACGCTTGTTCAGAGACGCTTATTACCTTACCACACCCTCCGCCATTTGTCAAGAGAAATTTCCTTCTGTCCGCAAAAAATATTTCCCGCCAAAATTTTTTTGATTCAGGGCGGAAAAAATATTGACAGCGGGCGGTCCTGGTGCTATGATGTGGCGTAGAAATCCAGTGATAGGAGAAGCAGTACCATGATGAATCTGTTTGCGGCTTTCTTCTACTTTTACTTTTTTAGCTTTGGTGCTGACAAGGTAAAAGTGCTTTTTGCTGCAAACAATGATTCGCCCACCTGCGCGTAAGCGGAGGAACACGAATTCAGGCCCGCGGTGAAAAACATATCACCGCGGGCTTTTTTATTTGTCCCGCGGGACGGCGGGCAAAGGAAAGGAAGGATTTACCCATGATTATCATTGTCAAGCCTCAGACCAAGGAGGAGCGCATTCAGGACCTGGTCCACTGGATCGAGTCCCAAAATCTGCGCACCCACATCTCCACCGGGGAATTCACCACCATCATCGGAGTCATCGGCGACATCAGCAAGCTGGACGACGACCTGATCGGCGGGCTGGATATTGTAGAGGCGGTAAAGCACGTGTCCGAGCCCTATAAGAGCGCCAACCGGAAGTTCCATCCCCTGGACACGGTGGTGGAGGTAGGGGAACAGAAGCTCAAGATCGGCCACGGCAGCTTCGCCCTCATCGCCGGCCCCTGCTCGGTGGAGAGCGAGGAGCAGATCATCTCGGTGGCCAGGAGCGTCAAGGCCGCCGGAGCCACCATGCTGCGGGGGGGCGCGTTCAAGCCCCGCACCTCCCCCTACGACTTCCAGGGGCTGAAGGCGGACGGCATCGAGCTGCTGCTGGAGGCCAAGCGGGAGACCGGCCTGCCCATCGTCACCGAGATCATGAACGCCAACCACCTGCCCCTGTTCGAGGAGGTGGACGTAATCCAGGTGGGGGCCCGGAACATGCAGAACTTCGAGCTGCTCAAGGAGCTGGGCAAGACGGACAAGCCCATCCTCATCAAGCGGGGGCTGGCCAACACCCTGAAGGAGCTGCTGATGAGCGCGGAGTATATCATGGCCAGCGGCAACGAGAACGTCATCCTCTGCGAGCGGGGCATCCGCACCTTCGAGACCGCCACCCGGAACACCCTGGACCTCTCCGCCGTCCCCGTCCTCCACGAGCTGACCCACCTGCCCGTCATCGTGGACCCCAGCCACGCCACCGGAGTGGCCCGGTATGTCAGGCCTATGGCCCTCTCCGCGGCGGCCTGCGGGGCGGACGGGCTGATTATCGAGGTCCACAACGACCCCGCCCGGGCCCTGTGTGACGGAGCCCAGTCCCTGCGGCCCGAGCAGTTCGCCGAGCTGGCCCAGGCCATCCAGACGGTCCGCGCCGCGGTGGCCGGACTGGACCGGGAGGGCGGCCAGGCATGAGGACGCTGGAAGTCAACACCTCCCGCCCCTATGAGATCAAAATCGCCTCCGGCCTGCTCCCCCGGGCGGGACAGCTGTGCCGTCAGGCCCTGCCCCGGGCGAAAAAGCTGGCCGTGGTCACCGACAGCAACGTGCTCCCCCTCTATCTTTGGCCCCTGACCGACAGCCTGAAGCGGGCGGGGTTCCAGGTCCTCTGCCTCACCGTTCCCGCCGGGGAGGGGGCCAAGTGCGCCGAGCAGCTGGTGGTGCTGTGGGAGAAAATGATGAACTTTGGCATGACCCGCACCGACGCGGTGGTGGCCCTGGGGGGCGGCGTGGTGGGGGACCTGGCGGGCTTCGCCGCCGCCACCCTGCTGCGGGGGGTGGACTACGTCCAGATCCCCACCACCCTCCTGGCCCAGGTGGACTCCTCAGTGGGGGGCAAGGTTGCCATCGACCTCCAAGCGGGGAAAAACCTGGCCGGGGCCTTCTGGCAGCCCAGCCTGGTGCTCATCGACCCCCACTGTCTGACCACCCTCTCCGACCAGACCTTCTCCGACGGCATGGCGGAGGTCATCAAGTACGGCTGCATCCGGGACCGGGCGTTTTTCGACCTGCTGGACCGCTGCGGGGACCGGGCCGGGGTGATGGAGCACATTGACGAGATCATCTACACCTGCTGCGACATCAAGCGCAAGGTGGTGCTGGCCGACGAGCGGGACACCGGGGAGCGGATGGTGCTCAACTTCGGCCACACCATCGGCCACGCCTTCGAGCTGGCGGGGCACTACCAGACCTGGACCCACGGCCAGGGGGTGGCCGCCGGGATGAACTGGGCCGCCCAAATCGGAGTCGGGCTGGGAATTACCCCGGCGGAGGCGGTCCCCTCCATTCAGCGCATCCTGCGGCAGTACGGCCTGCCCCTGGACATCCCCTGCCCCCGGGAGGTCATGGCCCACGCGGTGGGTCTGGACAAAAAAAACCTGGGGGGCACAATCAACCTCATCGTGCTGGAGGCGCTGGGACACGCCGTCCCCCGGCCGATTTCCCCCAACCAGCTGCTGGAACAGCTGGAGGCGCTGCGGGATTACCCAAAATCGGAACAAATTTGTGAAGGAGGAGATCACAATGAGTAAGGAGCTGGAGGCCCTCCGGGAAGAACTGGACCGGGTGGACGAGCAGATGGTCCGGCTGTTTCAGGAGCGCATGGCCCTCTGCGCCCAGGTGGCCAACTATAAAAAGGAGCACGGCCTGCCCGTTCTGGCGGCGGGACGGGAGCGGGCTCTGCTGGGCAGAATCGGGGAGCTGGCCGGGCCGGAGCTGGCGGAGTACGCCCAGTCGGTGTACCGCGCCATCCTGTCGGTGAGCCGCTCCTACCAGCACGCCCGTCTGAGCCAGGAGTCCAAGGTCTATCACACCATCCGGCAGGCCCTGGAGGAGACCCCCGACCTCTTCCCCCAGCGGCCCACCGTGGCCTGCCAGGGGGTGGAGGGGGCGTACTCCCAAATCGCCTGCGACCGGCTGTTCAAGTCCCCCACCATCCTGTACTTCCAGAGCTTTGACCACGTGTTCAAGGCGGTGGAGAGCGGCATGTGCCAGTACGGGGTGCTGCCCATTGAGAACAGCACCGCCGGATCGGTGAAGGCGGTGTACGACCTGATGATCCGCCACAGCTTCTCCATTGTCCGCTCCGCCCGCCTGCGTGTCAGCCACAACCTGCTGGTCAAGCCTGGGACCCGCCCGGACCAGGTGAAGGAGATTTTTTCCCACGAGCAGGCCATCAGCCAGTGCGCCGGATATCTGGCCGGGCTGAAGGACGTGAAGGTGACGGTCTGCGAAAACACCGCTGTGGCCTCCCAGCTGGTGGCCCAGTCCGAACGCACCGACATCGCCGCCATCTCCTCCCGGTTCTGCGCGGAGCTCTACGGCCTGTCCATCCTGGAGGAGAACATCCAGGACAGCGACAGCAACTACACCCGCTTCATCTGCATCTCCAAAAAGCCCGAGATCTACCCCGGGGCGGACCGCACCTCCCTCATGCTCACCCTGCCCCACCGTCCTGGCTCTCTGTACAGCGTGCTGTCCATCTTCTACGCCCTGAACATCAACCTCCAGAAGCTGGAGAGCCGCCCCCTCCCCGGCCGGGAGTTTGAGTTTATGTTCTACTTCGACCTGGACGCTTCGGTCTACGCCCCCGAGATGGAGCGGCTGCTCCAGGACCTGGAGGCGGGCTGTGAACAGCTGCGCTACCTGGGGACCTACAACGAGGTCATCTGCTGATGGAGTACGGGCTGATCGGCCAAAAGCTGGGACACAGCTTCTCCCCCGCCATCCACCGGAAGCTGGGGGGATACCCCTACCAGCTCCGGGAGCTGGAGCCTGAGGAGCTGGGCCCCTTCCTGGAGGCGGGGGAGTTTCGGGGCTTGAACGTGACCATCCCCTATAAAACGGCGGTCATCCCCTACTGCCGGGAGCTGACCGGGCCGGCAAAAAAAACCGGCAGCGTCAACACCCTCCTCCGCCGTCCTGACGGGAGTCTCCTGGGCCACAACACCGACTATGAGGGGTTTTCCTACATGGTCCGGTCGGCGGAGGGGCTTTGTGGAACCCCGGTCATCCCAGGCGGCAAGGTCCTGGTGCTGGGGACCGGCGGGGCCTCCCTCACCGTGCGGGCGGCGCTCCGGGACCTGGGGGCGGGGGAGCTCGTGTCCATCTCCCGCTCCGGGGAGGACAACTACGAAAATCTGGACCGCCACGCCGATGCCCAGGTCATCGTCAACGCCACCCCTGTGGGCATGTACCCCAATACCGGGGTGTCTCCGGTCAAGCTGGAGGGGTTCCCCCAGCTGAGGGCGGTCTTCGATCTGATCTACAACCCCTCAAAAACCCAGCTGCTCCTGGACGCGGAGCGTTTGGGCGCCCTCTGGGCCAACGGTCTGTCCATGCTGGCGGCCCAGGCCAAGGGGGCGGCGGAGCTGTTTTTGGGAAAGCGCATCCCGGATGAGCGGGTGGAGGAAATTTGCCGGGAGATTGAGCGGGACACCAAAAACCTGATCCTTGTGGGAATGCCCGGCTGCGGCAAGACCACGGTGGGAAATATATTGGCCCGGCGGCTGGGGCGGGAGCTGGCGGACACCGACGCCCTGGTGGAGGAGCGGGCGGGGTGCTCCATCCCGGACCTTTTTGCCCAACAGGGGGAGGAGACCTTCCGCCAGCTGGAGCATCAGGCGCTGTGCCAGGTGTCTAAGCAGTCCGGCCTGGTCATCTCCACCGGGGGAGGCATCCTCACCCGGCCTGAGAACCTGGACCCCCTGCGGCAGAACTCCGTGGTCATCTACCTGGAGCGGGACCTGAACCAGCTGCCCACGGCGGGACGGCCCATCTCCCAGGGGAGGGACATCCGCCAGCTCTTTGCGGAGCGGCACGCAGGCTACTGTCGGGCCTCCGACCTGCGGGTACAGAACACCACCCCGGAGGAGGCCGCGGAGGAGATTATCAGGAGATGCGCGCCCTGAACTCCCGGGTCCTCAACGGCCTCAACCGGAATTTTTGCGAAAAATACCCCTGATCCCCAAAACGTCCCCCGGCAAATCTGCCAGGGGACGTTTTTTCAAATGCAGGGACGCGGCCTGTCGTGTCCCAACACGCGCAGGCGGTCAGTTCCCCACACGGTCCTCCAGCCAGCGGGCCAGGTCCTCCATGACCTCCTGGCGGTTGATCTCGTTGAGCATCTCATGGCGTCCGCCGGGGTAGAGCCGCACCGTCACATCCCGGCAGCCCGCCCGGCGGAACATCCCCTCCACCCGCCGGACCCCCTCCCCCATGGAGCCCACCGGGTCTTGGTCCCCGGAGAACAGATATACCGGGGTCCCCGGGTCCATTCGGGCCAGATGTTCCCGGCGGGCGATGAACTGCAGGCCGGTCATGATGTCCCGGAACATGGACACGGTGGGCTGGAAGCGGCACAGGGGGTCCGCCAGGTTCCGGTCCACCTCCTCCCCGTCCCGGCTGAGCCAGTCCACCGGGGTGCGGTTGGGGCGGAATTTCCGGTTGTACGCCCCCAGGGACATACGGTAGATCAGGGGGCTGACATATCCGGGGCCCCGGAGGGCGGACAGCAGCCCGGCGGTCCACTTCCCCGCAGCCACCACGGGGGCGGGCTCCTGTCCCGTCCCGGACAGGACCGCCCCGTCCAGGGTCCCCGGCCAGCGGATCAGGTAGCTTCTGGTGAGGAAGGAGCCCATGGAGTGGCCCAGCATCACATAAGGCGCATCCGGACAGCGCGCCCCCTCCAGCTCCCGGAGGCGGCGCACGTCCCGGACCACCAGCTCCCACCCGTTCCTGGCCGCGAAAAAGCCGTACTCCCCCGGCCGGGCGGTCCTCCCGTGGCCCAGGTGGTCCCCGCCGCACACAAGAAACCCCCGGCCGTTTAGGAACTCTGCCGCCCGGCTGTACCGCTCCATGTGCTCGGACACGCCGTGGACAATCTGGACCACGCCGCGCACCTCCCCCTCCGGAGACCAGCGGACGGCGTGGATGTCATGGCGGCCATCAGCGGAGGGGAAGGAAAATTCCTGTCTCATTTCGCACCTCGTTTCCACCCTGGAGGGCGGTCTTGTTCTCCATTGTAGAGTCCAGGCGGGCTTCTGTCAAGCTACATCTGCTCCAGCAGGGAGCGGATGACGCCTGTGTGGAGGGCGCCATCCTGGGCCAGCTCCAGGTACAGCTGCTCCAGGCAGGGGTCTCCTGTGGCCTGAGCGGCCTGGCGGCAGGCCCGCTCCCACTGCTGCTCCCAGACGAACTGGGCCCGCAGCGCCAGGGGCAGGGAGGCGGGCAGACTGGGGGCGGCGCACTCCGGACGGAAGCGCTGTCCGGTGATGAGGAAGTAGGCGGCGGACAGCTGCTTAAAGGCCCGCCGGTGGTCCGCCGTCAGGGAGGCCAGCGCCTTGGCGCAGCTCCCCGCCGCCCGCCGGGAGAGCTGCTGTCCCGCGGCGATGCCCGCCTGAGCCAGGGTCATCAGCTCCTCCAGCCGCTGGGCGTAGGGCTGGGAGTGCTCCCCCAGGCACAGGGGGGACTCGGGGGTCTCGGGCTCCCCGGGCAGTCCGGGGCCCTCAGGCTGGGAGGGCTGCTCCCCGCCCCCCTCCGCCGCGGGGCAGACCGGGACGGGGGGCAGCTCGCTCCCGCCCTCGCTCACAGAGGGCTGAGCGGGCGGCTCCACCTCCAGAGGGCTGTAGGTCTGATCGGGCATCACCCGGTCCCAGACCCGGCGGAAGGTGTCGGGATCTATGTTCGCGCCGCTCATGGGGGATATGTTCTGCTGTTCCATAATAAAAATCCTCCTGTTTTGGGATGGCTCACAGAGCTCACTCCATTCTATGTCTTTCGGAGGATTTTGGAGCCGGACAGACGGCGGAAGAGCCGGGAGGGAGGCGCTGTCCCTCCCGCCCGGCTCGGGAACTCAGCCGACCTCGATGGCATCCACCGGACAGCTCTCCGCCGCCGCCTTGGCCTGGGGGTCCAGCTCGGGCTCGATCATCTGCTTGATTACCCCCGCCGTCCCGCCGTCCGTTATGAGGAAAATATCGGGAAACATACTGGCGCACAGGCCGCAGCCCACACAGCTGGCGTTGACGCGGACATTCATGAATATCCCTCCTCGTGTAGATTCCCCCAAAGTATGCCCCCTCCGGCGGCGGCTTATGCGGCGGGGAAAACAGAAGGACGCCCGATGCCTGACGGCATCGGGCGTCCGGGGAGGCGGCAAAGGGAAGCGGAGCGTTTTATTCCGCCTTGGGGCCGGCGGACACCAGGGCCTTGCCCGCGTCGTTGCCGGTGTACTTGACAAAGTTCTTCACGAAGCGGCCGGCCAGATCCTTCGCCTTGGCGTCCCACTCGGCCACATCGCCGTAGGTGTCCCGGGGGTCCAGGATGGCGGGGTCCACACCGGGCAGGGCGGTGGGCACGGCCAGGTTGAAGTAGGGGATGGTCTTGGTCTCCGCCTTGAGGATGGAGCCGTCCAGGATGGCGTCAATGATGCCGCGGGTGTCCTTGATGGAGATGCGTTTGCCGGTTCCGTTCCAGCCGGTGTTCACCAGGTAGGCCTTGGCGCCGCTCTTCTCCATGCGCTTCACCAGCTCCTCGCCGTACTTGGTGGGGTGCAGCTCCAGGAAGGCCTGGCCGAAGCAGGCGGAGAAGGTGGGGGTGGGCTCGGTGATGCCCCGCTCGGTG
>JAAWSG010000046.1 GCA_022801435.1 Lawsonibacter sp.
CAAATCGGTATTTGCATGGAGGTATCTTCAAGTGAAAAAATATGAGTATAAAGTACTAACAATCGCAACTGCTTTAGCTGTAAGTACAAAGCAATATGAAAAGGTTGCGCAGGAGTTTGAAACACAATTAAATGAATTGGGAGCTGATGGTTGGGAACTTGTTCAGCGCATGGATGGTTTCTTTTTTCTAAAAAAGGAAATTGAATAAATTCATGTTTATCGCGGGGACTTCATCTTTTGGGTGAAATCCCCCTTGACAAATGTTCTCTTGGCGAAGTGCTGCAAAAAGATTGGATAGAATGCGGCAATCCCCCGGCAAAGCCGGGGGATTGCTGCATATTGGGAATCAGGTCTCGTCCTCAATGAGTCCGTAATCTCCGTCGTATCTCCGATAGACCACCGCGAAGGCCCCCTCCGACTCCTCGTCCCGGAAGGCGAAGAAGCTGTGGCCCAGGAGGTTCATCTGCAAAATAGCCTCCTCCTTGGTCATGGGCTTGATGGGGAAGGTCTTGCTGCGCACGATGCGGTACTCCCCCTCCTCCGGCTCGTCGGGGGCGAAGGAGGACACCTCGCTCACATCCAGCGCCCGCTCGAAGGCACCCTGGCGCAGGCGCTTCTCCAGGCGGGTCTTGTTCTTCCGGATCTGCCGCTCCAGGGTGGTGACGGCGGCGTCGATGGAGGCGTGCATGTCGGAGGTGCTCTCCGAGACCCGGAAGATGGTTCCGCTGGAGCGGATGGTGATTTCCACCTTGTTGTTCCGCTCCTTCTCTACGCTGAACGTGATGGCGGCGGTGGCATCCTCCTTAAAGAAACGGTCCAGCTTGCCCACCTTTTTCTCCGCATACTTGTGTACGGATTCGGGCAGGTTTACCTTTTTGTCCGTAAATACGAATTTCATCGAAAACGCTCCTTTCGCCCAGAGGGCTGGTATAGACCGGCGGGGAGAGGTTCGCCTCCCCTTCGGTTATCCCTATTATACCACATGGATGGAAAAAGTCCAAGGGTTTTTGTGAAAAATTTCTAAATTCTTCCACGGGTATTTGCTGCCGCGCCGCGTTCAGGATCGGAACACATTTCTAAACGCTCCGGCGGAATCCGACAAGGTTCCCATTGACCTTTTTTCTGGAATGTGTTACCATATTCCTGGCTCAACCAATATGCTTTGTGCGAGCGGCATGTCTCTCCCCCGCACACTGGGCGCTCCCGTTTTCGGGGGCGTCTTTTTTACAAAAAAACAGACCTGCCGTCTCTGCGTCAGGTCTGCTGAGGTGCGCGAACCTAGCGGCGGCCTCCGCCGCCCCGGCGGCCGCCCCCCTTTTTCTCAATGTAGCGCAGCTCGGACAGCTTGCTGTCCGACGACTGCATAAACTGCTTCAGCCGGTCCTCAAAGTCGGTAGGCTCCTTGGGCGGCTGGCGGACGAAGCCCACAGGCCGTCCCCCGCTCTGCCGGGGAGGCCGTCCGCCCCCGCCGCTGGGCCGTCCCCCTCCGCCCTGCCGGGGGGCGCGCTGAGGGGGCGGCTCCACCTGCTTGATGGACAGGTTGATCCGGTTGGCCTGGTCGATGCCGATGACCTTCACCTTGACCTCCTGTCCCTCGTGGAGGTGGTCGGTCACCTCGTTGACGTAGGTGTACGCGATCTCCGAGATGTGCACCAGCCCGGACCGCCCCTCCGGCAGAGAGACGAAAGCCCCGAATTTTGTGATTCCTGATACTTTGCCGTCCAGAACGGCTCCAACACCAATCTCCATAACTGCCCCTAATATCCTCCTTGTAAAATTACAACACACGCCAGGGTCGGACGGCTGTGTTCAGTTGGCCACGTTGATATAGAGCTCCTCATTGGCCTTGACCAGTCCCCGGTCCCGGGCCACCTGCTCCAGCATTTCAGGGTCCTCGCTGTTTTCGATGGCCTCTGCCAGCCGGTCGTTTTCCAGCTTTTGATCTGCCACCTGCTGCGCCAGCTCGTCCCGCTGTGCCTGAACCCCCTGGATCTTCTCCCGCAGATCCAGCAGAGAGGTGGTCATATAGATCAGCAGCGCCAGCACGACCAGCTTTGTCAGAAAACCGGCGGGTTTGAACCGCATTGCCACTCGCTCCTCTCTCGCGCCAGCCCCTCCGGAGGGCGGCATCGTCCATACGCCTTGCAGACCGCTCTATTCTATACCATTTCACGCCGGAAAGAAAGATGTTTTTCACAACTTCTTCAATTTTTTTCAAAATGCCCACAGCGACCCCCGCCGGAAAGGTCAAAATCCCCAAAAGAAGGGTGACAAAATTGGCCAGCAGGTATCCGGCCCGCAAAAACCAGGGGCTGACGGCCCAAAAATACAGCCCTCCGCCCGCCAGACAGAAGGCGGCTCCGTACAGGCGCACCCGCCCGCCCCAGGCCTCCTGGGACCAGAGGAAGAGCGCGGCGGTGGCCCCCAGCCAGAACAGCAGGTCCAGGACGGGTCCCAGGAGGCGGACATGCACCCGCACCCTCAAAATGCGGAACAGGTCGTAGACCACCCCCATCGCCCCGCCCAGCAGCAGCGCCTGACACAGGGCCCGGCTCTGCTGGAGGGTGTCCACCGTCATCCGAACAGCCGGCTGAGCAGACCGCCCCGTTCCCGGCCCTCCGAGGTGTAGATCAGCGCGTCCACCCGGCCCTCCACCCGCAGGTCGCCGCCGTCCAGGGACAGCTTCTCGATATGCAGGCCCTCCCCCTGGATCTCCAGCGGGCCCCGGGCAGTGGTCAGGAGAATGGTGTTTTCATCAAAGCTCTCCACCTCTTCCACGCCGGAGATGGAGAGCTGTTCCCGTTCCTCCAGAATGATGTGGTGTCCCAGCTCGCCCCGGCCCGGACTGTCTTCACGCGGCATAGCGCATCCCCCTTTCCATGCTCCATCTTATGGGAGGAGCGGCCGGGATATGACCAGGATTGTCCCTGTCCGTGCCTCTGGGACGGAATTTTATTGAAAACCCGGGGAAGGTGTGGTAAAATAGAGGCAAAGGGAGGTGGAACGCCATGCACCCGGGAGAGGAGAGACGGCAAAAGGACCTGGAGCGCTTGAAGCAGCTGCGGCCCATTGACGATGATTTCATGCGCTGTATGTTCAAGGACAACATCCCGCTGGTGGAGCTGGTACTGCGCATCATTACCGGAAAACCCGACCTGGTGATCCTCAGCTGCGAGACGCAGAAGGACATGAAGCGCCTGGGCGGGGCGCGCTCAATATGCCTGGACGCCTACGGAGAGGACTTCTCCGGGAAGAAATACGACCTGGAGGTCCAGCGGGAGGACAAGGGCGCGGAGCCGTACCGGGCCAGATACCACTCCAGCTGTATGGACATCGAGAACCTGGACGCGAAGCAGAAGTTCAGCGACCTGCCCGACACCTATACGATTTTTATTACGGAGAAGGACGTGTACGGCCAGGGGGAACCCCTCTATCCCATTGAGCGAATGAATCTTGCCACGGGTAAACCGTTCGGGGATGGGGAACATATTTTATATGTAAATGGAGCGTACCGCGGGGACTCCGACCTGGGCAGGCTGATGCACGATTTCAGCTGTACCGACGCGAAAGACATGAACTTTGACCTGATGGCGGAACGAACCAGATATTTGAAGGAAAACCCGAAAGGAGTGAGCCAGATGTGTAAGGTGCTTGAGGAGATGTGCAGGGAAGAGCGGGAGGAAGGCCGCCAGGAAGGAATACAGGATACACTCCAACTATTTTTGAAAGATGGGACACTCACGTTAGAAAAGATAGCGGAAATAACGCATTTACCGCTGGAAGAGGTCAAGCGTCTCCAGCGCGGCCAGGAGCAAACCATTTAGGGGCAGCAACCAACGGAGCTTTGTTACACCTTTGTTACAAATGGCGGAGACGCATTGACTTTTTGGATTGGCTCTGCTAAGATACACCCACAGGACGAGCGAGGGGGTCCCCCTCCGGTCCTGGAAACTTGGATCTGACGGGGCGACCCGTTTGATCAATAAATTTAAGGAGGAAATCCCAATGAGAAACCTGAAGCGGGTCCTCAGCCTGACTCTGGCTTCCGTTATGCTGCTCGGCATGATGGTTGTCGGTTCCAGCGCTGCGGACTATGCGGACGTGACTTCTGAGCACAACACAGAAGCCATTGAGGTTCTCCAGGCCGTCGGCATCATGGTCGGCGACAATGGAAACTTCAATCCGGACAAGAACGTCACCCGCAACGAGATGGCCGTGGTTATGTCCAACCTGATGAACTACCGCGTCGTCACCTATGCCGGCAGCTCCCCCTTTACTGATGTCCCCGCGTGGGCAGCGGACTATGTGGCCGCCTGCTACACCAACGGCATCACCAGCGGCGTTGGCCCCACCACCTACGGCGGCGACAAGAGCGTCACCACCGGCCAGGCGGCCCTGATGCTGATGAAGGCTCTGGGCTACTTCCAGTATCCCAGCGACTTCAAGAGCGACTGGCTGCTGGAGACCACCCGTCTGGGTTCCTACATCGACCTGTTCAACGGCGTTGAGGCCGGTGTGCGTGCGCCCATGACCCGTAACGATGTGGCTCAGCTGGTCCTGAACACTCTGGAGGCTTCCACGGTCGAGGCCGATGACAACGCCATCAATGTCAGCGCTCCCGATGGTACTACTGTCGCGATCGGCAACACCAAGTACTTCTATCGTGTTGACCACACCGGCAACGCTGACTATGTCGCGATTGGTGATGGCAACAAGACTGCTCAGGGTATCAACGGTATCAATGGTCCCACCATTGAGCTGGGCGAGAAGCTGTATGCTGGCGACCTGAAGAAGATTGACCGGGATGATGATTATGGCCGTCCTGGCGTTCGCTGGACCTACAAGCTGAACGAGATTGGTCACTATGCTGAGAAACCCATCGCTACCTATACTGGCAAGGTCAGCATGGGTGAGCTGTACACTCTGCTCGGCAAGGAGCTCCTGGACGACCTGGCCCGGGGCGGCCGCGGCGGCGCTGGTGACAGCTATGTCTTCACCGTGCACGCTGATGGCGTTGAGGTTGCTAACACCTATGGCAAGGGCCTGGATGCTAAACTGCGTGACCTCTACTTTGTGAGCAACAGCTCCGGTGCTGCCGGCGAGAGCAACAAGGCCAACCAGTCTGGCGCTGGCGTTCTGACTGAGGTCTATCGTGACGGAAACGGCAATGTGGATATCGTCTACATCAATACCTATCTGATGCAGGCTACCGCCGACTACAACTCCAACAAGGGCACTTTGAATGTTGACGTCATCATCTCCCCCGATGAAGTGGTTGCCGGTGGGGCTTCTATCACCACTACTCAGCTGCACTCCGATGATTTCGACATTGCCGACTACAAGGAGGACGACTACATCCTCTACACCGTGGGTGGTGCAGACGGTAAGGAAATTCAGGAGATTTTCCCCGCTAAGGTCGTAAAGGGTGAGGTCACCGCTTACTCCAAGACCAGCTCCGTCACCATTGATGGCACTAAGTACGACTATGCCAAGCGCATTGAGGGTGTGAAGAACACTGCTCTGACTCCTGCGCGTAGTGATGCTGAGAACTCCGCCGCTACCGAGTATCGTGTGGGCGATGTGGCTAGCATCGTGGTTGACCAGTACGACAATGTCCTGTATGTGGACAGCGCCGCTATCTCCCTGGGTAACTACCTGTATGTCAACGCCGCTGTGAAGGGTTCCGGCATTGGCAGCAACACCATCCTCCAGGTTTACCTGACTGATGGCACCAAGTCCGAGGTTACTTTGGGTTCTGCTTATAAGTGGGAGAACGATGAGTACGTGAAGTACACCACTGCGGAGCTGAATAAACTGCCCCAGAGCAGCACCGGCGATAACAACGCTAACTACAATATGCTGAACGGCTGGTATTCCTACAGTGTGGATTCCGATGGCAAGTACACCATCCGTGAGTCTAAGAGCCAGGATGATGCCAAGGCTGAGAATGTGACTCGGCTCGAAGGCGAGAAGGTCAGCTTTGTTTCTGGTCTGCTGGGCAACGCCGATACCGTTCTGATTGTGGACGATGGCGATGATGTGAAGGTCTACACCGGCGTGCGTAACTTCCCCACCATCACCGTGCAGAACGGTGCTAAGTTTGATGTTTGGGGCTTCATGGAGAAGGACGACAAGGACAAGACCTATGTGGCTGCCGCTTTCGTAGATGCCAGCAATGATGATATTGGTGTTGAGGACGGCACTCAGGACAGCATCCTGTACGTTCTGAATCAGGACAGTACCTATGTTGATAGCGCGAAGAACGAGACCGTCTATGTCTTCAATGCCATTTTGGACGGCGAAGTGACCACCATCAAGGCTAAAGATACACTGGATGAGTACACCTTCTTCGCTCGTTGGAGCGTGGACGGTGACGGCTTCTACAAGACCGGCGAAGCCGGCAGCAACAAGGGGACCTTCCGTAAGGAAGATATCAGCGGTAAGCTGGGTGTTTCCGGTAGTTCTCTGACAGTTGATGGCCTGGGCGAGTCCTATATCGTTACTGATGACACCGATATCGTTGTGGTCCTGGTTCCCGATACCAAGAAGGGTGCGGACAACGACGCTGTTGAGAAACTGAAGCATGACCTGATGGATAACCGTTCTGCTGACTACGAGGTCAAGGTTGTTAACGGTAAGCGCCTGAACAGCATGCTGGGCGGCTATGATCACGTCTATGGTCACATCGACATGTTCGTCACCGAGAACGACGGCCGCGTGGCTGAGACCCTGTATGTCACCGTCTACGGCGTGGCGTAAACCCTAAACTCAAACCAGGAGCAATCCAAATTTGAGTAGCACCTAAAAAGAATCCCCCTGTCCCTCGGGACGGGGGGATTTCTTAAATGAGAAGGGAGCATGTAAGATGAGTGATAATCTGGCATATGTGGAATGGCGGAAGGAAGAATTGATTGATGGGGAAATTGTGGCGATGGCCCCGGCGGCGCCTAGCCACACATATTTTGCCAACAGTATCCTAACTATTTTTCGGGTCTATTTGAAAGGGAAGAGATGTGTTCCGTTTGGGGAAAATACTTTGGTCCATTTATCGGATACGGACAAATATTGTCCGGACGTGATGGTGGTCTGTGACCGGAGTAAAATCAAGAAAAACTATGTGGAGGGCGCGCCGGATTTAGCGGTGGAGGTCCTTTCTCCCAGCACGATGAGGTATGACCGGGGCAAAAAAAAGGATGCCTATGAGGCCGCAGGCGTTCCAGAGTACTGGCTTGTAGATTGGCAGCACAAATCGATTGAGGTTTACCTTCTGGAGGATGGACATTATCGGTTGGACAATGTTTATATTCTCTATCCCCCCGAGGACCTGGAGGACATGGAGGAAAAAGAGCGGGCCGCTGTCGTGACGGAGTTTAAGTGCCACCTGTTCGACGATTTGATTATTAGGCTGGAAGATATTTTTGACGATAGCTTTACTTGACCTGCCCTGGCGGAAAGGGTATATTATAGGTGTACCAGATGCCTGCCATAGAGGAGGACTGACTATGAGCAATCATGATATTTGTGTATCCATGTTGAACGACTTCACTGAGGCCCAGCTCGCCAATGTGGCTGTGATACTCCGCGCAATGAAACAGATTATTTCAGATATCGAGGTGGCCCAACGGCAGAAAGAAGATGAAGAAGTAATTCCATAAATGGGCATAAAAAAACAGCGCCGGTTCAGTCCGACGCTGTTTTCCGTGGTTTAGCCCTGGGAGATCGCGCCCACGGGGCAAGTACCGGCGCAGGAGCCGCAATCGATGCAGGCGCCGCCGTCGATGACGTACTGGGAATCGCCCTGGGAGATCGCGCCCACGGGACAGCCGTCCGCGCAGGAACCGCAGCTGATGCAAGCATCACTGATGACATAGGCCATAGTAAGTACACCTCCAATAAAATGTACCCCTATTCTAACACATTTTCGGAAAAATGCAATCCCAAATTTACAGGAAAAAGAGCGATTTTTCTCCTGCTGCGGGGGCGGAAATTTTCTCATGTGCCAAGGGGGCCGGAGGAGAAAAAACGAAAAAATTTGCGAAAAGGGCTTGACTATATTTGAAAAGGTGGTATAATGTATTTTGCTGTTCAGGTGACTGGAACAGCCTTAGCGCAGATGCAGTAGTATCGAAGTGGTCATAACGAGCACGACTGGAAATCGTGTAGCCTGAACAGGGCTCGAGGGTTCGAATCCCTCCTACTGCGCCAAGCTGCATTGAAAGAGGATGCAGGCAAAAATCCCGCACACAGGTGCGGGATTTTTGTTATATCCGAAAGGTATTTCTATGCCTGCAAAAACGCGGAGACTGAATTTGTCTCCGCGTTTTTGGATGTTGTGGAAATTATCTGACAACCGTCCCCGCCTGGGTGCGCAGGACGTACCCCTGCTCCCAGAGGCCGGTACGATCCAGCACAGCCAGGGTGTACTTGGCCTGGGGGGTCAGGGTGACGGAGATCTCCCAGTTGTCCGTATAGGTGGACCTCTCCGACCGGCCGTTGGACTCCTCTGTGCGGTTTTCGGAGAACTCAAAGATCAGGTCGGCGACACAGGTGTTCGCCCTGCGCTCCTGGCTGTAGTCGAACAGATACCGCACCCCGATGTTCCCCTCCGCAAAGTCCCGCTGTACCGCGTCCCACAGTTCCTGCCGGCAGTCGTCCAGATAGATGGCGCTCTCATAGGAAAGGGTGTCTTCATAGCTGTCCTCTGCTTCCACGTCCCCCTGCTTCGCCAGACGAACCAGACTGGCGGAGGTCAAACGGGCGTTTTCCGAAATACTGTCAAACCTATAGGCCGCCGCCACCAGCTCCTTGTCCTGGACCAGCTGCTCCATAGCATAGGTTGCGGTCCCCGGCGTGTCCAGGTCCTCCACATAGAGCCGGACTGTGCCGTAGTTCCGGACCAGCGTCCCTCCTCCGGACAGTTTGTAGCTGAGCCGCACCCAGGTGGAGTCATGGTCCTGGTCGTAGTATCCTCCCGCATCCTCCTTCTGGTTGTCCACGATGGCCTGGTGGAGGGCGATGAGCTTGGCGATCTGCTCCTGGCTGTACACGGTGGTGGACAGGACCCGGCTGCTGTCGTCGGGGTAGCCCATCTCTACAAAAAACTCGATGGACGTTACCTGCTCCGCCCGGGGGACCCGTCCCACCACGCCGAACAGATCCAGGAAGCAGACCAGGCAGATGACCAGCAGAACCCCGGCCATCGCCACCGCGCCTCTCCAGGCCTGGAACACCCGGAAGGACTTTTTCAGCAGCATCTCCGCCGCGAAGCAGCCGGCGACTGCCCAGAGCATGATGAGCACGGTCAGAGCCGGCGGGGTGGCCAGGTCGAAGAAGGCGGCGGTAAACATCCCGAAGGCCAGTCCGGAGCAGAAGGACACCCCGTACTTGAAGAGGGGCCGCACCAGGGCGACAGCCACCACGTCTCCGGCGGTCTCCACGTGGCGGCGGCGATAGACCAGCAGGGCGGCGAAGAAGAACAGCACACCCACCACGGCGTAGACGGCCACCGTACCCGGAGCGCTCAGGCGTTCCTCACCGTACACCCAGTTCACCGCATTGTTCAGGGCGGCAATAGGGGTGAGGTACACCACGGCCTCCTTTACCCCGGCCGCGCTTGAGTAGCCGTAGTAAAATTCGATCATCAGGGCGTCCAGCAGGAACCAGATCCCTGTTGCCAGCCAGTTGAGGATCATATAGAAGGCGGGCAGCGCCAAGATATGGCCGGTGAACATGGCGCAGAAGACGGCGAAGGAGAAGAAGAACAGAGAAATTCCGCTCTGGACCAGGGCCAGGGTGGCCATTCTCCCCAGCGCCATGCTCCAGCAGGCGGCGGGCAGCAGGCACAGCTCCACCAGTCCGCCCAGCAGGCAGGCGGCCAGCTGGGGCAGGAGGAGCATGGACAGCCCCGCCAGGTACTGGGTGGTAAACAGAGCCTCCCGGCGCATGGGCAGGGCGTGGGTCCAGCAGGCGGAGCGGCTGGTGTACAGGTAGCCGAACACCGCCATAGCGCACAGCACCCCCATCCCCATGGTGAGGAACGCGCTGATCCCCAAAAACTGGGGGACCTCCTGGGCCGCATCCAGCAGAATGTCCTGGGGGCCCGTCGACACCCACTGGGGCACATGGAAATAGCGGGTCAGCATATACAGGGGCAGCAGGAACATCCAAAACACGCCCCACAGCCCCCACAGCGGCCAGAATCGGGCCATGGTCTTGCGGTAGAGGGTGTTGTTAAAGTACAATGTCACGGACCGCATAGTCCTCACCTCCCAGCTCATAGATAAAGATCTCCTCCAGGGTCAGGGGCAGCGCCTCCATCAGCAGCGGGGCATAGACCGCCATCCGGGTCTTGATCTCCGCCGGACTGCCCCGGAGGATGAGGGTGTACACCCGCCCCAGCTGGGACACGTGGAGCACCCGCAGGTCCTCGGGCAGCTTGGGTAGGTCCCCCGGGTCGGGGAAAGCGATCTGGAGCTTGACCACGTTGTCCTGGAGGTCGGTGAGGGAGCGCTCCAGCAGCACCTTCCCGTGGCTGAGAATGCCCACGTGGTCGCACACGTCCTCCAGCTCCCGCAGGTTGTGGGAGGAGACCAGCACGGTGGTCCCCCGCTGGGCCACGTCCCCCATAAGGAGGGTCCAAACCTGACGGCGCATCACCGGGTCCAGGCCGTCCACCGGCTCGTCCAGCACCAGCACCTCGGGTCCGCAGCACAGGGCCAGCCAGAAGGCGGACTGCTTCTGCATCCCCTTGGACAGCCGGCGGATGGGCTGCCGCTCGTCCACCGCGGGAAAAGCCTCCCGCAGGGCCTCGTACCGCTTGACATCGAACCGCGGGTACAGTCCCCGGTAAAAACGCATCATGTCCCTGGTGGAGGCGGAGTTGAAGTAGTACAGTTCATCGGGAATGGCGGTAATCTTGGCCTTTACCGCCGGGTTCTCATAGACCTGCTCCCCGTCTACCAGCACCGAGCCGGAGTCGGGCCGGTACACCCCCATGATGTGCCGCAGGATGGTGGACTTGCCCGCTCCGTTGGGCCCCACCAGCCCGTAGATGGAGCCCCGCTCCACCTGCATCGTCAGCCCATCCAGTGCCCGGAAGCTCTCAAAGGTTTTTACCACATTGTTGACTTTAATCATCTGTTTCTCCCCCCCTCAGCGCCCGGATTCGCTCCCACAGCTCCTCCGCCGTCATACCCAGAAAGAGCAGCTCGCTGGCCGTCTGGTCAAAGCTGTGCAGCAGCGCGCTCCGGCGGCCCTCATCCACCCCGGTGTTGGGGGCGGCAAAGGAGCCCTTGCCCGGCATTGAGTAGACGTAGCCCTCCGCCTCCAGCGCCTCATAGGCCCGCTGGATGGTGTTGGGATTGATGGCCAGATTCCCCGCCATTGCCCGCACCGACGGCAGCTTCTCCCCTTCTCGAATCACTCCGGTGACCATCAGCCGCCGCAGGCCGTCCTTGACCTGCTCGTAGATGGGGCGTGCGTCCCGATAGTCCAGGTTCAGCATAGAAACCTCCCCTCTCCGGCATTGCGCCGGTTGTGTACCAACTGTATTAGTACAGTCAGGATACACCTCCCCAGGCCAAATTGCAATTAAGATTCCTTTAAGATTTTATGAAGTTGGCGTCCTCGCATTTTCTCCCAAAACCAATCATCCGATCTTCGCCAAATTTCAATGGGGCTGCCATGTGAAGGGTTCCCGGCCCTCTCCAAAATTTTTCCTCCAGGTGAAAATTTGGGCTTGCAAATTCCTTCGGGTTGTGCTATAGTAAGGGAGAACTGAACGCGCAGGTGTAGTTCAATGGCAGAATGTCAGCTTCCCAAGCTGAACACGAGGGTTCGATTCCCTTCACCTGCTCCACAGAAGAACCCCCCTGTATCCGAACGGGTACAGGGGGGTTCATGTTCTCTTCACACATTCCGCTGCGGGGCAAATTTTTACGCCCGCTTAAACTGCTTTTCCAGCTCCTTCTGGGTCAGCCGGACCGCAACCGGGCGGCCATGGGGGCAGTAGCGCACCTGGCCGGACATGACCGCCCGGGCCACTCGCTCCAGCTCCTGGGGCCCGCTGCGCCAGCCGCCTTTAATCGCCGCCTTGCAGGCCATGGTGTGCAGCAGATCGTCCCGGGCGGCGGAGGGGTCGGCGTTTCCGGTGGTGAGCAGCTTTTGAGCAATTTCCTCCAGGGTGGCCGGGATGTCACCCGTGTCCAGGTAGTCGGGGGCCTGCCGCACCGCCAGCTTCCCCCCCAGCTCGTCCACGTCGAACCCGAACTCCTCCAGCAGCTCCTGGCGGGCCAGCAGCACCTCCTGCTCCTGGGCGGACAGCCGGCAGGTGACCGGGGTCAGAAGCCGCTGGGCCATGGGGGTATAGCCCTCCGCCTTCATCCGGTCGAAGTTCATCCGCTCGTGGGCGGCGTGCTTGTCGATCAGCAGCATCTCCTCCCCCTGTTCCACCAGGATGTAGGTACGGAACAGCTCCCCCGCCACCCTCCACCCGGGAAACTCAGGCTCCGGGTCGGGCTCCGGGTGGGGGAGGGATTCCTGGACGGGTTCCGGGTGGAGGAGGGGCTCCTGGAGGGGCTCCGGGCCAGGCTCCGGGTGGGGGAGGGGCTCCTGGAGGGGCTCCGGGCCAGGTTCCGAGTGGGGGAGGGATTCCTGGATGGATTCCGGACCAGGCAAACGCGTTTGGACGGGCTCCGGTTCCAGGGCGGGAAGCGGCTCCGGCGGGCGGACGGGGGAGGATTCCTCCTTCCTCTCAGGGGCCGGACTGGTCTGCCTGCTCTCCTGCTTCCAGGCGGCGGCGTCCCGGACGGGCATGGAGGTCTGGGGCAGATTCAAACGGGTCTGGACCGGGGCGGGGGGCGGCGTCGGGACCACCCCGGGAATGGACTCATTGCGCAGCTCCAGAGACGGGTGGCTCTTGTCCCCCTCCAGGGTGGAGAGGACGGCGTGGTACACCGCGGAAAACACCGTCCGTTCGCTGCCGAATTTCACTTCTGTCTTTGCGGGGTGGACGTTCACGTCTACCGCGTTTAATTTTGTCTCCAGATGGAGGACGCAGCCGGGGAATTTCCCCACCATGCGCTGATTTTTATAGGCCTCCTCCAGGGCGGCGGCCATGAGGCGGGATTTCACTTGCCGGCCATTGACGAAGAAAAACTGCCAGTTCCGGCTCCCCCGGCAGCAGGCGGGCATGGAGACAAAGCCGGTGACTGTCATCTCCTCCCCGGAGGCCCGTACCTCCCGGAAGCCCAGGGCCAGCTCCCGGCCCAGCACGGCGTAGACGGCGGACTTGAGCTGGCCGTCCCCGGGGGTGAGCAGTTCCTGTTTCCCGTCCCGGATGAATTTGACCGACACCTCCGGGTGGGACAGGGCGGTGCGCTGGACCGCGGCAAAGACGGCGGCCCCCTCGGCGGCATCCTTTTTCATGAACTTCAGCCGGGCGGGGGTGTTGAAGAACAGGTCCCGGACCACCATGGTCGTGCCCAGGGGACAGCCCGCCTCCTCCACCTCGCCGGGGACTCCCCCCTCCAGGCGCAGGCCGGCTCCCAGCGGGGCTTCCTGGGTGCGGCTCATCACCTCCATCCGGGAGACCGCTGAGATGGCCGCCAGCGCCTCCCCCCGGAAGCCCAGGGTCCCAATGGCCTCCAGGTCGTACTCGGTGCGCAGCTTGCTGGTGGCGTGGCGGAGAAAGGCGGTGGTCAGCTGGCTGGCCGGGATTCCCCGCCCGTCGTCCGTCACCCGGAGGAAGGTCATCCCCCCGTGGGAGATCTCCACCGTCACCTTGGAGGCCCCGGCGTCTATGGCGTTCTCCAGCAGTTCCTTGGCCACAGAGGCGGGCCGCTCCACCACCTCACCGGCGGCAATCAGGTCGGCCACATGGGGGGCCAGTACTTGGATGTTTGGCATATCTGTTCTCTCTTTCTTAATATCCTTCGTTGATAATGGTCCACACCCCGTCCCGCCGCAGCGGTCAGGCGTACAGGGACCAGCACGCGGGTGGTTTTCGGCGGACACGTCCACCGCCCATACCTATTCCCGCGGTTCCGGGTTGTCGCTCAGCCCCAGCAGATAGTCCGCGGAGACCTGGTAGTGCTCGCAGATGAGCGCGATTTTTTCTGCTGTAGTGGTATTTACACCGCTTTCCATGGCACTGACGCGGCTTTTGTGGATGGAGAGGACCTCGCCCAGCTGCGTTTGCGTCTCCCCGGCGCTGAGACGGCACTCTCTCAGCCGCTGTCCAAACAGGTTTTTGGAAAACATTCCATATCCCCCTTGACAAGTTTCGTATTTCGCAATATAATCCTCTCAGAAGTCCCGGAAAACGAAACCCCAAAAGGGAGGTACACAATGGATATCCTGCAAAAAATATTTGATGGCAAATACGATATTACCCCTATCGCGGACAAAAAGCAACAGGAGCTGGATGACAAATGCTGTGCGGAGTGGGACCGGGTCGTCCAGGTATTGGGGCTGGAATTTGCGGACCGGCTCATTGATTTGGAGGGGGAGCAGGCGGACCGGCTCAGCTTCCACTACTACCGGGCGGGCTTTCAGCTGGGAGTGCTGCTGATGCTGGAGGCCCTGGGGCGCTAACCCCCGTTCAAATCCCGTTTCAGTTCAGCCAGCAGGTTCAGGGCCTCCAGGGGGGAGAGGAGGTTCACGTCGGTCATGCGCAGCCGGCTGAGCACGCTCTCGCCTCCCACGTCCCCCAAAGTGATCTGGGACTCGTCCTCCTGGCTGTCATTTTTCGTTTTTCCGGCGGGGAGGATAGTCTGACCGCTCTCCAGCTCGGCCAGCAGCTCCCGGGCCCGCCGCACCACCCGCTCCGGGACGCCGGCCAGCTTGGCCACCTCCACCCCGTAGCTCTGGTCCGCCCCGCCCCGGACAATTTTACGCAGGAAAATCACCTCTCCGCCCTTTTTTCGGGCGGCGATGTTGTAATTTTTCACCCCGGGCAGGGTCCCCTCCAGGCAGGTGAGCTCGTGGTAATGGGTGGCAAACAGGGTCTTGCACCCCAAGCTCCTGGGGTCGGCGCAGTGCTCCAACACCGCCCGGGCGATGGCCATCCCGTCATAGGTGGAGGTCCCCCGTCCGATCTCGTCCAGGATGAGCAGGGAGTCCTTTGTGGCGTTTTTCAGCAGGGAGGCCACCTCCGCCATCTCCACCATGAAGGTGGACTGACCGGCGGACAGGTCGTCGCTGGCCCCGATGCGGGTAAAGATGCGGTCCACCACTCCGATGCGGGCGGACCTGGCGGGGACAAAGGAACCCATCTGCGCCATGAGGACGATGAGGGCCACCTGACGCATATAGGTGGACTTGCCCGCCATGTTGGGTCCGGTGATGATGGCGCACAGGTCCTCGCCCCGGTCCATGTGGGTGTCGTTGGGGACAAAAAGGGACCCCTTCAGCATCTTCTCCACCACCGGGTGCCGCCCCTCCACAATGGTGATGCTCCCGGAGCTGTCCACCTGGGGCATACAGTAGCCGTTGTCCGCGGCCACGGCGGCGAAGGAGGCCAGCACGTCGGCCTGGGCCACGGCGGCGGCGGTTTTTTGAATCCGTCCCGCCTGGGCGCACACCTGCTCTTTTATCTGGGTAAACAGCTGGTACTCCAGGGCGGTGACCCGCTCCTGGGCGGAGAGGATCTCGTGCTCCAGCTCCTTCAGCTCCTGGGAGATATACCGCTCAGCGTTGACGGTGGTCTGCTTGCGCACCCAGTCCTGGGGGACCAGGCCGGTCTGGGATTTGGCCACCTCGATGTAGTATCCAAACACCTTGTTGGACTTGATCTTCATGTTCTTGATGCCCGACTGCTCCCGGGTGCGGGTCTCCAGCTGGGCCAGGAGCTCGGCGCTGTGCTCCAGCAGGTCCCGCAGCCGGTCCACCTCGCCGCTGTAGCCCGCCCGGATAAAACCTCCCTCCCGGACGGAGAAGGGGGGCTCGTCCACCAGGGCCCGCCCCAGCAGCTCCCGCAGATCGGGCAGGTCGTCCATCTCCTCCCGGAGGGTGTCCAGCAGGGCGGAGGGGCAGCCCTCCAGAAGGTCTCGTACCCGGGACAGCTTTCCCAGTCCGGTCCCCAGCGCCGCCAGGTCCCGTCCCCCGGCGGAGCCGTACACCACCCGCCCGATGAGCCGCTCCAGGTCGGTGACCTCCCGGAGGGCGGCGGCCAGCTCCTCCCGGGCGATGGTGTTCTCCACCAGGCCGGCCACCGCCTGCTGCCGGCGGGCGATCTGCACAGGGGAGAGGAGGGGCCGCTCCATCCACCCCCGGATCAGCCTCCGGCCCATGGCGGTTTTGGTCCGGTCCAGCGCCCACAGCAGGGACCCCCGCTTCTCCTTCCCCCGGAGGGTGGAGGTGAGCTCCAGGGTCTGCCGGGCGGTGAGGTCCAGCTCCATAAACTGGCCCGCGGCGTAGTAGGTGAACTGGGAGATATGGCTCAGGTCGGTCTTCTGGGTCTCGTACAGATAGGTCAGCAGCCCCCCCGCCGCCTGAATTGCCCCCTCCTCCCCTGGGGGCAGGGTGTCCAGGCCGGAGGTGAACTGCTTCTCCGCCAGGGGCCGGGCGGCGTCGGGGCGGAAGCGGGCCTCCCCTCCGTTCTCGCACAGGCAGCCCAGCCGCTCCCGGAGGAATTCGGTCAGGCCGGGGGTGTGGAAGGCCCCGTCGGAGAGCACCGCCTCGGTGGGGTGGAAGCGGGCCAGCTCGTTCTCCAGGTGGCCCAGCGCCCCCTCCCCCGCGGGAAAGGAGGTGGCGTAGACCTCCCCGGTGGAGATGTCGCACAGGCACAGCCCCACACACCGGGAGTCGGCATAAATCCCGCAGATGTAGTTGTTCTTCCCCTCCTCCAGCATGGACGAGGAGATCACCGTCCCCGGCGTCACCACCCGGATGATGTCCCGCTCCACCAGACCCTTGGCCTGCGCCGGGTCCTCGGTCTGCTCGCAGATGGCCACCTTGTACCCCTTGGCCATCAGACGGGAGATGTACCCCTCGCAGGAGTGGTAGGGCACTCCGCACATGGGGACCCGCTCCTCCGGCGGCTTGTTCCGGTCCCGGGTGGTCAGCGTCAGGTCCAGCTCCTTGGATGCCAGCTTCGCGTCCTCAAAGAACATCTCATAAAAATCCCCCAGCCGGAAAAACAAAATGGAATCCGGGTTCTGGGCCTTGATCTCCTGGTATTGCTGCATCATCGGGGTCAGCTCCGGCATGGGTGTTCCTTCCTTTCTCTCCTGCGAGCACGGCCGGCCTGTGGAGGACCGGCGGATCTGATATGCGGACATGGAATCCGGTGCATGATGGGATTTCTGCGGTTGATTACAGCGGGGGGGAGGTTAGACCAGTTCTCCGCTCAGGGACCACTTATTGGCGCCGGTGATTTTGATGGTTTGGAACTGACCCGCGGCGGACAGGGGGCCGGCGGCGCGGACCAGCCGGTTCCCCGGGGTGCGGGCGGAGAGGGGGAAGCGCTCATCCCCGGTCAGGCCGTCCACCAGACACCGGAGGGTTTTCCCCACATAGGCGGCGTGCTTCTCCTCCGAAATTTTGTCCTGGAGGGCGGTGAGGCGGTTAAACCAGCGCAGTTTCTCCTCCCGGGGGACGGGGTCGTCCATCTCCGCGGCGGGGGTTCCGGGGCGGGGGGAGAAGATAAAGGTAAACAGCGCGTCAAACCGCACCTCCTCCAGCACCTGGAGGGTATCCTCAAACTCCGCCTCGGTCTCCCCCGGGAAGCCCACGATGACGTCTGACGTGAGCACGATTTCGGGAATCAGCGCTTTGAGGGCGCGGATTTTGTCCAAATACTCCTCCCGGGTATGGCGGCGGTTCATGACCTTGAGCACCCGGTCGTTCCCCGCCTGGAAGGGCAGGTGGAGCACCGGGGCCACCTTTTCGCACCGGGCCATGGTCTCAAAGAGGGCTTGGGTGGCGTCCTTGGGGTGGGAGGTCATGAAGCGGATGAGGAAATCCCCGGGCAGGGCGTTCACCCGCTCCAGCAGCCGGGAGAAGTCCACAGCCCCGTCCAGGTCCCTGCCGTAGGAGTTCACGTTCTGGCCCAGGAGGGTGATGTCCCGATACCCCTCCTCCGCCAGGCGGCGCACTTCGTCCAGAATGTCCTCCGGCCTGCGGGAGCGCTCCCGGCCCCGGACGTAGGGGACGATGCAGTAGGAGCAGAAGTTGTTGCAGCCATACATCACGGAGACCCAGGCCTTCACATTGTCCTGCCGGACCACCGGGATACCCTCGGCGATGGAGCCCGCCTCATCCGCGTTTTGGAACAGCCTGCCCCGCTGGGTGAGGAGGGTATGGACCATCTCCGGGAACCGCCACAGGGCATGGGGGCCGAAGACCAGGTCCACGTGCCGGTAGGACTGCCGGATCTTCTCCGCCACCCGCTCCTCCTGCATCATGCAGCCGCACAGGCAGATGAGCTGCTCGGGATGCCGCCGCTTCACGTGGACCAGCGCCCCCACGTTGCCCAGCACCCGCTGCTCGGCGTGCTCCCGGATGGCGCAGGTGTTGATGACGATGACCCGGGCCTGTTCCTCATCCCCGGTAAAGCCGAACCCCATTTGGGCCAGGTATCCCCGGATGCGCTCCGAGTCCGCCTCATTCTGCTGGCAGCCGTAGGTATCCACAAAGGCCAGGGGGGGTTCGTCCCACTGGGTGGTGAGCCGGGCCACCTGCCGGCAGTGCTCCAGCTGCTCCTGAACCTGTTTTGGGGAAATCACGGTGGTGCGATCCATAAAAACCTCCAAATCTATGCCGCGGCGTATCATAGCCCCTCTGTCCTGCCAAAGGGGCCGGAGATTTTATTATACTATTTCATCCCCCAAAATTCAAGCGGTTTTCCTGTCCCCGCGAATTGGCGGAACGTATCCGCAAAACCACCGACCGCACAAAAACCATCTTGCGGGATTTGGAGGAATGGGGTACAATGGACAAAAACCTGAAAAGGAGTGTATTCTCAACTCATGAAATCGAAGTCTTTGAGCCTTGCCCTGGCCCTGGTCCTTGCGCTGTCCCTGGCGGTCCCGGCGCTGGCCGTCTACGAGACCCCCACCTTTTCCGACGTGCCCAAGTCCTTTTGGGGCTATGCGAGCATTGAACAGGCCGCGGAACACAAGTGGATTTCCGGCAACCCGGACGGCACGTTTGCCCCCAACGCCAACGTGACCTACGCGCAATTCTGCGTGATGCTGGTCAGCGCCTTTTTCCCGGAGCAGCTTGCCAGCTATACCGGCCCCACCTCTCCCTGGTACGTGCCCGCCTGTATGGTGGCCGCTCAGAATGACCTTTTGCTGGGGACCGCCGTGGAGCAAACCCCCACCCAGGGGGAAGCTGTGGGCCAGCCGATGAGCCGCTACGAAATGGCGCTGGTGGTATCCAACACGCTGTATAAAATCAATGCGAAACTCCCCACGCCCAAGGAGCGGGCTGACCAGATGG